>JBAXTA010000020.1:0-26781 GCA_037130415.1 Spirochaetota bacterium
GTTCCGGACACAGGCCCAGCGGCATCGTGAGCTGCGAATTCCTCAGCGATAGGATAGTTCCGCACAAGGGAGGAGTTTGCCCCAATCGCGGAAAAGCGATCACGAATGCCCTCGGTAGCGGCGATTACTGCGCTGATTCGCCTTGCAACGCCATTCTCGTAGTCCTCCATAAGGGGTGCAATCAACCTAAGGAGCCAGCGAGGCGCCCAATCCTTGGCTAGCAGCTGCCGGGGAAGGTCCTCGTGCGAATCGTAGATTACCTTGCGGCCTGCCTTCGCGAAGGCGCTTGCCACAGGGAGGAGCTCAGGATCGTGGAAATGAAAGACCTCCGCATCTATCTTCTGCAATGCCCTGCGCATGACGCGCAGGGAAAAGAGCATGCGCGAAATCTTCTCTCGTGGCTTGTTGCCAATATCGACAATGTGGACGCCATCTTTGCTTTCATTGCCCCTGCCATCAGCGACTACGAGCGTAACATCGTAGCCAGCTCGGGAAAGGGAGCGACATTCCTTCAAAAAAATCCTTGTATCATAGCGACCGTGGACGGTAGTTACCTGGCAGACCCTCACTCCCGGACAACCTTGGGCGCAATACCCTCAGCCTGGCGAACATAGGCAGCGCCACACTCTTTGCACGAAAGGTCATCCCCAAGCTTGACCCCACAGCGGCACATCCACCCACGGGCCCTCGCAGGACTTCCATAGACCATCGAGTAGGCCAGGACATCTCGGGTTACTACTGAACCTGCACCGACAAAGCTGTATTCTCCAAGCGTCACGCCACAGACGATGGTCGCGTTAGCCCCGATGGCAACGCCCTTTTTCACAAGGGTTTGCCTGTATTCATGCTTTCTCTCGACAAAGGCGCGTGGATTGATCACATTGGTAAAAACACAGGAAGGGCCGCAGAATACGTCGTCCTCGATGACTACATCGTCATAGATGGAAACATTGTTCTGGACCTTGACGCCATCGCCGAGAACAGCCTTGCTCCCCACATTGACGTTTTGCCCAATTGAGCATTTCTGTCCAATCCTGGCCCCGGGCATGACATGGCTGAAATGCCAGATCCTGCTACCTGGGCCAACATGGGCACCCGCATCTACGTAGGCAGACTCATGCTTCCTGTAATCTCCTCCCACACAAGGCACAGTAATGATTTCGCTGTCACTCAACTCTTTGCCTCGCGTAGAAGGCTGCGATCTCGTCGCAAATGCAGTCGACCTCATCGTCGCGCAGCTCAGGATACATCGGCAATGCCAGTATCTCCTTTGAGACCCGCTCTGCTACCGGAAAATCGCCCTCTTTGTAGCCGAGATAGGCGAAACACTTCTGGAGATGGAGGGGAACGGGGTAGTAGATCGACCAGCCTATGCCCTTTTCCTTGAGATGTTGGGCCAGGTCGTCGCGACGGGGAGCCAGGATATTGTACACGTAGTATACGGGTTTGCTGCCTTGGAGAACCTTTGGAAATCGAAGCCCGGGTATCCGAGAAAGCCTCTCGTCATAATGTTTGCCATGAAGGGCCCTGGCAGCAATGGCCTGATCTGTCGTCTTGAGCTTGAGCCTCAGTATCGCAGCCTGCATGGTATCAAGCCGAGAATTGTAGCCAATGTAGTCGTGATGATATTTTACCGAACTTCCATGCGTGCGGTAGCTCCGGATTTTTTTCGCAAGCTCATCGTCATTGGTCGTGATAAGCCCCGCATCACCGTAGGCTCCCAGGGTCTTGGTCGGGAAAAAGGAGTAGATGCCGATATCCCCCATAGTGCCGGCCTTTTTCCATACCGCTCCGATTCTCGATTCCATTCCCCAGGCTTCTGCGGCATCCTCAAGTACCTTGAGTCCATGCCTTCGGGCCATGATCATTACCTCTTCCATGGGAGTCGGCTGCAGGAAAAGATGTACTGGAATGATTCCCCTTGTAGCCTTTGTGAGCCTGCGCTCGGCGTCTACTAGGTCCATTTCAAGGCTTTCCTCGTCCAGATCGACGAGGACGGGTTTACCACCCAATCGGGCGACACAACTTGTCGAGGCAAAGAAGGTAAAGGTAGGAGTGAGAACCTCGGCACCATCGCGGAAGCCAAGAATATCGGCAGCGAGAACAAGCGCATCAGAACCAGATGCGACGCCGATGGCATGCTTGGCGCCAAGCCAGGCTGCAGATTCTTTTTCGAACTCCGCTACCTCAGAGCCAAGAATAAAGTCCCCGCGGGACATCACGTTCGTCACGGCACTGTCAAACTCATCTTTTCGAAGCGAATATTCGCGTGTGGAATCATAGAAAGGAACCTTCATCATCCCCTGCCACTCAAGCTGCCCGCAAGCAGCCTTGATTTCAAACTATACTGAAGGCCTTCCACGACCCTTCCCAGGCTTTCGCCCGTGTTGGCCAGGGCAGCGCTCCGCCAGCGCCGTGGATGGACAAGGATGAAGACCGTTCTAGCCCCATCTGCCAGGGCACGCTCAGGGCTCGACCACTTCCAAAGCTCAGGCCACCAGTCATCTGAAAAGTTGGAGTCCGGAAGGGCTTGATACCAAGGGTCATAGGCCTCGCAGATGATTCCACACTCGTTCCGGAAGTCTTCATCCTCGAGGATCATCTGGTTTGCAATCCCAAGTTTCCTGTTGATCCAATCGCCGTGGGATGCCACAGTTTTTATGGGATTGCCCGATCGGCGTCGAAGGCTCGTCAGATTTTCAAGAAAGGCCTGCCTGCTGTGAGCCATGCCAGAGACGGCATCCCCTGCGCTTTGCCACACTGATCTTTTCGCGATCTGAGCGAGTTCCTCAAAGTGATACGATACTTCGGCACCCGCAGCCGTAGCCAGAGCGACCAGTCGATCATTCCAGGTACAGAGCCTGAAATAGTAGGAAGAAACAATACCTAAGGCTTTTTCAACATCAAGAAAATGGGGCACTGCCCCGGGATCGGTATCGATGTCGTGTCGAAGGACGCAGACCCGGCCCTGTGGTGAGCTGCCGGCAAGAAAACGCCCGGCAAGCTGTTCTACCGTCAAAAAAGTGTAGCCATGCTCCTTGAAGGTTTCCAGCATGTGGCGATACTCGCCGAAGCGCGAGCCCAGGAAGTAATCGGATCGTATCCTGTCCGTGATCTTTCCGGACATTCAATGCCACCGGGCCCTATAGGCTTCAAAACCCAGACGGCGCTTAAAAAGCTTCAGGCCTTCGCTCGCACCGTACATGGTGTCGTAGAGGATCCAAGGGCAGTCCCCACGGTCGATTATGTCGCACATGGCATAGGTTCCCGCCTGATACATTATGCCATGGTCGAGATGGGCCCCATGACCGAGTATCCGGTTGATTATTGCCAGTTCTCCACTCTCGATTACCTCGATGTAGCCGACCAGGCTGCCCTCGGGTGAAAAAACACCGTACCATCGATGCGATGCTGGAACGGAAAAGGATTCTTCCTTCCGGGTATGGCTTGCAAGCATGGGCTTACCCTGTCGTTCTGACAGGGAGATATTGATTGCATGGATGGCATCGACTTCAGCATTTGGATCAAAGCTGCGCACTGAATATCCTGCGCGGCCGGCCTTCCGTGCGAAGTAGGCCGCAGAGTTCTTGCCATTCCTGGCCACCAGATAGGCTGCCCCGCTGCCATAGGCAGACGCGTCTATAAGTGCAACGCCAATGGTCTTTTTCCTGATGAGGGGAATGCGGCGGTGAGGGGCATTGAATGAAGCACGAATGGCCTCGTCCTCGGGACCGACGCCCATGTGTATATCAACAATCTTTAGTCTTAGTATCTCAGTGAGCAATTTCAGGGAATGGAGAGTCTTCTTGATGCCAGCTGCTACCCTCATCCCCCGAAATAGCCTTCCATCTCGGAAGTGGAAAAGCATGTAGGTAGGTCGACTGCCTTTCCAGTCTTCTGCGATTGGTAGATAGCAAGGATGATTTCAAGGGCCTTTCTTCCCCCCGTCCCACTTACCAGGGTATCGCGACCCGCTTCAATGGCATCAAGAAGCTCGGCATAGAGGGCAGAATGCCCGAAACCGTACACCGAGGGTGGGTCTTTTTCAGAGGGATCAAGCACAAGATTCTCGGTATCCCCTACTGATCCTGAATCTGCAAAGCGCCAGGTCTCAATGCGATTGACTGCCAGACCACCTATGACAACCGTGCCAGTCGTGCCGAAAAGCGAAAGGCTTTCATTGAGGTTTGTCGGATAGACATCTGCCGTTCCCTCTATGATTCCTACTGCCCCGGAGGCAAATTCTACAATAGCCGCGCCAAAGTCCTCTGCCTCGATAGGCCTGAGATAGCGCCGTGTAGCAGCCTGGACCCGAAGCGCATCTTCGCCCATCATCCACTGAAGGAGGTCAATGCCGTGGGTGCACTGGTTCATCAGGGTGCCGCCATCAAGGGCCCAGGTGCCTCGCCAGGGCGCTTCGGAATAATAAGCAGCCCCTCGGTTCCAGCGAATCTGTACTGCCCCGTGGAGCATTCGGCCGAAGCGCCCAGCTTCGAGGGCCCTGTGGGCTTTTTGGACGGGCGAGTTGAAGCGGTTTTGGAAGCATACCGTCAGGGACTTACCCGCCGCATGAGCTGCCGCAATCATATTATCTGCGTCGGTCGTGGAAAGCGCCATCGGTTTTTCACACAGGACATGCGAACCCGCAGCAGAGCAGTCGATGGATATGCGTGCATGACAGCCCGATTCTGTCGCAATTGCACAGATCTCCGGCTCTTCCTTGTTTAGCATGTCCTTATAGTCAGAATAGACAGCCACAGCAGCTTCGGGAAATGCCCTTCGATATTCCTCAGCCTTGGCACTGGCTCGATCGATACGGGGGTCACAGCAAGCGACAAGGCGGAGACGTTCAGCATTCTTGATCGCAGCCTCTATATGCTTGAAACTGATCCGACCACATCCGATAAGGGCAAGCGTCTGCATTTACATTTTCCCGTCGAGGAATTTGCCTGTCTCCAAATGGCGAAGTTCAGGGAGGGTTGACTTGAATAAATCCACGAGCTCTGACCGACTCCAGCTTCCTCGCTCGCGCATGGCCTTGATCTGGGTTTCAAAGGTTTCGACAAGGGCCTGTGCCGCTCCATCTTTGCCGGGTGCTTCGTTCATGATCACGCCAAGTGAGTTAAAACGATCGAGATCGAGTTTCTCTCCCGCTGTGAAAAATTCCTCGCTGTCCTTTTCGCCGGTAGTGTCGCTCGGAAAGAAGTACACAGGCCATTTTTTTTGCATCTTGAGCTCGGGGACACGGGCACGGGCCTCTTCCTCCGTAGCACACTCCACAGGCTCATAGCCCAGACGCCGGAGATAGCGGGCAGCGATCTCCGAAAAGGTGATGAGGTTCTCTTCTCCCATAAGCTTGGGAAAGAAGAGCTCACGGTTCTGGCCGAGAAGGCAGGACATAAGGCAGAGCTCCCCAGAGTCGCGGGGGGTAACAAAGTAGCGCCGGACATCATTCGGGGCAGCCAAAGGCTGATCCTTTTCTATCCTGCGGTTAAAGCCATAGGGTAGACTCCCATCCGAAAAGGCGACATTGGCGAAACGTGCCGTCGATACAGGCAAGTCAAAGCTTCTTTGCATCAAAAAAAGCTCCATGACGCGCTTCGATGCACCCATGATATTTACTGGATTGGCGGCCTTGTCGGTCGATACGCAGAAGTACTTCCGCGCTCCCCGGGCCTTGGCCTGCAGCATGGTCTTATCAGTATTGAACACATTGACATCGATCATCCGCATGAGGGTCCAGGGATCCTTTTCGCTTCTTACATGTTTTAAGGCTGAAAGGTTGAGAACGTAATCGTAGCCAGGTCCACTTCGCATAAAGGCATCGAATATTCCGCTGCCTGCGTCTATGGCAAAGGTCGCAAACTCTCCCTCTATATATCCCAGCGAGGAGCGGATATCGCGCACCAGTTCGACAAGGTTGTTTTCGGAGATGTCCACCACGTGAAGGAGACGAGGCTTGCGCCTGAATATCTCACGGGTCACCGCCTGGCCTATGGACCCAGCGCCGCCAATGACAAGGAAGCGGCTTCCCTCAACCAATTGCCGGAGCTCCGCGTCCCTTGCTGCAATGTCAGCTTCGAAAAGTGGCCTGTCCCTTCCGATGATCTGGAGTATCGGGTCCATTTCAGGCCTTCCCTTGTTCACGTGCGAGAGCCCGAATAAGTGCATCAGAAACCAGATCCACTTCGGAATCGCTCATGGTCGGAAAGATCGGCAGGGTAAGTTCGTGGTCGGACACGTATTGGGACAGGGCTGTTGGGCTGACATGACCCTTGTAGGCTGTGAAATTCTGGATGGCGGGATAGTGGACGCTTGTCTGGATGCCCTCTGCCTTGAGCGAATCCACGATGGCCTGGCGGTCGATTCCGTCGGCAAGAAGGAGGGGCATGATGTGCCAGGTAGGCAGGCCCCTATCGAAGTGCCTGAAGGGCAGGCTCAGGCCGGCGAGGCCGTCCAGGTGGGAAAAATACCGTTCAGTGATCTTCCCGCGCAGTGCGTTGGCGCTTGCAAGTTTGTCGAGCTGTACAAGACCAAGGGCTGCGTGGATTTCGTCCATGCGATAGTTGAAACCAGGCTCAAGCACGTCATAGGTTATCGCCCGACCCTTGAGTCGGTCGAAGCTCGCCACGGTCATGCCATGGGAACGGAGGTTCTTGCACTTTTGCCAGGCAAGAGCATCACGGGTAGCCACCATGCCACCCTCGCCGACCGTAATGTTCTTGTTGGAAAAGAAGGACCAGGCAGAGAAAGTTCCAAAGGTACCCAGTTTGCGGCCCTTGTATTCCCCTCCTGGAGAGTGGGCACAGTCCTCGATGAGCAGCAGATTATTCCGGTTGCAGATATCTACAATACTGTCCATATCACAGGCATAGCCCGCGTAGTGAACAATAAGGACGGCTTTCGTCTTCTTGGTAATCTTTCGCTCGATATCGGCGGGGTCCATGGCCCAGTCCGTCTTCGATGTGATGTCGGCCAGAACGACATCAGCCCCGGCCACGCGCACAACATTGAGATCGGCGATAAAGGTCAGGGAGGGAACGATCACCTCGTCGCCCGGACCTATTCCCGAGGCCAATACGGAAATGTGGAGGGCTGCCGTTCCGTTTGCCACAGCCAGGCAGCGGGCACCCTGGCCCAGCATTGTCCCGAAGGCTTCCTCGAAATCCATTGTCCGCTGACCCATGGTAAGCCAGTCCGACTCAAGGACCGCCTTGACCGCAGCTACTTCACGCTCATCATAATTAAGCCTGAATAGCTTTACTTTCCAGTCTATTTGTCCATCTGCCATACATGAGCTCCATAGTCCTTGGGTACTATTTAGAAAAAGACTGCGCCGCCGCTCCAGCTGAGGTAGATGCGGGCAGAGGCGTCGAAGACCGTAGCGCTGGCACCAGTTACCATGTCCGGGTTGTAAAGGGGGTTGCCCTCTCGCGAGCCGCTGGCTTCCAGGGTCAAGAGAAAGCCTGGCGACAGGGCAAAGGCCAGGGAGGCACTCGCTATCAGCTGGACATTGAAGAGGAATTCATCGAGCCGGCGCGCGGCAAGGCCCTCATAAAAATGCTTGAACCAGACATAATCGTTATCTTTCTGGACTCTTGCCAGCGCTAGCTTTATCCGTCCTGGAGCTCCAAAGAGTGACCAGCTCAGCGTCTGGGCATTGGAACCCGTCCCTATCCCTGCTCCCAGCCACTGACCTTCCTGGGTATAACCTTGACGTACTATGCCGTGGCCATAGAATGAATATGGCCATAACAACTCATAATCCCTCGAAGATTCGAGTTCTGTAGCCTCGATTTCAAGAAGGCTCCACCAGACATCGGATGCCTCGCCGAATACCTTCCTTAGACCCATGGTCCAGCCATAGCTATGAAAGGGATAGCGCCAAAGGTAGTCCAGGTTTGGGCTGAAATCGTTCCGTGCCCACTCAAGATAGAGTTCGAAACCCACAGGCCTTAACACATAGTCGAAGCTCATGCTAAAACGCTGGTCACTTTCGTCATGGCCAAAGCTCCATTTTATAAAGGGCCAGGCCACGGTCCGTACGTCATTCCACATTTGCTGGGTGGAATAGAAGGAAAGCATTGTTCTATGCACAGCCACCGTGAGCCCAGGAATGATCACGGGTTCAAAAGAAGCTGTAATCCCCGATAAGGACCGCCGATCATTGGTCGGATCCTGGTCAAAGTATGGTGACTCAGCAAGAAGGCCGGCAAAGACACGCCCCTCAATGCTTCCGAGGGGAGTTGATGTTTTTCCTATACCGGCGTCCAGGCGCGGGTATCCCTTGGCATTGTTGGAATGCAGTATTGGGTTAAGTCGGGCAGGCCCGAGCCAAAGCGCCTCTGTCCCAAATCCAATGGTAAGCGGAACATTGATGTCGAGCCCTGCAAGCGAAAAGGGAGGCAATGTAGCCCTGACCGCACTGTCGCCCCAGTCCCAGTCAGTATAGGGCTTATCTCCAAAGCGCTGCGGTGCATCGACCCCTGCTGCCCAGAAGTAGGAATAGGGATTGGTTCCCGGCATTGTCTCAAAAGAGGCGTTTTCAGAAAAAGCAATATTTGGATGGAAGTCAAACGAGAGGTAGTCTGAACCCAGGGAGAAGCCGGCTTCAGCTGTTCCGTTATAGCCCCGCCCCTGCCACAACAGCCCATCATTGTAGCCTTGGGGACGATTCAGGTTGTAGCTGGAGAACAGGCGAAATTCAGGCAGGAAAAGGTTGCGACCATCCAGGTCGGAGAGTTCTTGCGGAATAGTCATATCCCCTGGCCGAGCCTTGATCGCAGCCCAGTCCCAGCGAAGTTCCGACCTTGTCCGGTAGGAAAGATAGGGACGCTCGACGAGGCCCTTGAGGGACAGAAGGTCAAGATATTCATCTGAGAGGCTATTGATGCCAACCTGGGCCGCAATAGGCAAAGCACAAAGCATAAAAAGTGGAAGAATTGCCCAATACTGCGGTTTGCGGAAAGGCAAGCCAGAATCAGGCCTCAAAGCAGCTCCCTCACAATTTCCTTGAAACGATCCATTACAGTCCCTGCAGATAGTTCCATGGCATGGAGGCCCGCATTTTTTTTGTAGCTTGCAACGTCAGAAAGAGTAAGTGCCGAAAGCCCCTCGGCCAGAGCGTCGGCAGTAAAATCAGCAGCGATGAGTCCTAGATGGTATTTCTCAACATAGGCTTCCATTTCAGGTGAGGGCCCTATGGCGACGGCAAGCCTGGCCTGGATGAACTCAAAAAACTTGTTTGGAAGTACGTGCTTAAGGTTGAAGGTGACAGGAGGGAACATGGCAATTCCGATATCATAGCGGTTCAAGGTTGCCGGTATCATCGACATCGGGACGGGCTCGTGAAAGACAATGCGCTCATTTCCCTTCGCGAGGTTGACCAGATAGGAGTGATATCCTAGATCTGTCTGAACGAGGTAAAGGTGCAGTTCAAAACGCTCGTCCAGAAGGCACATAGCCTTGATGGTTTCTTCGATCTTCCTAAGTGGTGCTGATATTCCATGGTGGACGAGAAGTATCTTTCCGTCGCTTCTTTCGACCGGCTTGAGATCCTGGAAGGGCACTGCATTGACAATGACTTCCGGCCTCGAAACGTGAAAGGACTTCGTATACTCATCAGCAATTCCATCGCAGACGGTCGTCATCCTGTCGACGTACGGCAGGTATTTTCGCATCTGATAGCTGGCCCAGGCATTGCGGTGTCGGCCCTGCCTGGTCGCGGGCTGCTGACCAGGAGAGTACTCGTGGGCATCGTAAAGTATCCGGGAATTCCCCTTCGAGGCCACGGCAAGGGGCAGAGCTGTCAGATCGTTGGCGATGATCAGGTCGGCTTCGATGGACTTCAGCCTTGCAACAAGATCGCGGATCATAAGGCGATTGAAAACTAGATCGGCCAGACCGAAGGGTCGCTTCATGCCAGCAAAGGCCTTGATTAAAAGTATTCCAAAACCCTTGAAGAAGTCCCGTCCCGAAAAAACGATAGCCAGCTTGTTCCGCAGGCTCCCCATGCCCCAGGTAGGGAAGAAGGTAGATCGAAGGTCAAGGGATTGAGGGGATTCCAAGGACTCCGGGATATACCCCGCCGAAATGACCTCATGATCACGAGAAAGACTATCCACCTGCCGGGCAACACGCGGTTCCCTGTCGAAGTCCGACAGTGATATTATAAGTATGCTCTGTGTTTTTTGACGCATCGGTCCTCGGCTATTCCTTCGAAATGTCCGTTCGAGGCAAGGGACTCGTGCCATTTCGCCACCCTGCGTATCTCGTCTAGATAGCGAACTGCCACGGCATCTTCCCTCAGGCTTTCGATAAGTCTCCGAATCCTCATAAATAGCTCCAGCTTATGTTCCGCACTCAAGGAAAGCAAGCGGGAAAGTAGACCGGTCATCTCCGTCAGTCCAGTCAACTTGACGGTAAAGCCATCGACGCCATCCCGGATTATCCCGTCGACACCCCAGCCCTCCGCACAGACAACCAGACAGGCCTTGGCCATTGCTTCCAGATAGGCAAGCCCAAATGTCTCAGGAGCGCTTGGCATCAAGAAGACCTGGCATTGCACCATTTCATCAAGGGCTTCCGAGCGCGGAAGCCAGCCTCGGAAGGATACCCTTTGTTCCAGACCCAAGGCCTTTGCAAGCTCCATAAGAGGACCCATAAGTGGCCCATCTCCAATGATGACATAGTCCCAATCAAAATGCCGAAGCTGTGCCAATCCTTGAAGGACAAGGTCATGATTTTTCCCAGGAAGGAGCTTCGATACCGTGATGAAGCGTGTTCTTCCCAGCCACAGCTCGGCTTTTTTCCTGAAAGCCGATTCAGGAAGTATCTCGGATGCCTCGATTCCGGAATTTGCTATGAAGACCCGTTCTCGAAGTCCGGGACACATTTCGCTGAAGCGCCCGGCGATGGATGGAGAACGACAGGCTATGAGAGCAGCATGCTTCATCGCAGTTTGAAAACCTGGAATAGAAGCCAGGATATCCGAGCCATGGATACCCGCGATGAAGGGTTTACCCCAAAGCCTGGCCAATCTGGAAGCCCAACGATAGTTAGGCTTCATATGTGCAACTATGACATCAGGGATAAATTGCTTATATACTAACAGGATAAGGGGACCGAAGGGGAGGAGTATCCGCGCTTTCAACAGGCTTATTACCAGCGCGCTATACACAGGAATGCCCTCTACGCTTCCCTTCGAAATCAATGCACGGGCTAGGGGTTTTTTCAGGCCCCTGTGCACCGTACGAAGTACCAGCACCTCGCACTGCTTTTGCCAATTGCGCACGAAATAATGCAGGGCCCTCGTCGCTGAAAGATCTGCATCGTTTTCTGGATAGAGGTGGCTGATCAGGAGGATCCTGAGCTTTCTCACAGAAACGTTCCTGCATCAGGCACTGTCGTCATTGTCCATGCTTCGGATATCCTTACCAGGCTTCGAGGAAATCCCTGCAAGAGTATCGGCCCAATGCCCATAATTTCGACTTGCCGAAAATCCATCCTCCCAGGTCCTTCTTGCGGCTATCCTGGCTTCGGGACTACGATACCACCGTGACTCGCAGATAGCTTCAGCTATCTCGGCAGGCAGGCAAGCGGCAGACAAGAGGCGGCCATTGATCCTATCGTGGACAATTTCCGGGATTCCGCCGACAGCAGGAGCAATGACCGGTATGCCCCCGCTCATCGCCTCCATGATGGAGACAGGTAAACCCTCGCTCTCACTCGAATTCACAAAGACATCTATTTCACCGCCAGCGATCAGCCTTCTGATGCTGAGGTTTGGCAGCTCTCCAGGAAAGGAAAAGTGCACCTTGTCCTTGAGCCTGGCCTTCGCGTGTTCACGCAGCTTTTCCAGTTCAGGGCCACTACCTATATGCGTCCAGAATAGAGCATATGAAAAGTCAGGCGGGATGAGCGCCAGGGCTTCGATGATCCTGTCTATGCGCTTCAGCGGAATCGCAGAGGATACCGACAGAAGGTTGATACTCCCGGGCTTGGGCCTGAAAACGCCGGGTTCTGGATCAGGGGTCCCGATGCGATTGACCTCGAGCCTCGCCTCCGGATAGCGTCTTGAAAGCCAGGCAAATCCATCATTCGAAACCGGAGCGATAAGATCAAAGTACCGGAGCATGGCCTTTCGAAGAGGGAAGAAGCCGTAAGGCGCACGGGCATCGTAGAGGTCGCCACCATGGGTTCTTGAGACAACGAACAGTCCTGGGCGTTCCCGTTTCAACAGGGCAGCAGCCAATGCCGAGCGGGAGAGCCAATATGAATAAAGTATCGTCGTTCGGCCATCATCGCGGAGCATGCCCCGAAGAACGTTCCTAATTGTTTCGATTTGACCGAGCACGGCAAGGTAGTGCTTCCGATGCCTTATGCTCCGTACTCCATCAGGGCGCCCGATCCAGGGGCACAGACAGAGAAACCGGCGGAATGCCCGCTTGCTACTGGCAGCGATCGAACTAGCAGCCTTTTTAACCAGAGAGGGAAAATTGGAATGGACAGTAATGTTGGCTGGAAGAACCCTCGGGGTTCCTTCAACGATCAGCGGTGCGATTTCGATTGAAAACCGCGGATCTTGCGAGAGAATGGCCAGCTCGGAATCCAGGAACCATTCACCCGGCCAGTATGGATAGCGGGAAGTCAGGATAATGAGGCGGGTCGAAGCCCCTCCTTCAGCAATCCCCACCAGATCAGTCATTCGCCAGCCTTGGCGAAGACCTTGTAGAGCGCATCCTGATAGGATCGCTGGTACTGATCGAAACCATGGGCAGAGAGAACGCGTTCTCGGCAATTCTGCTTGAAGCTGTTCAATTGCCCAAATTCCATCGACGCGGCAGCTAGCAAGCACTCAGCCAAGGATGCTGCCTCTCCGGGACGGTGAAAGAGAAGGCCCCTCCCCTCGAGGTCCGAAAAGTGGAGGTTGCCTCCAACCGCCGACACTACCGCAGGCAAGCCTGCAGCCATAGCCTCGAGCAAAACCAGATCGAAGTATGCCTCACGGTTTGGAAGAACGAGCCAGTCACAGCTTGCCATGATGGCAGCCATGTCACCGCGCCAACCAAGTTCTATCCAGCGTGAATGCGCAGGACCATGGAGGGGTGCTTCATTGCCGACGACAAGCACGCAGGCACGAGGCGATGCCGCAAACAAGGCCTCCGCAGCCTTGACAAGAAGGTCATAGCCCTTCGCTTCGTTATGGCGCCCCCCAAAAAGGAAGAGTTGGGCATTTTCCTCCAAGCCAAGGCTTTTTCTGAAGTCGGCCAAAGGACTGGCCTGCCTCATGGCAATCGCTGTCGGAATGTGGATTGTGGCCTTTCCAGCCATCAAGGTGTCGAATATTCCCCAGTGCCTGCCATATCCATCCATCGCGCTCTGGCAGGGCGACATGACAAAGTCGGCCCTTTCAAAAGCTTCCCGATCTATGGCTTCCAGAAGTCTTTCCAGCCGAGGACTTATGGCGTCGTTCCGGCCTTTAGCAGACAGGCTATCAAGGTATTCCATATGCCAGGGCAGGGGGGAATGAGAGCTCAATATTATCTTGCCGTGGAAGCCGCGAAGGATGGCTGAAGACTTTACCAATTCCCATGAACTGTGGAAGTGGATTATGTCGTAGGTGGAGACATCCGGATGCAATGACCAATCACTGCGGAACTTCCGTTTGGCCCTGCGATACGACTGCCTGGCTGCATGCCCAGCCTGAGTTCTTTCGTGGATACGGCCAAAGGCATCGGCCAACTTATCGACGCCGCCCTGGATCATCCCCCGACTTTCTTTGAAAAGTCCGCTGATATCACAGATATCGGCCAAGAAATCGGCTGAAGCACCGAGCCCTCTGGACTGGAGGAACATGTAATAAATATAAAGATAACCGGAAGGCCCTCCACCCGCCTTGAGGGGAAAGGAATGCCAGACAAGGATGCGGGGCTGGAGTTCAGCCACCGAGGCACTCCCAGCGCAGAGGCACTGCAAGAAGGCAGTCGCGCGTACGGTTGTGCCTCGAGGTCACGGAACCTGTATCCACGATCTCGAGGGAAAAGAGCGGCGTCTGGGAGAACTTGACCCTGCGCTTCGGTATTCCCGCCCAGGCCTCGACATCATACTTGCCTTGATTGAGCAGGTTCCCTGGAATGACGACCCGAAAGGAGTGTGTGCCCAAAGCCCTGCCTGCAAGGAATTCCGGATGCGAATCGATATCGCAGGAATCGAGAAGGAGGAGATGACCCGGTGAGTAGAGATGCAGGGCGACATAGGCTCCCGCCAGCTCCCGATTGACTACATACTCGATCTCAATGGCAAAATCACGGTCGATGGGCAAGGAGAAGGCCTCGGCACCTGCGGCATCTGTTATCCGAAGACCTGTGATGACCATGTCCAAAGATGGATCATTCTCGATCCGAAGCGTCGATGCAGCAGCACTGGATGCAAGATACCGTGATAAACCCTCGCCCACGGAACCGGAAAATGCCAAAGCTCCTTGCTCAAGGACGATCGATTTAGTGCACAGTTCACTGACCGCGTTCAATTGGTGGCTGACAAAGACTACCGTGCGTCCCTGATCAATTGACATCGCTTCCATCTTGCCAAGGCACTTTCGCTGGAAGGCGAGGTCACCGACAGCCAAGACCTCGTCAGCGAGAAGGATATCCGAATCAAGATGGGCGACAATGGAAAAAGCCAGCCTTATGTACATGCCGCTCGAATAGCGTTTGACGGGTGTATCCAGAAATTGCCCGATATCGCTGAAGTCAACGATCTCGTCCAGCTTGCGTCTTATTTCCCAGCGCCGCATGCCCTGGATAGCACCATTCAAGTAGATATTTTCCCTTCCGGTCAGCTCGGGATGGAAGCCGGTACCTACTTCAAGGAGGCTGGTAACCCGTCCCCTTATCCTAACAATTCCTTCGGTCGGGGCAGTAATCCGGCTAAGTATCTTAAGCAGGGTGCTTTTCCCCGCCCCATTCCTCCCGATGACCCCGACTCGGTCCCCAGCTTCAATCCCAAGATCCAGGCCGCGAAGGGCCCAGATCCAATCACTTGCCTGTTTCGACGAGTTGCTTCCTATCTTTGAGTTGGGGTCAAGTCTTCCCCGAATCCGTGACGCAAAGCTCTGTA
The DNA here is from genome assembly GCA_037130415.1 of Spirochaetota bacterium. Lineage (GTDB taxonomy): Bacteria > Spirochaetota > Spirochaetia > Treponematales > Rectinemataceae > CAIJMU01. The sequence goes on from JBAXTA010000020.1 coordinate 15,121, forward strand.
AATCCCGATAGAGCATCCCATGGTTGACTACGCCCAGCCTGTATTGCTTTGAAAGCCCTTCAGTCCTTATCGCAAGTCCCATGGCTAGCCCCTTCGTCGCTTCGCCAGGGTATTACCGGGAGCCTTCAAGAAGGCGGTTCACAAGATCGGAAACCAGGGCAGCGGAGCGGCTCCGGGAATCGCGCTCCATCAGGACCCTCCTGTTTTCAGCGCTGCTGGCAAGGCCCATTGCAGTGGCACGCCTCAAAACTGCCTCATCAAGGGCAGACAGATCGGTGAAAGTCAGGGAATAAGCCTCGCCGAGTTCACGGTAGGCCGGAATCGAAGAGTCGCAGAGAATAGCATTGCAGCAGGCAATTCCTTCAAGCATGCTCACTGGGGTAGCGTCGGATTCCGGAAAATGAAGGGAAACGTCCGAGACCCGGTAGAGGCTTCGTACCTCAGCCGCATCTATCGGCTTCGTCTTGAAAACGATATTGGTAGCCCCGGCCGCGGCCTTGATGCATTCATCGACATAGGATGAGTCACCAAAAGGGTTGACGTGCACAAAAAGGACAATGTGGTCGCTCTTGATTTCTGCCTTGAATCGTTGCACAAGTTCAAGGATCCGGTACAGCGGCTTGAGGGTTCTGATGCTCAGGCATACCAGGGCAGCTGAGGGAAGGCCAAACCTGGACCTGAGGGCCAGGCGCTCTTCCTTGCCTGTTGGACAGAACTCTTCAGCATCCACGCCCCAGGTTACAAGGTCGATATGCCCGGGATCGATGCCTTCGCGGACCAGGAGATCACGCACGGAGGATGAGTCGCAGGTTATGGCCTTGGCCCTCCTGAGGGCGGACCGAAGCAGCAGCTTCACGAGGCCTCGCGATTGTTCATAGAAGACCAGGATGTCCGAGCCATAGCAGGTCAAGAGCAGGGAACCCCTTACCCCAAAACTGATGATGGCATTATAAAAGTCAAGACTATGAACATTTACCACCTGGTAGCGGGAAGCATGCATCATTCCGCGAAGGGCCAGGATCGGATTGAGGAAACGCCTTATTCGGCCATCCTTCAGTGAAGAAAAGGAAGTCAGGTCACGTTGGCACTTCTGTCCAAAGGATGCCGCACTTTGCCGGGAATAGATGTCATAGTCAAGGCGACTGTCGTCGAGGTACCGGGACCACCTGAATATGTGTATCGATCCACGGTTGCCGACAAGCAATAGGGGTGGAAGTTTGGGTTTCAACGGGTCCTGTCCTCGCCGAGCATGAGTCGGCCCATTTTCTGAAGCTCACCCCACTCTCCCATGTCCAGCCATGAGCGGCCGTTTACGGGAAATACTCCGACTCGCTCACCAGCGGTACCAAGAGCATTGATGAGTTCAGTCATGTGAAATATTCCCTCTTCGGGAAGCCGTGAGAGGACCTGCGGCTCGACAATATAGAAGCCTGTGTTGACCTGGTAGGAGAAATCAGGCTTTTCGTCGATGCCGACAAGGAGACCACCAGGTCCCGTTTTCACCACGCCATAGGGAATGGAAAAAGGCTTGAGTGCCGAAACCAGGGTCAGGCAAAAGCCACCGCTCCGATGGAATTCCAGGATTTCCCGGTAGTCACTCTCCACGATAATATCGCAATTAGTAACGATAAAGGTCCCGCCGAGAAGCCTTTTCATGAGAGCCAGGCTGCCGGCCGTTCCCCTCGGCTCGGCCTCGGTGAAGAACTCCACGGTATAGGTCCTGTCGGGGATTTCCTCGAACCAGTCGCGGATCATTTTTCCACGATAGTTGACGCTCACCAGGAAGCGGTTAGCGCCCTGTTCTACAAAGCGATCGACGATATCCTCGATGATCGGCTTGTCATGGACAGGAACCAGGGCCTTGGGAATGACATTTGTCAGCGGCTTGAGCCGAGTACCAAGGCCGCCAGCCATGATGACTACCGGGACATCGAGCCTGCCGCTCGGCTGCCTGCTATCCCCGAAAAGCTCCTCCCAGAAAACAACCTGGGCCAGTGCGCCATCGTTTCCGACGATAGGCATGTACTCGACGCGATCCCGGAGCATGAGGGCCCTGATGTGTTCGGCCGAGTAACCCTCTTGCAAAAACAGGCAGTCAGAGCGGATCCGCGGACCTATTGGCTCGGAAAATGGAACGCCAGCGATGATTGCCCGCTGGACATCACCAATGCTGAACAGGCCCTTGTATACTCCCCCATCCTGGACGATCAGGAGCTTCCTGTTGCTCGCATCCATCAGTTCGATAGCCTTGCTGATGGTCGAAGCGCTGCCGATGATGAGCTTCGCGATTCCAGGCGCCAGAGCTTCGCTCATGAGGCAAGCTTCTTTTCATTGACAGCTTCCACGAGGAGCCTCTCGAATTCCCGTGCCTGGCTTTCCCTGCCGTAGCGAGCTATGAGCTCAAGGTCGGAGGTGAAGACCTTCCCGCTCGCCCAGTCAGCGTAGAGCTGCATTACTGATTTCCGTATCCCATCCCGGTCCTCGGGATCGACTACGGTGCCGGCTCTGCTGTTGCGTATGAGGTTAGCCGCAACCCCTTCTCCGACAAGGCCCAGGATGGGCTTGCCTGCCCTGAGGTACTCGAAAAGCTTGCCGGAATAGACTATCGCTTCCATGGCGATCTTTGGGAGGACAAGGGCAAGGACCGAAGCTCGCGAATAATGCCCAATGATCTCGGAATGGGGAAGATAAGGCGCAGTCAGGCAGGTGATGCCTAAATCGTTGGCCGCCTTGAGGGAAGTATCCACCAGGTCTTTTTTCATGCCAATTACCCTGAGAGTCATGGAGCCATCAGGAAGGCCCAGCTCCCTGCTGGCCGTAACCATTCCCTCGACCAAATAGTCCAGGGTAATGGGGCCATAGATACTGCCGGCAAAAAGGATTTCAAAGCCCTTTGATGGCAGCGCAAGGTAGCCGGAAAAGTCTTCTTCATCGTAGCCATTGGTAATACAGTGCATCTTGCCAGCGCAGGCCACGGGGTGGTCCTTCTCCATGATCTCGATCATCGGCTCGCTTACAACAACTACCTTCGAAGCAGCCCTTACAACCGAGGATTCAAGGGCAAGGTTCCGCCTCAGGACAGGCCAGTGCGGCGGGGCAAAGTGGTTCCTGACCCAGGGGTCACGGAAATCGGTGACGAGGGCCAGACCCAGGCGTCTGGAAAGGGCCAGGCCGAGGAGGTGATCTGAATAGGGAAAGGAGGTCGAAAGAATGGCGTCAAAGGACTCCTCTTGGAGAAGGGGGACCAAGGCCCGCTCGACATCGCTGGCCCAGGCTCGCTGAAGGTCCGGGACTATGGTCCAGGCAGCAGCTATGCGGGTGAGTTTGTTGAAGGCACGGACAAGGAAACGCTGTGGCTCGCGCTTCGGGATTACGGGAATGCCTGAAAAGAACCTTTTCAAGGGTGCACGGTCGGCAAAGCGCAGGACCCGCACCGCAGGGGGAATCTCCGCCGTCAGGGATTCATCGATGAGCTTGTAGTCACCAGGTGAGGCGGCTACCACCGTGATCGAGTGCCCGAACCTGCTGAGATACTTGACAAGCTTGGTGGCACGCTGGACCCCACCCCCACCACAGGGAGGAAAGTTATAGGCAATTACGATGATCTTCACGGAACCTCACCCAGGCCCATGACCTGACGGAGCTTCCCTGAGGAGGCTTCGATGGAGTGTTCCTTCTCAAAGGTCTCCCTGTTTTCTCCGGCAGCCAGGTGCTGGCCAATGCCCAGGGCCTCGATCCTGGGCCTCGCAAGATCCTGAAGCGACAGAAGGTGCATCTGATATTTTTCCGAGAGCATTTTGTAAGCCTCGATTCCTTCGGAAGCGGCAACGTCGAGACCGGAGGCGAGAGCCTCGAGCATGGAAACCGGCGTCGCGTCGCGATGAGGGAAACTCAAGAATACGTCTGCCGCAGCATAGAGACCAGGCAGATCCTCATAGGTGAGCATCCCCTCCGATACGATGATCGCCGGATGGGCTCGCGCCAGTTCAAGGACTCCGTCGCAACTTCCATCCGAGTAGATGCCGACAGCATGCAGCAAAAGACGCGCTCCCGGCATCTCTCCGGAAAGCTGAATAAACCAATTGACAATATCTCCAAGCCTGTAGTTGGCCTGGGGAAGGCGGTTGCTCAGGAATACAAGGCCCTCCCGGGGAAGGCCGAATCTGTCCCGCGCGGCGCTGCGCTCGTCAGCTCTGGCCAGGCGGAAGATTTCTCCGTCCACTCCCCAGGTAATCAGCTCTACCCGTGCTTCTGGAGCCGAGGCGCGTATTGTCTTGCGGATTGCTTCGGAGTCGCAGGTCACCAGACGGGCAGTCGAATAGAGTGCGAGATACTTTTCCCGGGCACGGCCCCGGGCTTCGAGAAAGTAGGAATTGACATCGGTTCCCCAGCAGGTGACCATCAGGCGCCGAGGGCAGATGCGCGAAAGCCAATAGGCAAGCCGGAAGGTCTGGCCGCTGAGATAGTGCACGTTGATCCACGCGGGCTTTTGCGCTAAAAGCGCGAGGGTCAGGACGGCGGTAGAGAGCGTGTTGAGGCCATTGATGGCCTTGAGGACAGCCCCTGCCATGCCGGCAGTAGGGATGAATGGCCAGGTCCGGAAGCTTCGCCCGAACTCGTTTCCCGACTCGCCCGGGATGGGGGAAACAAGACGCACCCTGCATCCAGCGATCTCGAGCTGACGGCACCAACGAAAGGAATGGACGCTGTTCGAGGGCGCCACAACGATGCAGAGGGGGACGGGGTCTGGATCACTCGGCATCTAGACTACGTACTCATCCATAGTTGTATTCAGCTGTAGGATGGATAAAGCCCGAATCGCTCGTATTGACCGCCATATTGAGGGCAACCATGCCATGCACATCCACTGACAGGCAATTCTGCAGCGTGACAAGGTCATGGTCGGAGTTGCCGAACAGGAGCGTGATCCGGTAGGTTCCATCAAGCAATTTCGGAGAGGTGATCCTGACGTGCAGCTCGCCGGGACCGAGGTCCCTGGAGCGAATCACCTCACAATTACGCGCATAGTTCGTAAACATGGTGCTTCCGAACATGTCGATGAGCTTGATGCTGAGGAAGGGCAGATTGATGTCGGGGCCGGGGATGTAGCGCCCGGTGACGACGATGGCGTCACCATCCTGGCAGACGCTGGCCGAGACGAGGAAGGGATTGTCGAAGCTCGCCCCGCTCCGAAGGCCGGTATCGAGGTAGGCAGCGAGCACTTCACCTACGGGACCCGCCATGATCAGCCTGCCCTTTTCGAGGTAGAAACCCTTGTCGCAGAGCTGCCTGATCGCCCCCGCATTGTGGCTCACAAAGACGACGGTGCGGCCCTGGTTCCTGCTGACATCCTCCATCTTGCCGAGGCACTTTTTCTGGAAGGCTGCGTCTCCCACCGCGAGGACTTCGTCAGCGAGGAGGATCTCGCTGTCGAGATGGGCCGCCACCGCGAAGGCAAGGCGGACATTCATGCCACTCGAGTAGCGCTTGACCGGAGTATCTATGAATTGTGAGATTTCGCTGAAGTCGACGATCTCGTCGAACTTGCGCTGGATCTCGCGACGGCGCATGCCCAGGATAGCCCCGTTCAGGAAGACATTCTCGCGGCCGGTGAGTTCGTGATGGAAGCCGGTGCCCACCTCAAGGAGGCTCGCTGTCCGCCCCCTGATCCCGATGCGCCCTTCGGTCGGGGCGGTGATCCGGGAAAGGACCTTGAGCAGGGTACTCTTGCCTGCGCCGTTCCTGCCGACGAGACCGACGCGTTCGCCTTCCTTGATATCGAAGCTGACTTCCTTGAGTGCCCAATAGTGTTCGCCAGAATCCCCGTGCGGGTCAGCGCCGATCATGGCATTGGGATCGCGTCTTCCGAATCGTCGGGCCACCCAGGATTGAAGGTCCTTGTACATCATGCCGTGATTGATCACGCCAAGCCTGTACTCCTTGGAAATGGCCTGGGCCCTGATCGTCGACCTCATGCCGGCATCACGCTACGTCGATGAAGGTTGCCTCGTTCCTCTTGAAGAGGATCAGGCCAAGAAAAAACAGGATCAGGGTCATGGTTAGGCTGATGACTACAGCAAGGGCACTCGGACCCCCGACGCCAAAGAGGCAGACGCGCCATGCTTCCATGGGTGCCGCCATGGGATTGACCAATTCGATCCAGCTGTATTTCTTGCTCATCACCGACAGCGGGTAGACCACCGGGGTCGCGTACATCCAGAGCTGCATGCCAAAGCCCAGGACCTGGCGAAGGTCGCGGTACTTGCCGGTAAGGGCCGAGATGAACATGCCGAAACCGGATGAAAGGGCTGCGATCCACAGCACTATGAAGGGAAGCAGGAGGAGTTGAAAGCCGGTAACTGCGACCTTTCCCTGGATTGCATACCAGGCGAAGAGGACGGCGAAGGTGGCAAACTGGATGCCCAGGGCGGCCAGGTTGGAGATCACCTTGGCTACCGGGACGGCAAGCCGTGGGAAGTAGACCTTTCCGAAAAGACTGGCATGGACTGCAAAGGTATCGGACACGTTGGTAAGGCAGGTCTGGAAGTAGAGCCAGATCATCGTGCCGCTGAAGTAGAAGAGCTGGCCGGGCACACCGTCCGTCGACAGTCCCGCGAGCTTTCCGAAGATGAACATAAATATGAAGGTCGTGATCAATGGCTGGACGACAAACCAGATGGGCCCCAGGATGGTCTGCTTGTAGAGGGTTGTAAGATCCCTGCCGACGAGAAGTCCAACGAGATCGCGGTATCGGATGAGCTCGGCAAGATTGATGGAGAGCAAGGAAGAATGGGGCTTGATGACGAGGTCCCAATCTTCCCCGTCTGCCCATTTTCGGCTTGTTTCGCTCATTTTTTCACTTCCTTGAGGCGTTCGGCGATCGCTATGAAAAAGGCCTGGGTCCGGCCGACAAAGGAGGGTTCCAATTTGCTCCGGACTGCGCCCAGGAGGTCGAAGGCCCGTACTGCGCCGATGCCGTAGAACCAGGTCCGTCCCTCGCTGCGATAGGCACAAAGGTACCAGAGCATGTTGTCCGGCTGGACTGCAGAAATGCCGAAGTAGACAAGGGAATCGAGGTTGCGGCCCGAGAAAGTCAACCAGTCCGGGCCACGCTCCCAGGAATAGCGTGCACGGTAATCGTCGAAGGGCTTCATGTGCATCAGGGCTTCCGTGCTGGCGCCCCCGCCCGTGGCCACCCTCGAAGTCACGATGGCCTTATCGAAAAGCGGGTAGGTATGATTGAACGAGACTGAATAATAAGGAATTCCAACATAGCCGGGTATGTTGTCGAGGATGGATGCAAAGTCGGAAAGAACATCGCCCGATCCGCTCGAGCCGGCCTGGGTGGCGACTACTTCGACAAGGTAGTTGGGCTTGAGCCGCGAAAGCGAAGAGATGACTTCCGCCGCGCCATGGGCCGAGGGAGGGAGGCTGAGCAGCGCCGGGGTCTTGACGAGACGTACCACCGCCTCGCCCCGGACCAAGGCTGCATTTTCCGCAGCCGAGAGACTCCCGTTTGCTGGCTGGGCCGATAGGCTGATGCTCACAAGTAGGATCATCGCAGCGAGTGGAACCCGGGGCTGGATCAATCCAGTCAATAGAAATGCCCCATCCCGAAAAAGAATTCCCTGGTGGCTCGTCCATCGCGGGGGCTGAATCCGCCAAGTGACCGAAGCATGAAGACGTCGCGCAGGTCCCAGCCTGCGCTGATCCTGAAATAGAAGCTCCGCATCGCAGTCGGGAAGGTGATGACCTCGATGCCCCCGCCCAGCCAGCTGTCCCCGAGATTGAACCAGCGCCCACTATTACGATCATGGTCAATGCCAAAATCAAGGAAGGGCGACCAGTGCTGTTCGAGGTCGAAGATGTGCAGGGAGGGCATGGCGAGCCAGTCCGAGACTTTGATCTGGAGGGCGCTGAAGGGCAGATCCAGGTTGACAAATAGCGCGGTATCGCTGACGATTCGATTGTTCATCACGCCCCGGACGTATTCTCCGGCATTGATGAGATAACCGAAGCTGACAAAGCCTGAAAGTCGCCCGGAATACCCAAGTTTATCGTTGAAATCAAAGGCCGAAACCGTAGCGCTCAATTTCCGGAAGCGCTTTCCCTCTGTATTGAAATCAAGGCTTGCAGCCACGCTGCTGGACAGCCCCCTCCGAAAATTGCCTACCCAATCGATACGTCCTCCGCCGACCGTGACAGAACTCCCCAGAGCCGGGCCATTGTCGATACGCTCATCGATGAGGCCGCCGGGCTTCCAGTTCCCTGACAGCGAGAGGGCAAGGCTCGAGCCCAGTTTGCCCAACAGCGGAATTTCCCATAGTGGCACTGAGGCCGAAGCTCCCGCGCTCGAGGTCAGGTACCAGGCATCGGCGTAGGGCTTGTCACTGGCATCAAGCTGCCCTGAAAGGAAGCTTTGGGTCGCAGCTGCTTCGACAGTGAAGATACCCAAGGGCAGGCGATAGCCGAAACTCGTTGCGAAATTGATGCCCAGGGGTTTGCCTTCAGGCAGGACTATCCCGCCGGAGGCTCCAAGGAGAACCTCGCGCCCACCCAGGGGAAAGGGTGCTGAAAAGCTGGCATCCAGGCCCGGTGCGCTTTTCCACTTTGCGTCGAACTGCCAATTCAGATTGGCATACAGGGCTTCGGTGGTTCCAAGGAAATCATAATCCCGGCCTCGGCCGGCCAGAAGAAGTCCGACATTCGAATCGTATTTCAGATAGGGCAGTACGACGATATTCATCGTGTCCTTGGCCCTTATTACCAAGGATACTGGAAGCGGCGATCCGGTACCGGCCGATGATTCTGCGATCGTCGTATCTATGACAACAGACTCGAGCACCCGCTCGTTGGTCAGGACCTGGAGCTTATCTGCAATGTAAGAATCCAGCTCTTCCCGGGTCTCAAAGACCCTCCCGGCTTCGATCCCGGCTGCCTTGGCAAGGTAGTATTCCAGAGTACGACCTGTTATCTCCCAGGAGACCGATTCAATGACATAGGACTCGGCATGGACGGATAGGGCCAGGGACAGAAGTGCCACAGAGAAAGCAAAAAAGCGGCGCACAATCACAAAACAGCGCCATGCTCGGGCTCTGGCATCGGCAGGGTGGCAAGGTCGAGGCTCATTCCCCGAAGACCGGCAGGGCTGCGGGTCAGTGAAGAAAGCTCTCCGAAAACGATGGCCAGACTGTCGCCGACATTGGCTTCGGCCCAACGATCGACATCAGCGCTCTTGAGGAAGACAAGACTGTGGCGCTCGCAGGCGTTTTCAAGAATGAACTCGGCTGTGCTTCCTCCGATGAGGACCATTCGAGTCACTCCGTTTTTTTTTGCATCGGCGACAAAGGCTTCTACCCGGCCGCCAAACACCGATGCGGCCCGGATCGCCCTGCCCAGATGGTCGCCATAGCGATGGGAAAGTTCAGCCTGCCCTTCCGGGGTAACGAGATAGGTGATCGTTCGAGCAGAATGACGGCTGAGGGACATCCAACCGGAGGCGACGAGGCGCTTGAGGACCGCATTGGTCATGCCGAGCGACAGACCTGTGATGCGGGCAAGCTCGCGCTGGGTCAGCTTGATGGAGGCCGACCAGCAGCTTCGGACCTTTTCAAGGATGAGAAGCTCGGTATCGTTGGCTTGGAGAGGGGCTTCGGGCATGACAAACCTTTGCGGACGGGCCGCATTAAATTCACTGATCTGGTAGCCATCAAATCGGAGGCGGTCGAAACGCACTCCCCTCTTCGATTGGCGTGCTACGAGCCGTTTTTGCTCCCAACGGCAAAGTTGTTCAATTTCTGAACATTATCCTATCACGGGGCCAATGCAGATTCAAGCACAGCTCTTTGGCCTTTTTTACAGCGTCACGCGTATCCAGAAGGCGGCGACAATATTCACGCCGAGATCCAGGGCAAGGAAAAAGCCCGCTGCGGCCAAGGAGAGGAAGGCCCGTCGGGAGGCATCCCGGGCTAGTGCCCCGCGCCCTTCTCCTGAATGGCCGGGGGTATCGGGGAGACTGGAAGTATCCCTCAGGATGCGAGCCCGGAGTCCTGCCCGCCATGAACGAAGGTACAGAAAAAAGAAGGGCAGCCCCGGCGGCAGAAGGCAGAGGATGGGGGAGAGTCCGACGAGAAAGCTGAGGTAGCGGACCGAGGGGAAGGCATCGGTCCAGATGAGGAGCAGCAGTATTCCCTGCAATCCGAGGCCCAAGCCAAGGGATGCCCTCGACAGGGGGCTCCAGTATTCATTTTCCTTGCGACCGCCAGCTATGGCGCGCTCAAGGAGGCTCTCCTCGTCGCCGGTCCAGGAAAGCGCGATGAGGCGTTCCTTGGCCGTACCGTAGATCACCGGCGTGCCCCCCTCGAAGCGAAGCAGGCCTCCCGCATAGAGCTTGGTTCCCTCAGGAACCATCCTGACACGCTGCCAGGGCAGGCTTTTTACAAAGGAATTGCGGCCAAAGAAACTTTGGCCCCCACCCTCGTCGGCGAGGATATGGAAGGGGGCCTTCCCGAGATCGACAACGGCGGTAGCCCGCTCGCCCCGGAGCCAGATCCGGCCCGAGCCCTCGATGCCCTCGATATCGCCGATGAAGCGGACTGGTATGGCTCCGCCCTGGCTTGCGCCTCCGCCGACCGAGACTACTTCATCGAGCTGGCCTGCCCTGCTGAGCTCGACGAGACGCGAACGGAAGATCCTCCAGCGCCGGTGCGTGCGGAAGGCACCCAACACGGGGATGAGGACATAGAAGAGGACGGCGACCAGGATGGACGCGTATAAAGGAAGCAACATCGCTTGCCCTCGGCTTTCGCTCGCGATAGGGTGACCCTACCATGATCGAACGAATTCTTGTAGGCGCGATCGGCACGAACTGCTGGGTCATTCCAGCCGATCCCGCTGCGCCTGAGCAGCAGACCCAGGAGGGAGGCAAGGCTTCCACCAGGGTCGTGGTGGTCGATCCGGGCGGCGACGGGGAGCGCATCCTCCGCTTTCTCGAGGACCGGGGCCTCGAGCCTGTCCTGATTGCCCTGACCCATGGCCACCTCGACCATACGGCTGCGATTCCAGAGCTGGTAGCAGCAGCCCGGGCCAAGGGTCGGGGGCTTCCAATAGCGGTTCACTCCCGGGATGCCTGCTGGCTGGGCGAGAAGGGCGAAGAAACCAACCGGGCCCTCTTCGCAGCGATCGGGGCCTCGGACTTTTTCAGCACACTGTGGACGCCCCTGCCCGAGGCGGACATCCTGGTCGAAGAGGGCCAGACCCTGCCTGGCGCAGAGTGGGCAGTTCTCCATACGCCAGGTCACACAGCTGGTTCGATCTGCCTGTACCACGCGGGACAGGGCTTCCTCGTTTCAGGCGACACCCTTTTCCGGGACGGCGTCGGCCGCACGGATGGCCCTGACTCCGACGAGGCCGCGCTCCAGCAGAGCATTGCGGGGAAGCTTTTCTCCCTTCCGCCCGAAACCAGGGTCTTCCCCGGCCACGGTGCGCCCACGACCATAGGACGCGAGCGGGGTGGATGAAGGGGCCTGCAGCCGAGGCCTGCAGCCGAGGCCTGCGGCCTACGCTGACAACAGAGGCCTGGGAAGGTTAGTCTCAACAGATGGATACAAGGACCCTTTCCTTCGCGGTCGCCCTGGTCTCGGCAGCGGTCGCCTCTCTGAT
>JBAXTA010000200.1:0-8765 GCA_037130415.1 Spirochaetota bacterium
CTTTCGTCTGACCGCGTCAAGCAGGAAAATCAATTGCAGCAGCTCTTTATCAATCTGTAAGCATCAGCTGGCGCTGTGGGCAAATTGCAAGGACGCGCACGATATCTGCTTCCGAATGAGGCAGTCAAGTACTGATCTGGAGAAGCGGCTCAGGAACGATGAGAGGGGGCCAACTTTCGAAACTGGATCCAGTAATCCGCAAAGGAGACTACGGAGAGGACTGCGGCAAGCACATAGAAAATGAAAATCACCAGGCGCGCTGCCGAGTCGAAGGTGCCGAGCTCGATACCTATCCGGGACAGGGACCAATATGCCAAGGAAACGGCGCCACTCGCCATATATATGACAGCCTTTGCCTTGCCTCCCGACCTGGCGCCCATGGCAATGCCTCGTTCTGCGAGCAGCATCCGCACAAAGAGCATGCCAAACTCACGATACAGGATCAGGAGGAGGATCCAAAGGGGCATCAAGCCACAGAAGGCAAAGCAGACGAAGTAGGTGATCCTGGCGAAAACATCCGCGAAGGGATCGAAGAGCTTGCCGAAGGCGCTAACCGTACCCGCGCCACGGGCAACAATGCCGTCGAGCAGATCACTCACCTCGATCATGACGAAAATCGCCACGAGGATCGGAGCAACGACAGAGGCGGGTATTCCGATGGCTTCTCCCCACATGAAAACAACAAAGAACAGCGGCGCAAGGAAAAGCCGGCTCGCGGTGAGGCGGTCGGCGTTGTTCATGCGCGGGAGTATGGGATTTGACTTAATCAATGTCAAGTTGTAATATTCATGACCAATTTGTGGAGATTTTTTTAACAAGGGCAAGGATCGGCGCACCGAGCGGTTCCTCGAGGGAGATGCCAATGGAAGACAGCCTGGACAGGAGCATAGCACGCGTTGTCGCAATATATGCGGGGATCCAGATTGCCGTTTTCGCCGTCTTCGGGTTGGGGAGCGGTTGCTGGTCCAGGTACTGGATAGCCTTCATCGCGACCTGCCTCCTTTTCCACTTATTCCTCTGGGGAATGCTGATCGTGACAAAAAGCGAGTTTGCCCTTGCCGATACCGGCGAAGGGCTTACGAAGGTCAATCTGGCGAACAAGATCACGCTGCTCCGCATCAGCAGTCTGCCGACCCTTATCTACCTGGTCATCGCCTCGCGCGATTACCAGATAAAGTTGCCCCTCGTCATCATGGTGGTAGTCGTGTTCGCAACCGATTTCATCGACGGCTGGGTCTCGAGGAAGACTGGCAAGGTCACCCGAATCGGCAAGCTGATGGATTCCACGAGCGACTACACCGTTCTCGTAGCCCTGACCATCGTGTTCTTCAGCTTTCATCTCATCTCGGACTGGTTCTTCGCGCTCGTCGTCGGGCGCCTCGGAATACAGGCTGTCTTCATGGCTATCGTGTTTCTGGCCAGGGGTACGGTGCGGCCAAGGACGACGATCATGGGAAAGGTCGCGATCGCCTCGATCATGGTGCTGTATGCGGCGCAGATACTCGAACTTGTCGTGCCCGTGAAGGGCATACGGACTCTCTACTATGTCGAATGGGCAGCCGCGGCGATCGTCGCGGTGAGCGTGGTCGACAAGATCATCGCCTTTGGCCAGGATCTCCGGGGCTACGATCCGGACGGGGCAAAGGCAGGCGGAATTCCCGGAGGTTGATGAATGGGACAGATAAAAAGCGCCCTCGAGCTTGCCCTCGAGCGCACCAAGGACATGCGGGTCGATGAGGCGACGCTTGAAGCCAACGCGCTCCGGCAGGAAGGGAAGAAGGCAATCGGCCGCTTCTTCGAAGATCCCAAAACGATCGACCTAGTCAAGACGATCGAGGCCTGCGCCAGGGAGAAACGGGATCACCTCCGTGGGGGCATGCATGAAGTGGTCTCTGCCCAGATCCAGCTGCCGACCAACGAGGCCGCGCTCGCGAAAATTCCGGCAATAGCAGCCGCTTATGCAGCGCTGGCGCTCACCGCGCCAGCCAAGGGCGCCGACAAGCGCGTGGCAGGGATGGTCCAGCAGCTGGAGGGTTTCCTTCGGAAATACCTCGAGGACATGAAGAACGTCGATCAGGTCATAAGGAAGCAGTGGGCTCCGAAGCTCAGGGAAAAGGAGCGGGCCATGGCCGCCCGCCTGGGCCCCGATTTCCGACTCGATCCGATGAGTGATCCGGAGTTCGCTGCCTTCTATAAGCAGAATGTCGGCGCAGCCCGTGAGCAGTACCAGACGGCGCTCGATGCAGCGCGCTCTGAACTTGCAGGACTGATCGGTCTGGCCTGAACACTACCCTGGGGGGGGGCCTGGGCTGACGCGGCGAGTGAGGGCGATCAACACGAGGGCAGCATCGGACTGGCGAACCCCAGGCGTGCGGGCGAGTTGCCCGAGAGTAAGCGGTCGCGCAATGGCAAGCTTCTCGCGCGACTCGGACGAGAGACCCGCTACGATGGAGTAATCGAAGGATTGAGGTATGCGAAGCTGGTCGGAAGAGGAAAGACGCGCGGCCAGCCGCGATTCCTTGAGTTCGTAGCCTGCATAGCGGAGATCGAGTTCCGCCGTCACAAGCCAGTCCCCGGGAAGATCTTGAAAGCTTTCCCTCAGCCAATCGTCATAAATAAAAGGGATACGCGGATCGCGTAGTGCCATGGCCAGGCTCTCACCGACGTGGGGGACAAAAAGGGCATTAACCTTTGCATCATCCCATGATACGCGCCGGGCTGCCAGCAGAGCCGTGATCTCGGCTATGCCCGCGCTCCGACGGAGGAAGGCCTCCATGCGCGCATCGGAAACCAGTCCGACCTCAAGGCCCTTCGGGGTGAGGCGGCGATCGGCCGTATCGTGGCGCAGGGCGAGACGCCGCTCGGCGCGGCTGGTAAAGATCCGATATGGCTCCTCGGTGCCGAGCGTGGTGATGTCGTCGATAAGGACGCCGATATAGGCTTCCCCGCGGCCGAGAACGAGGGCACTCTCACCCTGGATGTAGCGCGCGGCGTTTATGCCCGCCATAAGGCCCTGGGCGGCAGCCTCCTCGTAGCCCGAGGTTCCATTGGTCTGACCCGCCACGAAGAATCCGCCAAGCCGCTTCGACTGCAGCGAAGCGTCCAGGTCGCGCGGGTCGAGGAATCCGTACTCGACAGCATAGCCAGGTCGTACTAACTCAACTCTTTCAAGTCCTGGAATGGTCTGGAGGAAGGCAAGCTGCACGTCCTCGGGCAGCGAGGTCGACAGGCCGTTGAGATAGAGTTCATCGGTGTAGGCCCCCTCTGGTTCGACGAAAACCTGGTGCCTGATTCGTTCGGGAAAGCGCACAACCTTGTCCTCGATCGAGGGACAGTAGCGGGGCCCACGGCCAACGATCAACCCGCCGAAAAGCGGTGACCTGCCAAGGTTCGCCCTGATGACTTCGTGGGTAGCCTCGGTGCTGCCCGTGATCCAGCAGGGCATCGTGGGTCGGTCGATCTCTGACGCAAGGAAGGAAAAGGGCCGCGGCCTCGCATCGCCCCTGTCCGCCTCCATTCTGGAATAGTCGACACTGCGTGCTTTTACCCGGGCCGGCGTCCCTGTCTTGAGCCTGCCCACGCGGAATCCCAGCCGGCGCAGGTCATCCGCGAGGCCCACGGCTGCAGGTTCCCCCAGCCGCCCAGAGGAGGCGCTCCAGGATCCGATGAAGACCTTTCCATCCATGAATGTACCAGTTGTGAGAACAACGACCTTCGCGGATATCTCCGCACCGCGCTCGGTGCGCACCCCGTTCACGGCCTCGTTGCCTCCGTCGACAAGGAGTCCGGTTACCGTATCCATGCGGACTGAAAGTCCGCTCTGCCCCTCTATGGCGCCGCGGGCCAAGGCCGCGTACAGCGCTTTGTCAGCCTGGGCTCGCGGCGCCTGGACTGCGGCCCCCCTTGAGGTGTTGAGCATGCGGAACTGGATCATGGATGCGTCGATGAGGCGTCCCATCTCCCCACCGAGGGCGTCGATCTCGCGGACGAGGTTGCCCTTGCCGAGACCGCCAATGGCCGGGTTGCAGGACATCCGGCCGATCGTATCGGGATTCTGCGTCACGAGGAGGGTCTGATGCCCGATGCGGGCGAGCGCGAGCGCGGCCTCGATGCCGGCATGGCCCCCTCCGATGACAATTGCCTCGTAATCCATGCAGTCTCTCACTTGCCCAGGCAGAAGCCGGAGAAGATCGCGTCGAGGACCTCAGGGGATGCGATCTCCCCGGTGAGCTCCCCGATCGCGTCGGCAGCGTCGCGGACATCCACGGCAACCGCATCGAGCCACTGCCCAGTGCCTCCAGCTTCATCATGACAATTACGATAATTTCCATGATTGACCGGCATCGTCGCCTCGATGAGGGCGAGCGCCGACCCCAGGGCTGCAGTCGCTCTCTCAAGGAGGTCTCGCTGACGGGAACTGGAGATTATGAACTCGTCATGAGCCGGGTGGATGCCGCGGCTGCGCCCGACGAGACCCGCAAGTCTTGTACCCAGAGCTTCGAGGAGCTTCGGGATGCCATCCCCATTCAGTGCGGAAACCGCCAGCCAACCTTCCGGAGCCGGCACTGCGGCCTTTGCGTCAGCCTTGTTCCACAGGCGAATCGCGTCTGGCCTCGCTGCAGCGAGGGACACATCCTCAGCCGTAAGGCCGACGAGTGCATCGGCAAGATGAAGCACGAGGTCAGCCTCCGCCACCAAGGAGCGGCTGCGGTCGATGCCCTGGGCCTCGACCTGACCGGCCGCGGAACGCAAGCCGGCAGTATCGATGAGGCGGACAGGAAGGCCTTCGAGTTCAAAGCCAGACTCTATCCAGTCACGTGTGGTGCCTGGTTCCGGACTGACGATGGCCCGCTCCTCCCGGACGAGGAGATTGAACAGGCTCGATTTGCCGACATTGGTCGCTCCGGCCAGGACGACGCGCACGCCCTCACGATATAAACGCCCCGCCTGCCACGAAGCGGCGAGCTTCGCCAGCTTATCACGTGCAGAAACGAGGGCGTCAAAAGGGAAAAGGCTGGCGGGAGAGCCATCTTCCTCGGCATGATCAAGACGCACTTCCGCCTCGGCCAGCAATCCGACAAGCAGCGCGCGCATGGCAGCAAGCCGCACAGACAGCCCGCCTTCGAGGCGCTTGAGCGCTTCCACGCGGCCGCCTTCGCTCGCAGCAGCCACAAGCTCGTTGATCGCCTCAGCCTTAACCAGATCGCCCCTGCCATTGGCAAAGGCCCGATACGCGAATTCTCCTGGCAGAGCCGGCTGTAATCCCGCCGACCCGAGGCAGCCTGAAATTCGCCTCTGGACAGCTGGCGAACCATGGAAGGCTATTTCTGCCTGATCCTCACCCGTCGGGCTTCGCGGCGCGCGGAAAATGGAAACCACCACCTCGTCGATTGGCTCCCCATCCTGTAAATCTATGATCATGCCATGCACGAGGGAGTAGCCAGGAACTGCCAAAAGTCGCGCGGGCCGCGAAAAGCATCGAGCGAGCGCTTCGATGCAGCCCGCGCCGCCAAGCCTGAGCACGGCAAGTGCGGCAGCGCCGGGCGCTGTCGCCAAGGCAAAAATAGGAACCGGTGGATCAAGATAGCCGCGCGACATTGCCAGACCATACCCGCCGGGGTGGAAGCGATTCAAGGGCGGCTGGCCGGCTCGCGCCCCTCAATTTCGAAGGACATGACTGAGCCGGAAGCTGCGACGAGCTTGGCCTCGTCAAAGCCAACGCTCCGAAGCGCGGCCAGAAACGCCTCGCGTACCTCGTTCAAGGTCATGAACCCACGAAGGGCAAATTCAAGGGAGTCATGGTCAGAAACGGAAAGGTCTTCGATCACGAAACCTGGAGGAAGAGCCCCTAATATAATAATGGCAGTCGCAGCAGTGGGCACGGGAGAAAGACTCAGCCACTGGGGGAATCCTTTGGCGTAATCATTGACTGCAGAAGCAGTTGCCATCGCTCCCACTGCGGGCAGGATTGGCCAGAGACTGCCGATGATGGCACTTGCGGCTGCAGTATCAAGTGAACTGGGGCTATAGGCCGGAAGGCTGGCGAAATCGTAGGAAACTGCGGGTGTGGACCTTCCCGGAAACCAGAGGGAAAGCTGCCCACGGGAAGAGGCAGCAGAGCGCCCTAGCTTGGCATCTGCAGCGATCGTTGCTGCGATCTCGATGCGAAGGTCCGCCCCAAGGAGGGCGGCCTCGCGGCCGAAAAAGCTCTCTGGCGAAGGATGGTCAGCCCCCGAGTCAATCTCATCCTTCCAGTCCTTGGCTATCTGTGCCTGGTCAATCACCCGGAATCCCAGCTTCGAAGACAGGTATCTCGAAAGTTGGGCCAGCACGGCGCGGCTGCCAGGGCTGTCCATGACTGCTGGATCGGCAAAATGGGGCAGCACTGCAAGGCGGGAGATCCGGGCCTTGAGTTCTACAGCTTCCTTCTCCCCGGGTGGTGCAATGGGTCGAGCCAGGAGGACTGCAAGGATGGCAGGCAGCTCTTCATTGGCAACAGGCTTGGGTGGAGGCGGAGGTGGAGGTGGAGGCGGAGGAACCTCTATTACTTCTGGAACCGGAGGCTCAACGATGATTGCAGGGGGCAGGGTCGGGGGTTCTTCTAGCGCTGGAGGCAAAACTGGCGGCGGTGTCGCACATGACAATGCAAGGAATAGAAAGACTCCACAGACAAAGAACCCTGCTCCGTGACTTGCCACGGCACCTTTGGATCCTGACAGCCGCACAGATAACCTATCTCGAAACCGCGACAGTCGACCAACGCATAAGCACGGAATCAAGGGTCAGCGTTTCCGTAGCCTGTATCACCGGTTTCCAGGAATTCGCCAGAATTTCCGGTATCCGGACCGATGATCCATCCATGCCAGACAGCACCAAGCCGTCGGCAATCGGAGAGACTGCGATCGTCATCCGGCCTGTCTTCATCTTGAGGTCTCCACGCTTGGCACCTGTCCGGTCCAGGACGCGGCCATCGCGGCTGACCGAAAACAGCACGGCTCCGAGATCGGATTCCGCCGATATCTTGAAGTCACCTGAGACTCCCGTCACGGTGAGGATGACAGCCCGCTCCATAGGCAGGAATCCTGAATACGCAAGGCTTGTGCCGTTGTCAAGGTTGAGGGAGCAGAGACCGGCTGCAGCCCGGCCGCGAAGCGTGAACCCCCCTGTCGCCCCACCCTCGAAACCCTCAGCAACTATGAGGTTTTTTCCATAGCGCCGGTACTGCGAATCCGCGAGAAGGGAAGGAATGGGTGCCACATCGTCGTAGCAAATGCCAAAACCGTCGAAAACTGCAGTCAGGCTGTCAGGTCCACCGAGATACAATTCGTCCCAGGCTGCGACCAGGGGGCCGATATCCTGATAGATACGTTTTCCCCCATCCACTGTCCATATTGCAACGCCTCCGTCTGCAGATACCGAAAAGGATATTTCAATATCGTGGTAGCCCCGGTCGAGAGCCTTGCCAAGCATCAGAAGCTGGCTACCTTTTTCCCCAGGAATAAGAAGCCAAAGGCCCGTCTCATCGTGTCCAATTGTAAGGTATCGGTCCCCCGATGCCGAGCGAAGTGAAATTAAAGCTCCTGAGACTGACTCAAAGTAAGCCTTTGCAAGTATGGAGAAACGCCCACCGTGGCGTCGCGCATCAAAGCCCATGCCATTTATCCGAAGTCCATTCTCGCGGTCAAATCGACGACCGTATCCATCGGACCAGGCTGCGAGGGCGGGAGCGCCGATAAGCACAGGTGCTTGGAACTGCTCTCGCACGCCATAGTCAGCAATCTCGTCATTGAAATTGAAGCAGGACTGGAAGCGCTCTGGCATGGCAAGCGGATCGGGAGGTCGATCGGGACCGTCTACTCCAGCGATAATAGTGATGGACTGAGACCAGGGCGAAGGGAGATCGAAGAAAGTTCCAGCCGGCGGACCAGGATAGAAGTCAACCCTGACCGAATATGCCCCCGCCTTGGCTGGTACATGCAACACAACACTGTCGAATTCATCCTTGAGGCTTCCTTCGGCGAAGACCTTTCCAGCAAGGCTCCAGCGAAGCCAGATACGGCTCTTGCCGCCATCCAAAATCGCGGCCGACGCCGCTTCGGCTGGGGCAACTGGCGCCACTTGTAGCTCAGAAGCCTCGCCCGAAATAACCTTGGCCGTTGCATTTGCGATGACACTCGTATCGGGAGACCCTGTTGTAGCTTCTGTCGTCGCCCCTGTGCTCGCCCCGCTGGCTGCCCCTGTGCTCGCCCCGCTGGCTGCCCCTGTGCTCGCCCCGCTGGCTGCCCCCGTACTCGCCCCGCTGGTCGCCCCCGTCGTCTGAGTGGATGCCTGCGCCGATTGGGTCGATGAGCCGGAAGCCTGGTTGGAGATTTTGGCAGGAACGGATGGCCCTGTTGAAGTCCCTCCAGCCGGACTGGCTGAAGATACCGAAGGAGCTGTGGAATTAAGAGCCCGAGGGGATGTTTCCGCGCTGGCAGCAGGTGCCGTAGGGGACGACGCAGTGGAAGCTGGCACAGGCGCGGCAACAGGCGCGGGCACTGCCGAGAGCGGAGCATGGCTTGGCTCGGTAGAGACCTTCGTGGAGTCAGTCGGCGCTACAACCGGCGCAACAGTCAGCTTGGCATTGGGGTCAGCCAACGCGCCGCTGGGAACGCCAGGAGAAACCGGGACTGTCCCGGTCGCAGCAGCAGTGGAGGGCACCGCACTCGAACCGGGCGAGGATACGCCGGGCGAGGATACGCCGGGCGAGGATACGCCGGGCGAGG
>JBAXTA010000201.1:0-8746 GCA_037130415.1 Spirochaetota bacterium
CTCGCCCTTCCAGGAAAAGCTCCCCGAGGCAAGGAGGGGGATGGCCGAGTCAAGTCCGGGCAGGAATTGGGCTCCAGGAATGTCCCTGGCTGTGACCATCAAATAGCCAGCGGGGAGGGCTGGAGGCTTGATCGCCCGGATGCGCCCATGGGGGGCAGGGGCACGAATATGTGCGACGTTGACAAGACCGTCCATCACGATATCCGAGAGGGCTATCGCCGAAGCCGCTCCATCCTGGGGCCAGGCCCGGCCCTCATGCATCGGCCCCGCCCTGTGCCGCGGGCGAGCTTGCCCAGGCTGAGACAGCTTCGATGGCGCGCGTCACGGCTGTCTCGCCCATGCCGGGCCAGATCGGCAGCGAGACACTCGATCCGAATTTAGCGAGGGCCTCGGGAAAGGAGTGGGGAGACAGGGAATAGCGCTGTGCGTAATACGGCATCAGGTGGAGAGGTATGAAGTGCACCGAGGAGCCAATGCCCGCAGCGCTGAGAGCCTCGATGAGACTGTCCCTGCGATCCCGCGTATGCGGATCAGGCCCGGATACGCGCAGGGCATAGAGGTGCCAGGCGTGGGCTGCGCTTCCGCCTGTCCCCCTGGGCGGAAGGACGAGTCCGGGCAGGGCTGCAAAGGCAGTGTTGTAACGATCGGCGATGGCAACCCGCTCGTCCCGGAGGCGGTCGGCCTTCCCAAGCTGGACACGGCCGAGGGCAGCCAGGATATCGGGCAGGTTGTACTTGTAGCCTGCCTCGACGACCTCGTAGTACCAGGCAGCCTTTTTCGAGGTGTAGCGGTCCCATGCCTCCCGGTCAAAGCCGTGGAGGCGCATCGTCGTCATGCGCTTCGCATGGGCAGCATTGGCCGTAACGATCATGCCACCCTCGCCGGTGGTCATGGTCTTGGTTGCGTAAAAGGAATAGACGCCGATGTCACCCAGGGTGCCGGCAAGGCCGGCCTTCGTGCGGGAGGGAAAAGCGTGGGCGGCATCCTCGATGACCGCGATGCCGCGGGGGCGGCAGAGCGCGAGGATGGCATCCATGTCGCAGGGAAGACCGCCGATGTGCACGGGAATGACGGCCTTCACCTTCGGCTCGGCGGCGAGTATTCGTTCTAATTGTGAGGGGTCGAGGTTGTAGTCAGGGCTGCCGATGTCGCAGAAGCGGAGTTCGGCCCCCAGGTGGCGGGCGACCGCTGCGGTGGAGGTGAAGGTGTAGGGCGAGGTGACGACAAGGTCGCCGGGACCGACCCCGACGGCCTCCAGCGCGAGGTGGAGGCCGCTGGTCGCTGAATTGACTGCCAGCGCGTGCATCTTCACTCCGCCAGGCGCGACAAAGGCCGCAAACTCCGCCTCGAGGGCACGGGCGACCTTTCCGGTGGTCAGCCAGCCGGAGCGCAGCACGGCGAGTACTGCCTCCTCCTCTTCAACGCCGATCTGGGGCAGCGCGAAGGGGATGAAGTCAGAATTCGGGTTCATGTTCCGGAACCAGGAGGGAGGGCACATATTTCTTCATGATTGAGCGCAATGCGAGGCGGTTCCTGTAGGATTTAGGCTTTGCGGGGTCGAAGCGGCAGACCGGGGCCACGTCGGCAAGGAGGGCATCGATCGCAAAGGGTTCAGTCTTCCGTTCGAGGCGGTTGATGCGCGGATACTCGGTCGGAACCAGGGTCTCTTCGGGAGAGAAGAGCCGCTCCTCGACACGTTCGCCGGGCCTGAGGCCGATGTAGTCGATCTTGATGTCCTTGCCCGGTTCGTAGCCGTAGAAGCGGATCATCTGCTCGGCGAGGTCGCGGATCTTCACCGACTCGCCCATGTCCAGGAGGTAGAGGGCGCCGCTCTTTCCGACGCCGCCGGTCTTGAGCACGAGGGAGCAGGCTTCGGGGATGGTCATGAAGTAGCGGGTCGCGTCGGGGTGGGTGACCGTCACGGGGCCGCCCTTCTCGATCTGGCCCTGAAAAAGCGGAACGATCGAGCCGCGCGAGCCGAGCACGTTGCCGAAGCGGACGACCATGAACTCGCGGCCCGCCGTGGCGCGGGAGGAAGCGTCCAGGACGATGCGCTCAGCGACGAATTTCGAGGCGCCGTAGGTGGAGACCGGCTCGACGGCCTTGTCGGTGGAGATCAGCACGAAGCGGCGCGTATCCGAAGCAATGGCCGCCTCCACGAGGTTGCGTGTACCTATGATGTTGTTTTCAATGGCAGCGACCGGGTTGGCCTCCATCATCGGCACGTGCTTGTAGGCGGCCGCGTGGAAGATCGCCTCGCAGCGGAGCCTCGCTATGATGAAGCGGACGTATTCGGGGTCCTTGAGCTCGCCGATCACCGGCACTATGGAGGTCTTTTCCCCGACCCCTTCCTCCTGGAGAAGCCTGAGCTCGCGGTCGATGTTGTAGATCGAGTTCTCTCCATGGCCGAAGAGGTAGAGCCGTGAGACGCCTGCGGAAAGGAGCTGCCGGGACAGTTCGGAACCGATGGATCCGCCAGCCCCCGTGATCAGGACGCGCTTGCCGCGCAGGTACTGGAGGCTTTCCCGGAGGCCGATATTCACGGGGTTGCGGCCGAGGAGGTCCTGGGGGTCGATCGCGCGGGCCTGGATAAGGTGGGCATCGCCCTCGATGATCTGCGCGATCGTGGGTACTATGCGTATCCTGGAGAAACCGGCCTTCTTGAGCAGGGCGTGGAGCTCGCGGAGGGCCTCGCGGGTCGCGCTCGGTATGGCGATGATGGCCTCGTCTGCAGGTTGCCGCGCCACCAGGTTGATGACGTCCCGGATGGGGCCGAGGACGGGAATGCCTTCAATCCTTGTGCCGACCTTCTTGTGGTCATCATCGAGGAAGGCGACGACTTCGCCCAGGATGCGCTTGGTCATGATCTCGCGGGCTATGGCCCTGCCGGCGAAACCCGCCCCGATTATGTAGATCCGCGCACTTTCACGATCCATGCTCGCCATTGGTAGAATCCTCACCCTTCGCAACCCCGGCGACGACCTCGAACCCCAAGTCGATCAGGAAGCCGACTTCGCACATGTCGAGCTTGACCTTGGCCCTGCCCCTGCGCTTGTCCACCTTGACAATCGAGCCCTCAAGGCCACGGAGCGGGCCTTCGAGGACGACGATCCTCTGGTTTTCGTCGAAGGTTACCTTCGATATATCGGCCGATTTTCCGAAGGATATGAAACGGAGAAGGAGACCCTTGTCCCTTTCCACAAGGGGAAGGGGGCTTACGGAATCGGGGAGGAAGCGATAGAAGCCGCGGAGGCGCCGGATCTTCCAGCGGGATTCGGTCTCGAGGGTTTCGGTTTCGAGGAAGACATAGCCGGGAAAGACGTGCCTGAGTATCGAGACCTGCTTGCCGGCCTTCTTTTCCTTGAGCGTCCGCTTGGGAGCGAAGAAGTTGAGGGAAACAGCAGGCTGCGGGCCTATCTTGAGGATGATATCCGCCCGCCTGATGAACTTATCTTCATCACCAGTCTGAACTTGAATCGCAAAGTAATCCATGCTTGTCTTTCCGCCCGGGGGACGAAAACTATCACGGACGATGAAAAGCGACAAGAGCCGATCCCTCCTTCCCGTGCCGGTGATCGCGGAGTTCCCCTCCTTTCCTCCATCAAGGCAATTAGCAAAAAGGCCGATAGAAGGAGGGATAAGGAGTGACGCCCGATGTCGAAATTGATGATTTCTATTGCGTTTCTGGCAATTTCCCTCGGTCTGGCCTCAGCCCAGACCGTCGAGCTGCAACTTCGTTGTTCCGGGAAATCCGTTCCGGCGATCGCGCCGAAGGAAATCCAGACGGGCGCCCTCGACAGGTTTTTTGCCGAGGGACTCATTGTCACGACCTCTGCGCCTGCGATTGGCGATTCCCAGGAAGAACTCCAGGCGACGATGGACGCCTCGCAGGAAGGCAGGGTCGACCTCCTTCTTGTCGTGTCGGCTGTCTGGTCGCAGGGCGACACTGCCCTCTATCTCCCGGATACATTCACCTGGACGGTCTACAGGATCAGTGACCGGAAGCTTTTGGCATCGGGAACGATCCAGACGCAGGCGGAGGGGCTCCCGAAGCAGACGAACTCGGTCAAGAACTACCGTCTGGTCGGGGATTCGATGGCCAAGGCAGCACTACCTACGATGAGGAAGGCTTTTGCCCTACGCTTCATAGAGGATGTCCATACCGCCCGTCGCCTGGGAGCGGAGGAGGGAGTAATCATATGAAAATGCGACTCTGCAGCCTGATCGCCCTGGCTTTGTCAGGTCTCTCGCTCCAGGCAGCAACCTGGGAAGGAAATGGAGTTGTCGGTGCTTCCGGCGAGTTCCGCGATGGGGGCAATCTTGCTGCCTGCAATTCCTTTCCGCGAGATTCGACTGTCGAGATTCGAAACCTGGAAAACGGCAAGATAACTCGCGTGGTCATCTCAGGCGGAATCGACAATCCTGGAATTTTCATAGTCCTTTCGCCCAAGGCCGCTGGGGAACTCGGCATGACCTCTGGAATATCCTCAAGGATACGCGCCACCTCGATAGCCATGTTCGCCGACAGCCCCGCGAGTGGGACGAGGGTGGCTGGATCGGTGGATCCCGACTTCAATCCCAGCCTCCTGGCAACAAGTGGCAAGGCAGCCCAGACAGGAGCCAAGGTTGCGGCTGCAAGCCCCGCAGCGCTTCCTTCAAGCGCGGATAGAAAGGCATCCGATCCTGCATCAAGCAGCGGCGGAAAGCTCTTCGAGCCCGAAAAGGCGAGTGTCCTCTCGGCTTCGGGGCTGGCTGCGCCACAGGCTCCTGCAGCAGCACTGGAACTTGCAGATGCCCAGCCGACTTCCATACCCGGCCCCGAACCAGCCAGCCTTTCAGGGATCGGAACGGCCCCTCCCGCCAAGGAGCTTCCTGCCCCGCCTCCCCTCGTCGATGCCGCTGTCCCTCGCATTTCGGAGGGCGAAAAAACAGGCCTCGCCGACTCCGAAAGCTCCAAGGGGGCTGCGGATAGCGCCCTCGCCAGTGCTTCAGTTCCTCCTGCCGTCACCTCGCCCGAAGCCTCTGCCTCAGCTCTCGCTCCAGAAGAAACGACCAAGGTTGATGCCAGCATCCCAGAAGCCACAGCCCTCGCTGATACGAGCCGTCCCGAAGCGGGACCTGACACTGCAACTCTCGAGCCTGGGATCGATCTTGGAAAGGAGAGCCCTGGCATCAATCCCCCCCCAGCGGGTACTCCAGCTTTGGCCACCGAGGCCCTTCCCGACGCCCTTCCAGGAGATCCCTCTGGCACAACTGCCGAAACTCCGCAGGTCGCGGAGGCAGGCACGGTTGAAAGCATCGTCGCCCTTGAGGCGACAGCGCCTCGGCCTCCCAGCGGGGTATCGGCAGCCCCGGCTGCCGGTCCTGCAGTCGCTGCTTCGCGAGATACGAAAGCGCCGGAAAAGGCCCCGATAGTTGCCCCAGTAAGCACTGAGCCAGCGAAGAAGATTCCGGCCGCGATGGAAGCTCCTGCCAAGCCCCCTGCCAGCACATCCCTCATTGTCGAAAAGCTCAAGATCGGAGCCTATTATGTGCAGGTTGGCGTCTATAACAGCGATGCAACACTCACTGCGGCAGCAGGCCGCTTTGGCTCGAAGTTCCCCGTGACCGCCGAAAAGTTTGTCGGAAAAACCGGCATCCAATACCGGCTCTACGTTGGTCCCATTGCCCGTGACGAAAGCGGCATCATGGTTATCCGGCTCAAGGCCTTGGGGTATCGCGACGCATTCCTGAGGAAGGTTCAGTAAAGGCCTTCAGTCCCTACGGGGACTTCAGTCCCTTCGGGACTGGTGATATTCGCAGGGGCCTCGGCTCCATGCTACAGTGCGCCCGGGGGTACCAATGGAAGCCGGGCGCATCGTTTTTCTTGAGGCCGAGATCCGGCGCCACCAGAACCTGTACTACAACGGCGAGCCTGAGATTTCCGATGCAGAGTTCGACAGACTATGGGACGAACTCAAGTTAGGCGATCCGGGCAATTCCATTTTCGATTCTGTCGGCCGTGACCTGGCTGACGGTTGGCCCAAGGCGCGGCACCTTATCCCGATGGGAAGCCAGGACAAGGCCGCAAGCCCCGAGGAGTTCCTGGCCTGGGCTGCGAAGACCGCACATCCGCTCTGGCTCGTCCAGCACAAACTCGACGGAGCAAGCATCGAACTCCAGTATGAAAACGGGCGTCTTGTCCGCGCGGTGACCCGTGGCGACGGAGAAGTCGGCGACGACATCAGCTCCAATGCGCGGAGGATGAAGGGTGTCCTCCCGGTGACCCGCGATTCCTTTTCGGGAGGGGTCCGCGGAGAGGTGCTGATGCGCCGCTCGGTGCATGCGGCCAAGTACCCCGACAAGGCGAACTGCCGCAATGCAGCCAACGGGCTGATGAAGCGCAAGGACGGGGAGGGGAGCGGTGACCTTGAGGTTGTCTGCTACGACGCGGTCGGTACCGTGCCCGCCGAGGGGGGCGACCCTTCCGGGGAAGGACGGCATTCCCCTTTCAGCGACGAGGCGGGGAAATTGGAGTGGCTCGCGCTCCAGGGTTTCTCCGTCGTTGAGTCCAAATCCTGCGACACCGCCGAGGCTGTGGTCGATTTCCGCGCGCAGGTTTTCGATGCACGGCCCGGCATGGACTTCGACGTCGACGGCCTCGTGGTCAAGGGCCTGGCAATCGACCCTGAGGACCTTGCCCGTCCCCGTCCCGAAAAGCAGATCGCCTTCAAGTTCAGCCTCGAGGAGGCCATTTCCACCCTCATCGCCGTGGAGTGGTCCGAGTCGGGGGCGAACTTCACTCCCATAGGCATCATCGAGCCGGTGCGACTGGCGGGCACGACCGTGCAGCGGGCGAATCTGTGCAATACCGATATGATCACTACCATGAATCTCAGGATAGGCTCGCGCGTCATCATGACCAAGCGCGGGGAGATCATCCCCAAGATCGAGGGTCTTGTCGAGAACCCTCCGGACGCACGGGAAATACCAATTCCGACAGTCTGTTCCTGTGGGGTTGCCCTGATCGATGAGGGCACAAGGCTGTATTGCCCCAACGAGGCCTGCCCGAAAAAGGAACTCCACCGCCTCGAAAAGTGGCTGTCCGTCGTGGATGTGCGTTCCTTCGGCGTCGGCATCATCGGCAAGCTCCACGCCAGCGGTCGTGTCCGGGAGATAGCCGACCTCTACACCCTCACCGTGGAAGAGCTCGCGGCCTACGAGCGCATGGGCGAGACGAGCGCGGCCAAGATCCTGCGCAACCTCAGGTCGCCCAAGGAGCTCAGCCTCGAGCGCTTTATCGCGGGCTTCGACCTTGACGGCATCGGCGAGCTGATAGCGGGCAAGGCCGTGGCCGCCGGCTTCGACAGCCTCGGAAAACTTCGCGCGGCTAGCGTGGAAGCCATCGATGCCGTCGACGGCTTTGCCGAGATCACCGCCAAGGCACTCCTGGAGGGCTTGGCCGCGCTTGCAGATCGGATGGACAGGGTGCTGGAGGCTGGTATCGTCACCATCGCCGCCCCGCGTGCCGGAGGCGCCTTCACGGGCAAGAGCTTCTGCTTTACCGGCGAGCTGGCTTCCATGAAGCGGGCCGAGGCCGAAGCGAGGGTGAAGGCCATGGGCGGGACCTGCAGGGCTGCGGTCACCAAGGGCCTGGCCTACCTTGTCACCAACGACCCAGGCTCAGGCTCGTCGAAGAACAAGAAGGCCCAGGAATACGGGGTAGCCATCATCGACGAGGCAGCTTTTCTCGCACTGCTAGGCCGGGTCTAGGACCCATGGAACAGATCTGGCACCAGGACACAAAAGACCCAACTACGATTATTGTACGTGTCAAGGTCATTCCTGGTGCCTCACGGACTGCCGCCGCAGGAACTCGGCTTACTTCCGAGGGTCTAGCCCTCCTCGTGCGCGTGGCCGCCGCTCCGGAAAAGGGCAAGGCCAATGAGGAGCTTGTCGACTGGCTATCCGGTGAGCTTGGGCTGCCGAAGTCGGCAATCGTGATCAGGGGAGGGCAGACGGCGCGGCTCAAGCGCTTGGCGATGCCTGCTGCCTGCGTCGCAGGGCTTGCGGCGCTTGCTGGGGGAATAATCCAGCGTCGCGAAGTTGTTGCCAGAAGCACGGGGAGCGAGCGCTGCTGACGTTTTTAGCGATCTTCAGGGCACGCTGACTGAGGAGGCTGCGAAGGACTGGCTCCGTGACTCCCGGATGGCCGGATTTCACGAAGAGCCGAGGGATCCATGGCCTGGCTGATCGATACCTGCCTCTGGATCGAGGTCGAGCGCGGCAGATTGGGAGCCTCGGACATTTCGCGTTTTACAAGAAAGGAAGACGTTTTTCTCTCACCAGTGACGATCTCCGAGCTTCGGTTTGGCGTCGAAATGGCGACAGACGAGGGGATCCGGCAGGCACGCCAGAAATCGGTCGATGCCCTCACTAAAAAGCCCCTCATCCTCATCGATGAGAGAACTGGAGCGATCCACGGGCGCATCTCCGCATTTGTCCGGAAAGCCGGAAGGCAGGCAGACTACCGTGTCATGGATCTCTGGCTCGCGGCCGGGGCCAGACCCCAGTGCCTCGATGAAGGCGCGTAGTTCATCCTATCGGCCACAAGCTCCTCGAACTGCTTCTTTTCCCGCTGCGCGATCATGGGAGCTTCCGGAGGCATTCGCGGATGCTTCAGGTAGTCATCCAGCTTATCGATGATCAGGCCCTTGTCCGTATGCACGAGCCACTGGCGGAAAAGGGCGTGCAGGTTGTTCTTGAG
>JBAXTA010000202.1:0-8700 GCA_037130415.1 Spirochaetota bacterium
GACAGTCTACTTCTACCCCGCGGTCCTCTCGCCCCTCGTGGTCGGCCTCCTTTTCTCGGCGATCTTCGACGCCAAGGTAGGACTCGCCAATCAGATTCTCACCGGCCTCGGGCTGGACCCTGTCTCATGGTTGGGGAGGAGGGAGACTGCCTTGTTCGTGTTCAACTTCGGCGAGATATGGCGCTCGACCGGCTACGCCATGGTCATATTCCTCGCGGCACTCCAGGCTATCCCCACTGAGTACCACGAGGCGGCGATGATAGACGGAGCCTCGGCCTGGACGCGCTTCTGGAGCATAACGCTGCCCTTCCTCATGCCTGCCCTGAATCTTGTCCTCCTCACCAGCATGCTCTTCGGCCTCAAGATCTTCGACCTGGTCTACATCCTCACCGGGGGAGGGCCGGGCTACCAGACCGAGACGATCTCGACGCTCATCCTGAACCAGTATGGGCAGGATCAATATGCGCAGTCGACTGCCACCAATCTCGTCTTCACCCTCCTCCTCGTGGCCTTCGCCTTCGCCTTCCAGTCCTATCAGCGTGCGACGGAGTTCGAGTCATGACCGCCGGCAGCACGGTCGAAGGACGACTCAAACGGACGTTTGGAGCCGTCCTGCTCTGGCTCTGCGCCCTCATCATCCTCCTGCCCCTCGCGGCGGTCCTCCTCACCTCCCTTAAAAGCCTCAGGGATGCTGGTTCGCTCAACCTCTCCCTGCCACGGGAGCCGCTCTTCGGCAACTACTCCACTGTCGTGGCGGAGGGCAGGATACTCGGCAGCATCTGGAACAGCCTGGTGGTCACCTGCCTTTCCACACTCCTGATACTCCTGTGCTCGTCGATGCTGGCCTTCATCCTCTCGCGCCGCAGGACGGCGATGACCGTCTTCATGGAAAAGAGCGTCACCCTCGGCCTCGTCGCGCCTTTCACCGCGCTGCCGACGATACTCCTTCTCAAGACCCTGGGCATCCTGGGCACTCACGGAGCCATCGCCCTCGTCTATACGGCGATGTTCATGCCCTTCACGACGATGCTGCTTTCAGCCTTCGTGCGGAGCCTGCCCCGCGAACTCGACGAAGCGGCCATCATCGACGGCTGCTCCGGCTTCGCCCTCTTCCGGAGGATCATCCTTCCCCTCCTCCAGGCACCCCTCATGACCGCCTTCCTCCTCAACACCATGTGGGTGTGGAACGACTTCATGATACCCCTCTACCTTCTCAATTCAGCCGCACGCTGGACCCTGCCGCTGTCGGTCTTCAGCTTCTTCGGCAAGTACAATCACTCATGGCAGTTCATCTGCGCCAACATGGTCATCGTCTCAGCTCCGGTGACCCTCCTCTACCTCATCGGCCAGCGCGCGCTCATCTCAGGTATCACCGCTGGCGCAGTAAAGGGCTGAGAGTGGTAAAATGGCCCATGCTCGCCAAGAGGTTCACCAATCGCCTCCTGCTCTTCAATCTTGTGCTCATCATCGTCCTCCTGGGCTCCGGCGGACTGGCCCTGTCCTTCCTTCTCGATGGCTACCTGCGCGCGGACTTCCGCAGCCAGCAGGGATACCGCGTCACCAAGATGGCAGAACAGCTGGACGCCGTGCTCGACGGCATGAACCGGCAATCGATGTCCATCTTCGCCTCCCAGAGGATCCGGGACATCATGCTCGCCATTCCCCGTGACGATCATACCAATTATTTCATGATCCATCCCGCCATCCGCTACGAGGTCCTCGACCTCCTTCTGACCTACTCCGCGCTCAAGCCCCTCAGGGGACGCACCTGTCTCGTTTCGGACCAGGGGGACCTCCTCGACCTGTCCAACCTGCAGGACACCCTGGCCTTCACAAAGCCGGAGCTCTCGGTCATCACCGCGCTTCGGGAGAAGGCCCTGGGAGGGGAGCCCAAGGTCCTCCTCCCGCCCGGCCCCGAACTCTGGTCCGCCAGGCAAGGGACGGTTATCAGCTTTGTCAGGAGATTGCAGGACACGGATCAGCACTATGGCTGGCTCGAGATCAACGTACAGGTCGAGTCGTTCGGATGGATCTGGGAAGCCCAGGGAAAGGCCGCGTCGGCACGGATCGGCCTCTATGACAGGGCGGGTTCCCTCTTGTACGCCAACTTCGAAGGTGCCCCAGCAAGCATCGCAGCCCTCCATGACGGACAAAAGTTGTCATCGGGAAGTGCCACATTCCAGTCCGATCTCGCCAACGCCGAATGGCGATTGGCCTATTTCGCCGATTCAAAGAGCCTGGACCTCCTTGCCACCCAGACAAGAACCATCCTGGCCCTCATCCTCCTCTCCGCCTTCGCCCTCACGGCCTTCTTTTCCTGGCTCGCCCTCTCGAGGATTACCAGGCCCGTCCGGACCCTCACCGAGGAGGTGCGCGGCATCACAGGTGGCATCTCTGGCCTCATGCCAGAATTTTCGCCCCAGGACCCACGGGCTCCCGAGGAAATAGTCATCCTGACTGCCGCCTTCCAGGATCTCCTTCACTCGCTGGGGAGGGAACACGAGGAACGCCTCAGGCTCCAGGGCCTCGAGATGAGCGCAAGGATGGCCGCCCTGCAGGCCCAGCTCAATCCGCATTTCGTGTTCAATACCCTCACCTGCATCGCAGCCTACGGCAGGAAGGGTGATGGCACTGCCGTGCAGAGGATGTGCAAGGATCTGAGTTCCATGCTGCGCTATGCGCTACAGAATCCGAGCGAGCCCGCGAACCTCGAGGAGGAACTCGACCAGGCTGAGGGCTATCTCCTTCTCATGGACAAGCGCTACTCACCCTACCTCGAATACAAGGTCGAACGTTGCCGGGGACTGGCCGATATCCAGGTTCCGCGCCTCCTCCTCCAGCCCATCATAGAAAACTGCTTTGTCCATGGTTTCGCCGACAGCCGCGGGCCTCGGCAGGTATGGATCAAGGCTGGAATAAAAGGACCCAACTGGGAAGTGTCGGTCCGGGACTCAGGGAAGGGAATCGGGGCGGATCGGGCGCCAGGCCTGCTGGAAGAGTTCCATGCGGCCGTCGCCCAGGAGTCGCAGAGTGTCTTTGACCGGGACTTCTCGCGGGGCAAGCTCGGCCTCCTGAGCACCTTCGCCCGGCTTCGGGCGCTCTACGGGGAAGAGGCTGTCTTCTCCCTGGACAGTCCTCCCGGGAATGGCCTAATTGTGCGAATCGGAGGTCCCCATGGACAGACTTGAGGTGTTCATCGCCGAGGACGAACCTCCCATCGCGGACATGATCGCCTCCATGGTGGACGAGGCGCCTGCGGGCTTTTGCGCCGCTTTTATTGCCCACGACGGCAAGACAATGCTCGAACATCTTGCAAGCCACAGGCCCGCCCTCCTCCTGGCAGATATTCGGATGCCGGTCATGGACGGCCTCGGACTTGTCGAGTCGGCGAGGAAGCTCTACCCAGACCTGCCCTGCGCCATCATCACGAGCGCCTCTGACTTCGAATATGCACGAGCCGCCCTTCGCGCCGGGGCCATGGACTACATCCTGAAGACCTGCCTGCCCGAAAGCCTTGAAGAGGTTCTTTTCCGCGTACGCAGGTCGCTGGGTCTCGGGGAGCCGGAGGGTCATTCGCCGAACGCCCGGCTCGACACGGGAGCCCGGCTCAAGGAGCATCTCGACCGCTTTGTCCGCGGACCCTTCGACCTCCAGGAGGTCGCAAAGACCTGGGGCTACAATGCCCTCTACCTGTCCAGGGCCTTCAAGGCCCTCGTCGGGGTCTCCCCCAAGCGCTACCACACGAATGCGAAGATCGATTTCATCATCTCCATGCTCAGGCAGGATCGCCGTCTTCTCCTCAAGGAAGCTGCCGCAATGATCCACTTCGATGACGAGCTCTATCTCGCCAAGGTCTTCAGGAAAGAAACAGGCATGAGTTTTACCGAGTTCAGGCAAAAGATGGATGCTGGGGTCGATCATGTGACCCCTACAGGAAAGGGAACTCCATGACAACAGGTCCCGACGAGGGCATGAGTCTCTGGTACAGGGCGCCGGCACGGAACTTCAACGAGGCCCTGCCGCTCGGCAACGGGCGGCTCGGGGCCATGTTCCATGGTGGGGTCAGGGAAGAGCGGATCCATCTCAACGAGGATACGCTCTGGGCAGGCTGTGGGGCGCCGGAACCGAAGCCGTCAGCTCGTGCAGCATTGCCGGAGATCCGCCGTCTCCTCTTTGCCGGCGATTATGCGGCCGCGCAGCGCCTGGCCGAAGAGTCCTGCCTGCATGCCTTCAACCAACCCTACCTTCCGGCGGGCGACCTTGTGCTCAGTTTTGATGCCGAGGCCGGGCCTGAAGCAGGGATACAGGAATACAGGCGCACTCTGGA
This sequence comes from Spirochaetota bacterium, assembly GCA_037130415.1. GTDB lineage: Bacteria > Spirochaetota > Spirochaetia > Treponematales > Rectinemataceae > CAIJMU01. The sequence goes on from JBAXTA010000202.1 coordinate 4,328, forward strand.
TCTCCGGCACGCGCTGGGCTCCGTAGCCTATCGGGCGGGCAGGAATCGCTTCACGCGGGAGCTGTTCTGCTCGGCGGTGGACCAGGTCTTCGTGATGCGCCTCGCCAGCGAGTCCCGGGGCGGCCTGAGCCTGAGGCTGGGACTCGACATCAGCCTTCGCCACGAGATTACAACCGCTACCACCATGATCGAGCTTCGCGGACAGGCTCCGATAGAGGTGGTCTGGAGCGGGGTTGACGACCGGATCATGCCAGGGGAGGGGATCAGCTATGAAGACGGCGACGAGGCGAAGGCGCTGAAATTCGCCGTGGCCCTCCGTGTGGCAGTGACAGATGGTTCTGTTTCTGCCGATGGTGATGGCTTGCAGGTCAGGCAGGCCACGGAGCTTGTCGTCCTGGTCTCGGTGGCAACCACCTTCAATTATGCCGATCCCTTGTCGGCCTGCCGCGCATGGCTGGACGGCGCGGCGGGCAAATCCTTTGCTGCGCTCAGGGCCGATCACCTGGCCGACTATGGCGCCTTGTTCGACCGCCTCGCCCTCGACCTGGGCAGCGACCCGGCAGCTGAGTCCCTGCCCACCGACGAACGACTTGCCCGCAAGCAGGCGGGCGCCACTGACCCAGGGCTCGAGGCCCTCCTCTTCCAGTACGGCCGCTATCTCCTGATCTCCAGCAGCAGGCCGGGTTCGCAGCCCGCGAATCTGCAGGGGATCTGGAACCATCTGATCCAGCCGCCCTGGTGGTCCAACTGGACAATCAATATCAATACCGAGATGAATTACTGGCCGGCGGAGTCCTGCAATCTCGCGGAATGCCATGAACCGCTCCTGGATTTTGTCGGCAGCCTTGCGGAGAAGGGGACTCCCACTGCAGGGCAGCTCTATGGCTGTCGCGGGTGGGTCGCGCATCACCAGGTGGACCTGTGGAGGACTAGTACGCCGGTGGGCTACCTCGAGGGTCGGGTGAACTATGGCGCTGCGCAATATGCGATATGGCCCATGGGCGGAGCGTGGCTCAGCCGACACCTATGGGAGCGCTTTCTCTTTGGCGGCGATCGCGACTTCCTGGCCTCCCGCGCCTGGCCGGTCATGAAAGGCGCCGCGCGATTCCTCCTGGACTGGCTCGTGGATGATGAGCAGGGTCGGCTGGTGACGGCGCCGTCCATCTCGCCGGAGAACCGCTATCTACGGCCAGATGGCCACCGGGGCTCGCTCTGCATCGCCTCGGCGATGGATCTTTCCATCACAGGCGACCTCTTCTCCAATTGCATCGCTGCCTTGACGATCCTGGAGTGCGAAGCAGATTTCAAGGCCGAGCTGCATGATGCGCTGGGCAGGCTGAAGCCTCTGAAAGTAGGGCGCCAGGGTCAAATCATGGAATGGAACGAGGACTGGGACGAGGGTGAGGCACCGCACCGGCATCTGTCGCAGCTCTTTGGATTGCATCCTGGCCGGGAGATAAGCAAGGCGGCTGCACCACAGCTGTTTGCCGCAGCCAGGCGCTCGATGGAGCTGCGCGGGGATACTGGCACGGGCTGGTCCCTGGCCTGGAAGATCAATCTCTGGGCCAGGCTGGGCGATGGCGATCATGCCCATCGGCTGATCGACCAGCTCTTCGTGCGGGTAGACACCGTGGAGACAGGCAACGACGGGGGTGGCCTCTATCCCAACCTCCTGGATGCCTGTCCACCCTTCCAGATCGACGGAAATTTCGGCTACACAGCCGGTGTTGCGGAGATGCTATTGCAAAGCCATGAGGAGGTCATGGATGCCAGGATCGATTCGTCTGGCTTTGTCCTGTCACTCCTGCCCGCGCTGCCCTCCGCGTGGCCTAGAGGCCGCGTGACGGGCCTCTGTGCCCGCGGCGGCTTCGTGCTCGACATCGAATGGAAGGATGCTGCGTTGATCGAGGCTATCATCCATTCCCGCTTGGGGCGACCTCTTCACCTGCGCTATCGTGACCGCGATGCGGACTTCACGCTGGCTGCCGGGCAGGTCCTTGCAATTGATCGCGAACTGAAGGCGACAGGAGACCTTGCAATAGGAAACCCCTGAGGGCGCAACAATGGCGATCCGTGCAAATTGCCAATATGATTGCCAATTTGCAAAAACAGGCTTCTGCCAGACGCTATGAGATCCAGGTTCCGATCCGAAGTGTCTTGCGGTAGCCTACCACCTGCACTTCGGATAAAAGGCCCGCATTTCCCCCCGTCGGCTGTAAGCAGGATATCATCGTAGAGTCGGGCTGTTGCGACGATGGTCCGGTTGGCAGGATCAGAATGCTCCCACTCCAGTTCCAGGTTCTCCCTCCAGACCCGCTCCGTAACCGGGACGATGGTGAGGTCGGTGATGGCCGTGACCAGATCGAAGTAGCGGCGCCGCTCCATGCCGATGTCGAGCTTGCCTCGCTTCACCTTGATCCCGACCTCCCAGAGGCTGATCGAGGAGATAATGGCTCCGGACTTTGGCATGTCTGCGCAGAGCGCTGTCGCCTCTGGCGAAAGTCCATCTGGCTCGAGGGTCCACCAGAGCAGGGCGCAGGTATCCAGGACCATCAGACGGTCTCCCATTCATCGCCGATCGGACCGAGCACATCACCTTTGATAGCGACCCTGCCGTGGTAGTCAGCAAAGAGCTCCTCGACATTTTTTGCAAGCGTCATTCCCGCCTCCTTGTGGCTATGGTCATGAGCATAGTCAGGCGAGTTCGGCTACTGTGGCATTGGCGAAGTTCAGTGCAGCCTTCTCGGCGCCGGCAAGGCGGGCCTTGAGGCGGTCGCCTCCTTCGCAATCCGCTTACTACCGAGTCTTGAAGAAAGGCTACGCGAGAGCGCATTTCGCTTCGCCAATACAGGGCGAAATGCGTTTTCGTGTCACCAATGTACCGGACTCGGTAGTAAGGAACTTCGCCACTGGCTCATCTCTGCTACCGTCAGGTCGCGACAGGTCCTGCGGCACCAGCTTCCCCCGAACCGCCAGCTCGAGGACGAGCTTCCACAGCCGCAGGATGCCGCCCTGTGCCGAGGGTCAGATCCCGATCGAGGGTGCCCCGAAGCATGGAAACACAAACATCAGTGTCGAGGCGAGTCAAAGATCCACCTCACGGCATTCCGCCATCCGAGGAAGTCAACGCATGTCGAGCTATCAATGAGGACCAAGCTCGGCCTCTTCCATGTCCCTCAGCGTTTCAGGATCGAAGCCGTCGTAGAACATTATTTTGCCCTTCAAGGCGATAAGCCGTTCTATCCTGCGCTTGTGGATGTATTCCTCCAGGCAGTCACAATGAGGGCGGTCTTGTTGGTAACCTTGGAATCCCTCATAGCCTCCGCGATGAGTTCGTCCGGCAGATTCAGGGTCATGCGCACGGTATGGAATCTGCGCTCAACTTCCAAGGAACCGTCCTTGACTCCCCAGCATCATGGTCATAAACTTGACCTCATGATAGTCACGAGTATAGCCCATCTCAAAGCTCACCTCTCTGAAAGCCTGAAAAAAGTCAGGGAGGGAGAAACCTACGAGATAACTGACCGGAACAGGGCCATTGCCCGACTCGTGCCCCTCGAGGCCGAGACCCTCGTGGAAAGGCAGCCCCTTGAGACATTCAGGGCGGTGAAGCCAGAGTTTTCCAGGAAGATCGATGCACAGGCACTCCTGAATGAGGAACGGGGATCCCGTTGAAAGTTTATCTCGATACCAGCGTCTTGCTGGCTTGGCTCCTCGAGGGCGGGAACCAGCTGCAATCCCTTCCCCCGAATTCTGACCTGGCTTCGAGCCGGCTTCTCTGGGTTGAGACTGCCCGGGTCATGGATCGTGCATTCCGCAGCGGCGAACTCAGCAGCGAGGAATGCGTCGCCGTCCGCGAGTCCTTTGACGCTACAGCTCGAGGCATCTGTCGGCTCCGGGTGAATGAGTCCGTGCTCCGACGTGCCGAAGCTTCCTTTCCCCTGTCAATCCGGACCCTGGATGGAATCCATCTCGCCACGGCTGTGATCTGGCTCGGCAGCGAGGACCCATCCGAGATGGAAATCTGGACTCTCGACCGGCACTTCAACCTCTGTGCAGCTGCCATGGGTTTCAGGACACCCTGGCGCTGAAACGCCAGGGCTGTGCGGCATCTGTCTTGCCGAAGGTGGTGGATTCGACGAGGTATCCCCGACGCAGTCCGCTACGCCAGACCCTGACTTCTTGCGCATCCTGCCTGCACGAATTATTTCGTTGTCAATTCAGTGCCATATTTTTTGAAGTTCTCACGTGTTATTTCCGCTTGGTGCGGTACGTTAATTAAAATTGCCTCGCCCTCGCGGAATTCCGCGTAGTATTGCTAGTACATCGTACAGCCTAAAGTGACGGGTAAAGACGACGCAGCTTCACCCTGG
>JBAXTA010000203.1:0-8697 GCA_037130415.1 Spirochaetota bacterium
ACGGGCATTGGCGGCCCGCAGCGGCACAATCGTATAGAGGTTGGTGACGTCCCAGCCCTCCTTCAACATATTCACATGTATGACGATCTCGGTCGGTTCGTCAGGACTCTCCACCGCAAGGAGACGCTGGATGTTTTCTTCCTTTTCCTCACCGGACTGATTTGAATGGACCTGAATTACCTTGCCAACATAGCGCGCCGAGAAAAAGTCGGTCGATTCGATGAACTTCTGGAGTTGGTCGGCATGCGCGGTATCCCGAGCCACTACCAACATGAAGGGCTTCACGATCGGCTTGTCATTCTGCCGAGCCCATGTTTCCAAGTGCACCTTGGTGTTTTCATGAACACGGATGCCGTCTTCAAGCTTGATCTTTTCGAGAGACTCTGGGCTTACCTGATCCGCCCGGAAGTTCTTCTGGGTGACTACCGCTGGTTCCTTCACGAAGCCGTCCTCCATCGCCTTGGCGAGGGGATAGTGGTAGAGGACGTTCCGGAAGTGGACAAGCTTTGCGCCGGCCTCTATAAAGGGAGTCGCCGTTAATTCGAGTCCAAGGATGGGCTTGAGTTCGTTGATCGCCTTCACGCCCGCGCTGGCGCGATAGCGGTGGGATTCATCCATAAGGAGCACGAGGTCGGGTAGGGCGGCGAGGTACTCGAAGTAGCTCTCACCGATGTACTCGGAGAGGCGCTTGATGCGGGGTGACTTGCCGCCACGGACTTCGCTGTTGATCTTCGAGATATTGAAGATATTGATCTGGATGCCTGCCTCGATGAGTACGCCGGAGCGTGCAACGTCAGCACGTTCATAGTTATCCCCGGTGATGACCTGCGGCGGATCTTGGGCGAACTCAGCGATGCCCTTGAATACGTACTTTGGCGTGCCGGGAGTAAAGTCGGCGATCAGCTTGTTATAGATCGTAAGATTCGGCGCAAGCACAAAAAAGTGGTTCACCTTGTGGGCGAGGTGAAGGTAGCTGATGAAGGCGCCCATGAGGCGAGTTTTTCCAACACCAGTGGCCAAGGCGAAGCAGAGGGAGACGAAGTCGCGGTCAAATCCCTTCACGCTCGGAAACTCCGACTGGAGAATCCGCAGCGCTTCGACAGGATCGGTATCCTTGCTCGGCTTCACGAGTTCGGTGACCCGCGACAAGAGTTCGAGGGACTTGCGTTGCGGCTCGCGGAGTGAGAGGCGGCCCGCGATGGTGTTGACGAGGCGATCAGTCATTTTTCATCCCCAGGGCGAACCAGTAGGGCTCGAAGCTCTGTTCGACGATGTCAGCCATCAAAGCGAGGAAGGGCAGCTCGTCTCCATCCACATGGGCGCGATCAAGCGCCTCGTAGTACTCCATTCTTCGCTCAACCTGGAGGATGCTCGGAGGGAAACCTGCCTTTATGAGTTCGAGGTTCATGAGGAGTCGAGCCGTGCGCCCATTGCCATCGACAAAGGGATGTATCTTGACGAATTTTGAGTGCAGGTCTGCCGCCCTGTGAACCGGATGCAAACTCTGCGCCTCCCCCTGGTACCAGGCAAAGAAGGCTTCCATTTCGTCAAGCAGCTTGAAGTGCTCGGGTGGCCTATGGCGGGCACCTGAAATCTGGACGTTCACTGTCCGATACCGGCCGGCATTCTCCTCGTCAATATTCTTGAGAATGAGGCGTTGCAGGGACTTGAGCTCGTGCTCGGAAAATGGTCGCTTCTCAGCGACAAGCGATTCGACATAATTGATAGCTTCTCGGTGATTGATGGCCTCGAAGTGCTCACGAAGGCTCTTGCCGCCAATGGTGATGCCCTCGAGAACGACCTTGGTTTCAAGGAGGGTCAGGGTATTCCCCTCAATAGCGTTCGAGTTGTAGGTCCAGCGGAGCACCAAGTCTTCGTGGAGATTTAGGACAATTGCCGAGGAAAGGGGACGAAAGGAGTCCAGTCGCGCTTTCAGGCTATCGAGGTGGGTGAAGTCAGGGCGGTCAGTCATGATAGGACTCCAGTTTCTTGATGTCTTCTGAATCTTCGAGGGCAGCATCATGTTCGAGCCGATGCCGATTGAAATCCTCGTAGCGCTCCTCAGCGAGGGCCTTTGCCACCTCCATCGATATGCGGCCGGGATCGTCCAGTACGTCGCGCTCGTTGAAGCGGAGAAACGCGTCCAGCTTGACTCGCCAATCCTTCATGTAGACGAGGTGATTCCGTTTGGCCTGATCCTCGGCATAGTCGAGGTACATGGTCACGATGCGATTGAGGGAGTCCATTTCGTCATGATTGAGGTAGTTCTTGGCGACGGCTACGTCTGCCTTGCGAACCTTGGCACCTGTCCAGGTTGAAAGGCCCATATTGGGTTTGGAGGCGTCCGACCGTTCGGCGATGAGCTGGGCTGCCGTCTTGCCGGTGATAGCCCAATGGAGCTTGTTCTGGATGATCTTGAAGAACTCAGTCGTCTCGGCTGCCGAGGGCTCATAGTCGGCTGCAAGCTTGAAGATGTCGCGGATCTTCTGGTAGGCCCGCTTCTCGGAACTCCGAATATCGCGGATGCGCTCGAGGAGCTCGTCGAAGTAGTCTGCCCCCCAATTCTTGCCTGCCTTGAGGCGGGCATCATCCATCGCAAAGCCCTTGATCACGTATTCCTTGAGGAGCTCGGTAACCCAACGTCGGAACTGCGTGCCACGACCAGACCTAACGCGATAGCCGACGGCCAGGATCATCTCAAGATTGTAGTGCTCCACTACGCGGCTGACCTGTCGAGCTCCCTCGGATTGAACTATTCGGAAATTCCGAATAGTTGCCGGATTGCATTCTTCGTCCGCCTGGATACCTCTGAGATGCTCATTTACCGTTGGGACAGATACTTGAAAGAGTTCAGCCAAGCCTTTCTGGCTCAACCAGACGGTCTCGCCTTCGAAGCGGACGGAAATACCTGTCTTCCCATCCTCGGCGGTGAAGAACTGGAAAGCAGTATCCGGTGCGGCGGGGAGGTTCTCGTCGCTCAAAGGTTACCTCCGCTGTGTGCTCGCCGGTATTTTTGCTGGGGGTGATTGGGGGTTTCTGGAAACTCAAGAACCAGGAAGCCTTCCTCCAGGAGCAGACCAAGCAGGTCTCCGATGGTCACTTCACTTCGATTGAGAATCGCGGATATTTCCTTTTTGGAATAAGCTTTATGTGCGCATAGTGCCAAGATCGCCTTTTTACTTGTTTTGGGCTTTGCTCGGGAGCCCATTTCTCTGACGATGGCCATGAGCTCTGGAGGCAAGTCTGGAACGTTGGGTGATAAGGCCTCGAGCTTGGGTGGTAAAACCTCAGAATCGGGCATGCTGAGTGATGCAAGGAACTCAGGACCACCCTGGTAGTAGGTGGCCGTTCCCTTGCCCTTCTGGACCAAGATACCGTTATTCCTGAGGCGGCGCAGGGAGACGGAGGCATGGAGCGTATCGACCTTGTTGATATCCCGATAGGCGGCGTTGCTGATGGCGCCAAACTCTTTCAGGAACACAAGGGCCTTGGCCTGAATGCCAGAGCCCTTGGTCTCGGCGAGATTGCATTCGTGGAGAATGGCAGCGATCTTCTCGTTGCGATACACCGAACCCGCCTCACCCAGCTGATCGTCCGGCTTCAACGAGCAACCAGGATGGCGAATCTCCAATCGGTTACTGTAGCGGATGATCTGAACTGGTTGCTTCGTTCGATAGTTTCGATGCATGAGAGCGTTCACGACAGCCTCGCGGATGACCGCATCAGGCACAAGCGCAATGTCCTTGCGGTAGACGCCATCCTCAAGCGAGAACCCGCGCGGAAGGTCATCGAGAATGCCCGCGATGACTCGAGAAATCAATGTTAACAGTGATCCCCGCATCTCAATCGTCTCGAATCGGATATCGGGATTCTCTATCCAGGTTTTGCCGGGAACGCGTATGTAGTCGACGCGGACCATGGGTGCCAGCCGGCGCAAGGCAGTATCCTTGCCAAAGCACAGAAGGCCGCAGATAGTCGGCGCATACGAACTGTCTTTGCTGCGAATCGCTGCTCCAAGCGCGAACAGAAGCTCTTCCTTGTTCCACGCGATCTCCGGAGCTGCAGGGTTGATTCGCTCCCTCCGCTGGCGATAGCCCTGTATCGCCTCATCGGACAGGTCAAGATCGAGGGACATTTCCAAGAGGACCGAGTCTTCGCAAGCTTTGTGACCTCTCCCCTGATACAGCAGAGAAGCGTTTCTTCTAGTACTAACCATCTGATCGCTCATAGCACAAACCTCTTGAGTCCCTGAACAAGGGTAAGCGCATTAAAGTTCATGAGAAGCCTAATTCGTAGCTTGCTAAGTTTGAGATATGTCAAAATCTGTGCATCATGAATCGGGATCAGTTTTTCGACGGATTTCAACTCAAGGAGGACTTTCTCGCCTACAACAAGATCTATGCGATAGGCTACGTCGAGAGTGTTACCCTTGTAATCAAGCGATAATGGAACCTGTCTGGAATAAGCGATACCTGCGCGCTCGAATTCCCAACAGAGGCAGGTCTCATACGCGCTTTCCAATAACCCAGGCCCCAGCTGCTTGTGGACTTCTATGGCGAGCCCAATAATGCGTTCTGTAAGTTGCTTGATTTGGGAATCTGCCACAGAGGTCACAGAGGACACTGAGGAAGAGATAAAGAGAGATTCTTCCTTCTTCTCTGTGCTCTCTGTGTCCTCTGTGGCGAAGCTCTCCTTCTTCATCCCTCACCCCCAAAGAGCTCCGGCTGCTCCACTTTGGGTTTCGGCGCGGCGGGAAGGTTTTCAACCTGGAGGCTGTAGTCGTCGTGTCCCCACTCGCACTTCGAAAGAACAGCGTTCGGGATCTTCTTAACTGTGAGATTCGGGAACTGGTGGACGTCTGCCCGAAAGGCTGAACAGAGGACAAGGAGGGTCCGGTTCGATCCCACATCTTCGGAGAGGGCGGCAAGCTGCTCGTGGCCGAGGTTTTGCGTGGTCACCCAGATGAAGTCGGTCTCGGTGGAGTGGCCATGGATGAAGTACTCGGTCTCCGAGGGAGCGTAGCTGAAGCCTTCGAGCTTGCAGAGGGCCTCGGCGAGCATGGCGGCGTTGTATTCCTTGTTGATGACCCAATTGCCCCATTTGTCCTTTTCGAGAAGGGAGGGCGCGAGGCGGTAGTACCTGAATCCGCCGCCACCTTTCCAACCGACTGCCTCGGTGATGCCGCCCGTGTCCTGTCCGTCAATGACCTTTTTGAGGCGTGGAATGATATGGGTATGGCAGTGCTCGCCGAGCTCGACCATGATCCAGCGGCGGCCCATCTTGTGGGCTACAGCACCGGTCGTGCCGGAACCGGCAAAGGAATCGAGGACGAGGTCGCCGGGATTGGTGGCGATGTGAAGAATTCGCCCTAATAAGCGCTCCGGTTTTGGAGTATCGAAAGCATCGACTTTACCAAAAAGCGCATGTATCTCTTTCTTTGACTCATCAGTATGACCAACCTCTTCGTGTGGCCACCAAGTCCATGGAACCACTCCCTCGACTTCAGAAAGATAGCGGATCGTATTCGGCTGACTATTGTTATCTTTCCCAAAGTAAATACGTCCCTCTGCTCGGAGACGCTCGTAAGTCGCTTTTGAAAGCCCCCAGCAACGCCCTTTGGGAGGCTTGTGTATTGCTCCACCAGGCGCCACAATTTCGTAGAACTGCTCCTTTGTAGCATGCCCTTCCTGGGCAGTCATCGGAATAGTGCGCCATCTCCCTTTAGGATCATTATTCGGATTCTTGTAGACAGCGGCTTGATCCTCAGTCAGCCTGACCTTGTTGCGATTTTCTTTGAAGTATTCTGGACTTTTGGCATAGACAAGTACGTATTCGTGAACATCTCCAATAGCTTCCCTGTTCTCACGCGAGTATCTCTTTTGCCAAACATTGCAGGCAATGAAACCACTACGTCCACACAATTCATCCAATAGAACTCGCAAATAAGCAACTTCAGAATCATCAATTGAGATCCAAAGACTCCCCTCCGTCGCAAGGAGACGCCATGGAATTTCCAAGCGATCACGTATAAGCCCAAGCCAAAGTGAGTGCTCGACACCATCATCATAGTGGACAAAGGCGGATCCAGTGTTATATGGCGGGTCTATATAAATGCACTTCACCTTGCCTGCGTACTCGGCTTCGAGGGCTTTCAGGGCAAGGAGGTTGTCGCCGAAGATGAGTTTGTTGTCGAAGAGATCGCCGTTGGTAACACGATGCGGCGCATGCTGGCTCTTAGCAGGGTCTTCGATGAAGATGCGAGGTTCGAGGCGGGGGCGGTTTTCCTTGCCGATCCAGGTGAGTTCGAGTTTTGGTTTAGGGGGCATTCAATTGTCCTTGTGGGCTTGCGACAAGCCACATAGCACTATCTCAGAACCGGTTGAATGCCAGGTTCTGAGGGAGCGAGCGCATCGTATCTTCGAACAAAAATCAGCGATGAAATCTGAACTGGCAGAGTGGTGGAAGACTACCGCCTTGGGGTAGAAGAAGGAGGACCATCCCACCTCGATGCATCGTCCGGCTGTGTCAAAGTCGCCAAAGACGCAGAGGCGATACTCGCTTTCAGAACGGTGGCCTGGCTGCTTCACCGGAACGTAGAACAGGCCATCGTTAGGGAAGTCATCAATTTCAGGGAAATCTACCGGATCACGGCCATCATCAACATAGCGAGCAAGCATCACCCATGCCTTCTCCTGAAAGTCAAAGGCAAGTCCATCACCGCTTCGTCTGGCGCTTTCCTGGAAACCGACGAGCACGCCATTTCCACCATCGGCGAACTCATTCCAAAGGCCTTTGTCTGTCCAACAGTCCTCGTCCATCGAGAAGCAGCTCACGCCGACGTTCTTCACCCTGAAGCGCTGAAGGTCCCTACCAATGCCCCAATTCACTTCTCCGATGGTGGCTTCGTACTTTGCGGGATTGATAAAATGGAGTTGCCGCTCATTTAGCAAACTCAATGCATGTTCTGGCGATCGAAAGAACTTGAAGAGGTTGCCAAGGTCTGGCTTGAGTCTCGATTTCATGGATTGCCTTCTCCGAATATTGCCATCTTGCTCCCTATTCATCCACCCATCGATAATGAATCTTGAGCTCGTTGAGTTCCCCCCAGCCAAGCTGCCCCTCATGTTGCATTCGCCCAACAACTATCCCGGGAGCCGTGCCGATCGAATCTGCGAATTTGCGAATGCCATGCGCCGTCGCATCAAGTGCCGCAGGCTCTCCATCCCAATTGCGTGGAATCAATTGGCTGGCCGCCCAACGATCGGCTTGATCTTCCTGCTCCGGCAATAGCCCCTCATCCCAGCCTTCCAAGAACAGCAACTTCTTGCCATGCAGCACGAGGTGTCCAAGCTCGTGGAAGAGCGTGAACCAGAAGTGGTCGTTGGTCTTGTACCGGAAGCTCAGCATCACCAAGGCACGATCCGGCCCAAGCCATTTGGTCAGCCCGGAGACCGGACAGCCCTTAGGGGCAGGGGCGACAACTAGGGCAATGCCAATAGCGGCCAGCATGATTACGAGCTTGGGAAGAAAAACCGCCGGATCAGTCTCGCAAGTCAGCAAGCGCAGTTCAGGAAGCAACTCCAAGAGTCCCTCGCGCTTGCAGGCAGCGATGGATCGTGTCTCGGCCTGAACCTCCCCGAAGCGCACCCACGCTGAAACAGCCCCGTTCTTCTTTTCAAATGCCGTCGATGCGCGATAGGCAGCACCCAAGGTCATATACCTTTCCCGCCACGCATCGACAGTGGCTACACCGAAGAACTGAAGGCAGGCAGCGACCATTCGCACCTTCTGACTCGATCGCTGAATCCAGCCGAATCTGACCATATCGGCAATAGGGAGTTCACTGAGCCACGAAATAAAGGGCTTCAGGTCCGCAAACTCAGCCTGGCGCGCCAAGGCCTCCCGGTACTGAGCCTCGCGATTCAACCAGAATCCAGCGGTGCTGCCCAGAACCCGTTCGAGCTTGAGCGAGGCCTCCTCGGTTATGCCCGCGGCTCCTTTGACTAGGAGATTGATATGCTTTCGCGTATAGCCCATGCGCTCTGCGAGGTCCGCCTGGGTCCAGCCGCGCTCCTCAAGCACATCGAGGATTGTTGCACCAGGGGGAGAAATCCAGTCAGGAACAGTATCAATTTCACTCATCGTGATTGTCTCCTATGAAGACGATCGTCACTTCGGCGACCATCACCCAATCGATACCGCCATCTTTTTTCCGCGGGGGCGGATCCTCGGTCGGAACAAAAAGAATTCGTGCCCCTCCCGCAAGATCCAGCGAAAAGCGCTTCTCATTGGGCCCCTTATGCGGGTGGGGGCGCCCGGTAATCAACTCCGTCACGTTTCTTGCCGCCCGAAGGTCGGCGAGCCGAACTTGGAGCTTTCGGGCCGATTCAGCCCCGAGCCGCTTGGAAGCCTTCTTTGCCTCGAGACAGATGCTTCGTATTTCCGAATCGAGGTATTCGACGATCATTCAGCCACCCTTGATATTGTATACCAATCAGGTTAACAAGACAAGAAGACTCTGCCTTAGCGCCACCGTATTCTTGCTAGCGCTTCACCACTCTCAAGCACCTCGAACTCCGCCTCAATCACCCCGAATGATCTCATCCTGATTCTTTTGGAAAACCACCCAACTCATCCGCCGACTCCAACTCAAAGAACTCCAGCAACTTCGCCTCAAGCAATCGCTTCTCAGGCAAC
>JBAXTA010000204.1:0-8677 GCA_037130415.1 Spirochaetota bacterium
ATTCGAGCGGCGGCGCATGCCAGACCTCACCGGTGCGGATGACGCCTTCGACTTCGATCTCCTTGACCTCGAAAAAGGAGTTCTTGTAATCGACCTTTCCAGGATAGCCGGTCCCATCCCATTTCTCGTGGTGGGTGAGGGCGATGTCGGCTGCCATCATGTCGTATTCGGAATCGTCGGTAAAGAGCCGCGCGCCACAGAAGGTATGCCCCTCCATGATGATGCGCTCTGCGTCGGTGAAGCGGGCGGGCTTCTTGAGGATGAGGTCGTTGATGCCGACCTTGCCCACGTCATGGAGCATCGCCGCGAGTTTCAAGGTGTCCTTGGTGCGCTCCACCTCGCGTTCGGGCAGGCCCCGCTTGATCGCCCAGCGCTCGTAAATCTCGCAGGCGTAACCAGAGACACGTGTGACGTGGGCGCCGGTCTCGTGGCTGTCCTTGAGCTGGGCTACGTTGTTCATCCTGAGGATCATCCGCCGGATGAAGTAGGCGTTCTGGAGATGGGTCGTCGCGTTGGCGGCGAAGTGCGAGATGATGGGCTCATCCTCGGGCGAAAAGGGGACCGTCTCGCCCTCATCGCTCTTGGCGTTGATGACCTGGATGACTCCCAGGAGACCGCCCACGTTGGTCTTCAGCGGTACGGTGAGCATCGATTCGCTCTTGTAGCCTGATCTTTCATCGTAACTAGTACTATATGAGTAGGGGCTGTCGGCCGGGATCAGGTAGACGTCGGGGATGTTGAGGATCTCGCCGGTCATGGCCACGTAGCCTGAGATGGATTGCTGGTTGATGGGAACGGTGAAGCTCGAGTAGGGCAGTTTCTGCCCCGGAGGCAGGTCGCGGGACTGGAGATCATTCTGGGTGTAGCGGAAATGGAGCTGTTCGCCGTCCCGGACGTAGATCGTCCCCGCCTCGGCGGAAAGGATCCTCCTTGCTGCAAGGAGGATGCGTTCGAGAAGGAGATCGACGTCCTGTATTTGCTGGAGTTCCGAGTCGATCTGGATTATTCCGCGGAAGTCGCTCTCGTCGAATGCCATCAGCCACCTGATTATAGCGTAAGATACCTAGACTTCCATTATAACTGTTTTCCGCTGTTCCGCAATCGCTGGCTGGAATGCCAAAAGCAGCAAAAGCGGGATATATTATTGAATGCTGGTTCACTTTGCTGATCAAGGGGGCAATCATGAAGGTGCTGGTTACCGGAGCCTTTGGCAATGTAGGCCGAAGCACACTCATGGCCCTTGCGAAGGGAAGTGCCGAAATCACTGTCCTTGAGGCAGATACTCGAGCAAACCGCAGTCTGGCAAAGCGGCTTGCCACTTCCCTTGGAGTCCAGGGACAGCCCGCCTTTACAAGGCAGGTTCTTGGAGACATTCGCGATCCCTCCGTGGTAACCCAGGCTATGGAAGGCCAGGACGCGGTCATCCACCTGGCGGCTATTATTCCCCCTCAAGCCGACCTTTTTCCGGACCTTGCGCATTCGGTCAATGTCGGCGGAACCAAGGTTCTCGTCGATGCCGCCCTGGCCTGCCCCAGACGCCCGCGCTTTGTTCTTGCCTCCAGCATTTCCGCCTATGGGGACAGGGTCAGCGATTTCTGGATTCGGACCAGCGACGGGCTTGTACCGAGCCCCGGGGACAGGTACGGGCAATCCAAGGTCGAGGCAGAGGCGATTCTGAGGAACTCAGGCCTGCCCTTCTCCATCCTCAGGCTGACCTACATCGTGTGGCGGAAAAAACTCGGAGCCGATCCGCTGATGTTCCACATGCCCCTGGCCACCAAGATCGAGATTTGCCACACGGAAGACACGGGGAGGGCCTTCGCTGAAGCGGCAATCAACCCGGCTGCCCTCGGGCATACCTTCGACATAGGCGGGGGGGAGGGCTGCCGCACTGACTATTTTACCTATCTCGATACCATGCTTGGGCTTTTTGGCCTCGGCGGCATGCGCGGCATACCTCAAAAGGCCTTTGCAGCTTCAGGTTTTCATTGTGGCTGGTATGCTGACTCCGACGAGGCGGAGCGCGTATTGTCCTTCAGGCAAAAGACCCTGCTGGATTATTATCGGGAAGTTGCCGGGGAGGCACGAATTTCAAGGATCGGAGCCACCCTGTTGCGCCCCCTCATCAAATCCTTGCTGTCGGCGAGGAGTCCCTTTCTTCGGGCCTGAGACCTGGCATCGAGGTCAGCCCGACGGCATTCAGGGGCTTACTGCGGGTTTGTCCTCGAAGCGTCCCCGCTCACGGTTCTTGCGCACGCTGTCCCAGGCAAATATGCGGCCGCTCATCGCGATCCAGACGCCATGGGGAAGGATTTGCACCGCAGCGAAGGCTGATCCAAAATTGAAGAGGGCATCCGAACCCTGCACCCGGAAGGGAACCATGGCGCCGGTGAGCACGATGGTCTTCTCGAGCTTTGCAGCACCGATGACCCGCGCTGTATCGACCATGGTGTCAGTGCCATGCGTTACGATGATGAGTTCTTCAGGAGAGCGCGAACAGGCTTCGGCGACGCTAATGCGGTTCACATCCTGCATATGCAGGCTGTCGATGAGCTGGTTGGTCTCGATCTCCACGGGGACCTCGACGCGGACAAGGCTGAGGATCTCGGGGAGATTGGTCTCCTTGAAGGCCATCTCGCCCCTGATCTCGTCGTAATATTTGTCAAAGGTTCCACCCGTGACTATGACGCGGATAGGCTTGGTGCTCATGGTCATTGAGTATCCTGGCTTGCATCTGGATTGACAAGCCATTACCATTCCTGGATATGCAAGGAGACAGAATCTGAGCCCCTAGACAAGGCGTTCGAATTGATTACAATGGCGACAGCATCGTTATTTCGCATTCCATGACAAAGGATGAAATATAGCGCATGAAATTTAGAACAGTACTGAACAGTGCCGCCGCAGCCCTTATCTTACTAGCCCTCATCCTCGTATTAGGAACCTGCTCGCAGGGAGGACACAGCCTGGGCTGGTACCGCGATTTCGGGCCAGAAATGGAGCGCGAGCTCCTTAGACTTTCATCGCTCAGAGCCGAGGAGATCCCCGCCTATCTCAAGGCCTTCGGGGATGAGGACAAGTTGGCCCTCATGGCCTCTTCCGAACAGGGCAAGGCGCGGGTCGAGGAGTTTTTTGCCGACATCACCGGCTCAAAGGTCGTAGGTGACGCCATCCTGGAAAACTCCCTGAAATATGGAGTGTCGCCGGCCCTATCCCTGGCCCTCGCCTTCGAGGAAAGCCGCTTCAATCCCACTGCCATAAACCACAATGCCTCTTCCATCGACCGCGGCCTCTTTCAGCTGAACTCCCTGGCCTTCCCTAAGGTCGGTATCGAGGCTGCCTACGACCCCAGAGTCAACGCGAAGAACGGAATCTCCCACCTGGCCTGGTTTTTCAAGGTCTCGCGCAACGAGGTGGCGGCCCTCGCGATGTACAATGCCGGAAGGAACAAGGTCGAGGGCCTGGGCACTCCGAGAAGGACCCTCGACTATATCTACAGGATCCAGTCCTACAGGGACAACGTAATGGAGCTTTTCTCCGCTCGCGTTGCAATCCGCGACAGCAGCAAGCTCAGCCTCACCACCTTCGGATCCAAGACCGACTGAGGAGCGGCAGTACGTGAAAGGGGAGCGCCTACCAAAGCTTTCCCGCCTTGTATACGCCGAATGGGACGAGGCGCCCAAGGAAATGGCCTTCGAGGCATCCTGGGGCGAGATCCTTGCGGAATGCGCCGAGCTGGCGGTCCTGCTTGGGGAAGGACTCCCGACTGCCCTTTCTGCGCCCGCCTCGATGCCTGAATCCTACTGGTCGGCAGCGCGCAGGCTCTTCGTGAGGCTGCCTTCCATCGTCAACGTCCCCCTCAACTGGAAAATATGCGTTGAGCTAGGACTTCCCCTTCATCCAACCCAGTACTTCGAGGTGGATGGGCCGGCCCTCGGTTCCATCCAGCACCCCGCGCCGCTGGTGGAGGAGGCCCCGATCCTCCTTGAACGGGCAGTGGATGCCGCGCGGGCGCTGATGCGCCTCGACGAGGGAGCCGCAGAACTCACGCGGGGTCTCCGCGTTTCAGCCGACCCGGCGATGCCTGGCTTCATGTTCACGAGCAAGCCCGACAAGTACACCTGGCGCGGCTCGGATCCCTCGAAAATCCTCGCCCTGGCCGGTAGGGTCGAAGCCTCGGGTTTCGGCGCCGGACAACGTGGCCTCGTAGTGGGGGCTGCCCATGGTTCGCTCGTGCCTGGTCTCGTCCTCGCCGAAACCCTCGGCTGGGACCTCAGCTTTGTGCGCTTTTCCATGTTCAAGCGTGCCGACACTTTCCCGGTGCTGACACCCTCTGATGTCGCCTCCTTCAAACGCAGGCATGGAGTGCCCACACTGCTCTTCGACGAGGACGTGGCAAAGGGCACAACACTCCGCATCTTCACCGAGACCCTGGCTCCCCATTTTGCAGAATGTCGCAGCGCGGCTGTGATACGTCACGGACTGGCTGGATTCAGGCCTGATTTCACAGGCGTCGAATGGTTTGATTGATCAGTTGCGTTCCGCATTCCCGATTTTCGTGACCCTGAGGGCTTCCTGAGTGTTCTCCCTCCTGGGAAATCAGTATGGTCTTTTTAGTATTCGTTCATCCGGTCATCGTGCCGGTACCCAATATCTAGTCGGAGGCAGGAAATGACATTTCGCAAGGCATCGCTTGGGTTTGCGGCCCTCGGTTTCGGTCTGATGATGGGGCTTTCGGCCCAGAGCCTTCCCCCTGGGCTCAATTCAAACAACACCGGCAAGTCCGATGGTCCCTCAGGCCTCAAGTGGACAGGAGGCAACCGCGAGAGCCAGTACATGAACCCCGGCCTCGACTGCATTGCCTGCCACTCCAAGGGCGAGGGTCCACGCTACAGCATCGCGGGTACCGTCTACACAAATCTCGACGAAAAGGACCTTGACTTCGGCGTCGAGGGAGCCAGCGTCGTCATCACCGATTCCAAGGGCACGGTATTCACCTACAAGACCAACAAGGCTGGAAACTTCATGTCGAAGCGTTCGGATGTCCCGGCTTTCCCGATCACCGCGAAGGTCGTTTTCAATGGCAAGGAAAAGGCGATGGCCACCCCGCAGCGCACGGGCGACTGCATGATGTGCCATAGCTCCGCAGGCAAGGGTGGGGCGCCGGGACGGGTTATCATAGCGGGCAAGTAAGCTCGGACGCGGGCTGGAAGGTCAGGCTTCGGCCCGCGGAAACAGGCCCTCCGCGCTCGCGCGGGCGTGATAGCTCGTGCGGGCCAGCGGCGAGGAAATGACGGCAGCAAAGCCCTTCCCGCGTGCGACGGCCGCGAGTTGAGTGAACTCCCCGGGCGTCACGTATTCAACGACGGGGATCTGCCTGGGCGTAGGCCTGAGATATTGTCCCAGCACCAATATATCCGTATTGACCCGACGGAGATCGTCCATCGCGGCCAGGAGTTCGTCTGTCCGCTCCCCGATGCCCAGGAGAATCGATGATTTGCTGCGAAGCCTCGCACCCCGCGCTGAAGCCCAGGCGGAGGCACGCGCGAGGGTAGCAAGGCTCTTCGCGTAGGATGCGCGCCCGTCGCGCACGGACTGGAGTCTCTCGACGGTCTCGATGTTGTGGGCAAAGACATCGGGGCCGGCTTCGAGGAGGACCTCGATCTCGCCCTCCTGGTAGTCGGGGGCAAGGACCTCGATGCCGATTCCCGGATCGCGTTGGCGGATGGCCCTGACGCAGGCGGCGAAGTGCGCTGCGCCGCGGTCGGGCAGGTCGTCGCGATCGACACAGGTGATGACGGCATAGCGGAGGCCGAGTTCCACGATGGCGCTGGCCAGGCGACCGGGCTCGCCTGGGTCGAGGGCTTCGCCCTCTCGTGCCGTAGCCACGGCACAGAAGCGGCACCCCCTCGTGCAGACAGCGCCCATCACCATGAAGGTCGCGGTGGCCTGCCCCCAGCATTCACCCTTGTTCGGGCAACGCGCCTCATCGCAGACGGTCACCAGCCCGTGGCGCCGGAGCGTCTCACCTACATGGGCAGAAACCTCGCCTCCTGCGAGCCTCACCTTGAGCCATGAAGGCTTTCGGAGACCTTCCCCGCCGGCTACTTCGTCACGGGACTCATGCATGAGCCGTTCCGTAGGGAGAGGCACGGAAGGATTCGGCGACAAAGCGTGCCGCTTCAGGAAGGCAGCCAGAATCCTCGCGGCCGAGGACGGTGAGCCTGAAAATCTCGGTCTCGACGAGGGAATAGACCAATTCTGTCGAAACCTTGACCGAGAAAGCCTTGAACTCGCCTGACTTCTGGCCGGATATGATAAGCCCGGCAAGGAGATGCTTCATCCTGATGGTCCGTCGCCTGACCCGCACATCGGTGTCTGTCCCCGCGGTCCGGAGATGTCCCAGATAATCGTGGATCACCTGGAGGAGCCGCCGCGAGCGGAGGCATTCTGCAATGGTACGATCTACCACCTGGACGATCTTCTCGGTATGGTCGAGCCCGGGCTCCCCGATGATGGCCTTGAGGGATTCCTCGATCCCGTCGGTAAAAAGCTTGATGCTGAAGTTGAAGATCTCACGCTTGTTCTTGAAGTAGAGGTAGAGGATCGTACGGGTGATGCCGCATCGTTCGGCTATCTTCTGGAAGGTTGTATCCTCAAAGCCTTCCTCGACAAAAATATCGAGGGCCTTTTCCAGGATTTCCCTCTTGCGTTTCTCATGCTCGACTGCAATTGACATTTTTACCCTCCGCGTCAGTTTGTATAGTATGCCAAGAAAACCCGAAACCGTGAAGAGATAATCGCTCGCTCACCGGCAGCCGGGGGAACTCCAGCAAGGATGAAAGCCTTGCCTTGTCTCCCCGGGCCACCTCGGCTACTATTCCATAAGGCAGGAACGCATTCATGCCTCCGGGGGAACCATGGAACAGGCACAGCGCGTACTCGTGATCTCGCTCACAGCCATCGAGGGAGAACCCGATGCTGCCTCCTTCGCCGTTCCTGGCGACAGGCTTATGGAGTTCCACGTCTCAAGGCGGGCTCGGGATGAACTGGGTTTCGACAGCTCCTTGTTCCAATCGACGGGCAACATCATCATCCCGGACTTCCACCAGGCCAGGGTCCTTGCCCGGACCATCAACGAGCGGGTTGGAGCGGCCCTCCTCCCGGAAAAAGCCGTCCGGGCAGGCAAGCTCAATGCGATGGCCCTCATCGACGAAATCCTCCACGATGTTGCGCGGCTGTACCGCGAGCATGTGCGCCAGGACTCCTTCGCCTCCGCAGTAGCGAAGCTCGAGCGGAGCCTCGGCTCGGGCGAGCTCGACCTCCTCCTCCACCGCTTTGTCGACAGCTTCCCCCCCTTGGAGGTCTATCGTGGCGAGCTTGAGCCCGGTGAGTGGCTCGCCGCCGGTTCAGGATCAACCAAAGCGCCCTCGAACAGGGAGATCGCTCTCGAGGAACTGGTCATGCTCCGACTGGCCAACGAGAATCCCGCTTTCAAGCCCTTCGCTTTCATGTTTGACGACGGCAGCCCTGAAAACCTCGAAGGAAGGAAGCTCCCTGTCGGACTCGCGGGACTGCCTGCCTGGGGCAGGGCCCTCGAGACTATCGAGGCCCATTTCGCAGCCCTCCCTGCCTTTGGCCCCGACAATGAGGATCTCCTTTCGATGCTCAAGGCACCCATGCGGGCGGCTCCCTACTCGCTCTCCGGCCAGCTTGACTACATCCGGAAAAGATGGGGCCTCCTCATCGGCGACAAGCTGCTCCGGCTTTTGGGCGGTCTCGACCTGATGCGCGAGGAGGAGAAGCCCTTTTTCCCCGGCCCCGGCCCGACTCGTGCCCTTGTCTACTCGGGGATGGAAAAGGAATACGAGCGTTTCAGCCCCGATCGCGACTGGATGCCCAATGTCGTGATGATCGCAAAGACGACCCTCGTGTGGCTCGACCAGCTCTCGAAGACCTGGGGCCGCGAGATCCGGCGACTCGACCAGGTTCCCGACGGGGAGTTCGACACCCTGGCCTCGCGTGGCATCAATGCACTCTGGCTCATCGGGCTCTGGGAGAGGAGCTCGGCGAGCGCCCGCATCAAGCAGAAGTGCGGCAACCCCGAGGCCGCTGCCTCCGCCTACTCGCTCTTCGACTACGAGATCGCCCAGGAGATCGGGGGCTGGCCGGCCCTCGAAAACCTGCGCCACCGGGCCTGGCAGCGGGGGGTCCGGCTCGCAGCTGACATGGTGCCAAACCACACGGGCATCGATTCTGCCTGGGTCCGCGAGCGGCCCGACCTCTTCATGCGAACGACGACCTGCCCCTATCCAGGCTATTCCTTCAGCGGCGAAAACCTCTCGCGGGACGGACGCTACGGCATCTGGCTCGAAGATCACTATTATGACAAGACTGACGCTGCGGTCGTGTTCAAGCGTGTGGACTTCGCAAGCGGACGTACCGAGTACGTCTATCACGGAAACGATGGCACGGGCCTTCCCTGGAGCGACACGGCCCAGCTCGACTTCCTCAACCCCGCCACGCGCGAGGCGGTGCGCGAGCGCATCCTCCATGTCGCCCAGAACTTCCCGATCATCAGGTTCGACGCCGCGATGGTCATCGCCAAGAAGCACTTCAGGAGGCTCTGGTACCCGGAGCCGGGCCAGGGAGGGGATGTCCCCTCGCGCTCGGCTCA
>JBAXTA010000205.1:0-8667 GCA_037130415.1 Spirochaetota bacterium
CTACCAGATCAGCCGTGGCCCAGCTGCCTGATTTGGATGAGACTTGGAGATGGTAAGAATCGCCCTCATGGACTTTGTCCACGAGGAACCCATTCTGCCATACGAGCTTTCCACCCTCTATCGGCTCGACAGCCTTGACCTGATTGACATCGCCCACAGTCTCGAAACCCTGGTGGTTGACTGCAGCAGGGTCGACCGGATTATTGAATTTGGGGTCGATCAAATCGCAGCCAGATGTCGCGGCTATGACCGCCATGGCAGCCACAAAGGCGTGGGCATACCTTGCTCTACTCATGATCTTTTTGGTCCTCCGCGAGAATCAACCATAGTTTGTAGATATACCAAATGCAAGAAATGACAAGAAAACAAATGATATATTATATATATTTATTTTTGCCAACATATTTTAGCACTATTCAGTCATTTGAATCACGTGCATCCAAATCTCGCGGCGACGCAGCCTCTACGGCAGGTGATAGCACGCTTTTGCAGTTGAAACGAGCATCAGGGCTGAGGAACTCGAGATGAAAGAACTTATTTTCTTCAGACAAATAACCTTTAAGGCTACGCACAAAAAAAAGGGCTACCCTCCGGCGAGAGTAGCCTCATCTATGCATCCCCATGGGTAATCGAAACCCAGTTGCCGGGATGAAAACCCGGTGTCCTAACCGCTAGACGATGGGGACCTGTAGCTTTTTTATATCCGCGTCTCCATGCCACTGTCAAGATATGGGGAAAAACCATATCCTTGGATGAGGATTTGTCTTAATCTTGGCTGACTTTGGCATGGTAATTCAAGGCTAGATAGTTACCGCAAGGGCAACGGCCTTGCCTAGCAGCCCAAGATTGACAAAAGTGCTGTACTATCTATTATTGACGTCATAAATAGCCCATTTTGTCGGAAATAGGGGTATGAAAATGACTCGAACAGCAGAAGGCGATTTCGTTCGGTGGTACCGGAGTAGCAACCGAAAGCCTTTGGTTGTGCGCGGAGCACGTCAGGTCGGCAAATCTACGCTCGTACGGCAGTTTGCCCAAGGACTAGGCGTGGCCCTATGGGAAGTGAATCTGGAACGTCACCAGGGACTTGGTCCCGTTTTCGCAAGTCTTGATAGCTCAAGGATCCTGCAGGAAGTAGGGCTTGCTATCAATCAAGGAGGCGTCGGAAAAGGACAGGGTATTCTTTTTCTCGATGAAATCCAGGCAATTCCCTCTGCGCTTTCAGCCCTTCGCTATTTTCATGAAGAAAGGCCCGACCTCGCTGTGATCGCGGCAGGGTCACTCCTTGAATTTGCGATGGGGCCGGAAGCATTTTCCATGCCGGTCGGACGGATCGAGTATTGCTGGCTCGGCCCGATGACCTTCACCGAGTTCCTTGAGGCCATCGGGGAAAACTTACTCGCTACGACACTGAAGAATTATCGTCTCAATGAGACCTTCCCCATGGCTGCCCACGATCGCCTCCTGCCTCTGCTCCGCATGTATTTTCTTGTCGGGGGCATGCCCGAGGCAGTCGCCCGCTTCGCTGAATCCCGAGATATAGTGCGAGCTCGCGATGTGCATAGCTCCATCCTGGAAACGTATCGAGATGATTTCGGGAAATACGCGAAGAGAGCCGATCTTGAAAAACTCTGGCGGATCTATGAGGCCCTGCCTTCCAATATCGGTCTCAAGGTGAGGTACAATCGCTTTCACCCCGACTGGAAGGCCTCGGACATCCGCCGTTGTCTCGAGTTGCTGCAGCGCGCCGGGCTTGTCGATATGGCTGTCCATGCCGATGGAACGGGGCTGCCTTTGGGAGCAGCCGAAGATCCCACAGTCATGAAGCTTTTCCATCTGGATTGCGGTCTTGTCAGTACAGCAATAGGAAGGGCCGCGATTCCCCTCGAGGATTTCATAAGCGGTCGCTTCATCAACGAGGGACCCTTCGCAGAGCAGGTCGTCGCCCAGCTCCTCCTTCGGTCAGGCTCCGTGAACTCCAGGCCACAATTACATTGGTGGTTGCGTTGCAGAAAAAGCGCAAACGCCGAGGTAGATTTCATCACAGCCGCAGGAGGCAAGGTTCTGCCCATCGAAGTCAAATCGGGGACCTCGGGTTCGCTTCGCTCCCTCCATCAATTCATGCTGATGCACCAGGGTGGCATCGCCCTTCACCTTGACATGAATCCACCCTCGTCTCAGGAGCTGGATCTCGAGGTGATGACAGCTTCGGGCAAGGCGCGCGTTTGCTATTCGCTGGTCAACCTACCACTCTACTTCGCGGAAAGGATTCAAGGCTTGATGGGCGAGGACAGAGGTAACCTGAGGACCGGAGCATAGCCGCTTGCTGCCAGCCAGGGACAAGGAGAAAATCCCGGCTCACATCCTGAGCTTGTCCAGCAGGAGGGCCTTCAGCTGCAGGGCCTGGGAATTGCGCGGCTCGATCTTGGCGGCCTCCTCGACATCGGCGAGGGCCTTGGGGAAATCTCCGAGGTGGGTGTAGCCCTGCGCCCGCCGGTAAAGGGCAAAAAACTGGTATGGATTGATTTGCAGAGATCTGTTGAAGTCGGAAATCGCGGCTCCATAATCACCCACGACAGAACGAACGACGCCGCGAAAATAGGCCGATTTGTAGCAATCAGGATTGCGTGCGAGCGACGCACCAAAGTCCTCGATAGCCTCGTCATAGCGTGACTCCGCGAAATAGGCCATGCCACGATGTTTATGGACGATGGAAGCCAGCTCTTCACCGAGTGGTTGTTCAAGAATTGCCTGGTAGATCTTGATAGCAAGGGCATAGTTCTTGCGATTGTGCGCCGAGAGGGCGTCAAGGAGGAGGTCGTCGATGGAGGCAGTGCCGGAAGTGAAGAATTCTTCGAGGGTTTCGCCGTTCTTTGGTCCGCCTGGCCCTTCGGCGGGCTTGGCATACATGGAACCGTCGATGGCCTCTTCGATCTTGGAATAAAAGGCTTGTCGTCGTGAGTTCAGCTCGGAACCGAGGCGCTGTTGATACTCCCGGATCTCCTGGAAAATGATATCTGAAAGCGTCAGATTTGCGCTAAGCGCAGCCAGCTTTCGCTTGAGTGGCTCATCGAGGGGGCTGAGTTCGGCCTTGTACACCAGCTCGTGCTCGACCTCTGCCCAGGCTTCCTGAAGGATAGTCCTAAGCTGGATCTCGAACAGGGAAATGTCCAAGCCCTGCAACTCGAGCCTGAGCTGCTGGGGTATCTCCGCAGTCATGTGGATGGACTCATAGCCGAATTCCTTGAAGGAGCGCTCGGCACCCTTTCGCTCCACCTCGATCACGCTGAAATCGCTCCGGAGAATCTTTTCGACTAGTTCGAGGTCCCCGAGGAAGGGACAGACGATCCTGAGTCCGACAATGTCACCAAGGGCGCTTGGTTCGCTGCCCTTTTCGCGGAAGTTGCGAAGGAGGCGGAGCCGCTTTTTATAGAGGCTGTCAAAGCTCTTGATCCGCCCCTTGATGGTTGGCTTGATGCCAGCGCGGGAAAAGGCCGCCCGGATTCGCAGTTCAAGGCCGGCGAGAAGCGCTTGATACGCTTCTTCATGATTCGCATATTCCGCCTCAAGAAGCCGTCTGTCTGGTATCGCCTCGATGTGATCGTTGCTATCCATGGGAAGATTGTACCCGCCCTTTGCGAAAAACGGGAAAAAAAAGCCGGGGCACTGGCCCCGGCTCTTTGCTCACGGTGATCCCTGTCAGGGCGTGAACTTTTCCTTGTTTTCCTGGCGCTGGCGATCGAGATACAGCTGGACCTGGTTCTCGCCGAAGCGAACGGACTCTAGGCGCTTGCGATCGGTTTCGCGCTGGGTCACGATGCCCCACACGCCTTCGTCATCGACATCACGCACCGGGTCGAGGACGGCTCGGTCGTAGAGGATCTTTATATCCTTGAAGTAGGCGATAAAGTCCCCACCGACGCTCGAAGCGTCGCGGGTGATCAAGAAGCCGTCAAAGCGGACGTAAGGAACGTTGTTCGGGTAGAGGGGATTGAGACGAAGCTCGCGGTTTCGGACTTCAGTCACGTACTGCGGGTTGTCCCAGCGGAGTTCTTTCCATCCGTCAAAGTTCAGGTAGCCGAGGAATATCGTACGCTCGTCGTTGTTGTCGTCGCGAAGCACTGCGTAGAGCCCATTCGGGAATTGCAGTCCGCGGACATTGACCGCTACCGACTTGATGGTACCGACGTTCTTCACGATACCAAGAGCCGTGGTGATCTTGGTGGCGGGGTCGAAGACACCTTCGAAGCGGGTCAGCCGGGCATTGATAGGATCAGTGCCTTGGGCAGCGTCAGCTGGCGTGATCACGCCGCTGTCATCGATGGTCGACTTCGGCTCAAAGGCGGGAATCTTGAAGGGAGGTGTAATCCTGGCCCAACTGGCGAAAGGCTCGTTGGGGAAGTGGACGCGCACTCCAAACACTGTCTTGCCGGCGAACTGGCTCCCGGTCGCAGAAACAGCGGTCTCGGCCGTCTTGGAGAGGTCCTGATTCATCAGGCTCCTGGAAGACGAGGAGAGCACGACGTCCCAGTTGGTGATCGCGAGGGAGATGTGCATCTGCTGCTTCTGATCGGCCGTGTAGTTCGGCCCGGCTGTGCCCGAGAAGTCCATCATTGTGGCCCTGTTCTCGGTCATCTTGCCCTGGTTGGAAGCATTCGGGAGGATATCTGCCTTGAGAAGGCTGAAATCCATGAGGACGGCCTCGTCGGCGGACAAGGCTCCGCCGCCCACGAAGAGAAGAGCACAGGCGATTGCGGTAAACTGCCTTCTCATTGCTATAACTCCTTTCGTACAAGCATAGGTCTGGGATTCTCGTAATTGATTCAGAAGTATACGCTTCACCAATCCTTTGTCAATTCTTTTCACTGCATTTTCCCCGACTTTAAGCCAATGTCGCTCAAATCTTTGCGCCATGGCTCATATCCGCCGACAGTTATAACGATGTTCTTCGCGCTGTGGACGCCGAGAGCCAGGGTTTGGCGCAGGTTAAAAATGGCTAGATCCAGGTCCGACTGCGGGGCGATGGCAGCTTCCTCACTGAGATCCACCATGAGCAATCCATCCCGGTATAGGACCGAAACAAGCCTCACACCCATTGGAAACGCGGGGCGGAGCCCAGGATCGAAGGGTCCAAGCAGGAACTCGGAGGCTATGGCTTCGCTCTGGGCCTCGGCATCGGACTTCCAGGGGATGTCCCGCCGCTCGCCTCGATCGGCCGATCCATCAAGCGTCGGGAAAAAAAGGACAAAGGGCGTCATCCTGTCGCCGAAGGACCAGGCAGCAAGCGAAAACACAAAGCACAGGCCGAGAAGTGTTGGAAGGATATGGCGGGGAGGTGCAATCCACTGGACCAATGCCATGGCCTGCGCCATGGCAAAGGTGAATAGGGAAGAAATAGCGCCAAGGACGCTGGAGAAAAAAACCTTCATTGGTCGCGGGGGCCTTTCTGGTTCTCGAAATCGGTCACGAAGCCTGAGATACCATTATATATGCCGTCAGCCACCTTCTTCAAGTAATCGTCGCCGGCCAGGAGACGCGCCTCCTCGGGGTTGGTCACAAAGCCCATCTCGACCAGGACCGAGGGCATCCGGGCATTGCGGACAACAAACCATTCCTCGGCGCGAAGGCCGCGATCGGGGCTCTTGCCCCCGATATTCGACTTGAGGCTCGCCATGATGTCACGGGCAAGGATGATGCTCTCGGTAGTGAATTCCT
Source organism: Spirochaetota bacterium (assembly GCA_037130415.1). GTDB lineage: Bacteria > Spirochaetota > Spirochaetia > Treponematales > Rectinemataceae > CAIJMU01. Next base: position 5,716 of record JBAXTA010000205.1, read on the forward strand.
CCTCAAGCATCGCATTGAGGATCGGCGCTATTGTCTTGTCGATGGCATTCTTTTGGTCGGCGTCGAGCACCGTACGGCGATACTCGGGGTTGAGGTACCAGACCTCGAAACCCCTCGCGCTTTTGTTGAATGAAGCATTGGCATGGATTGAGACGTAGATGATCGCCTCACGATCCCCAAGATCGACATCGTTGGCCATCTCGACGCGTTTTTCGAGCGTCGGATAGGTATCCCCTTCCCTGGAAAGGAGGACTCGCTTGTCGGAAAAGCGTGCCTTCAGTGCATCCCTGACCTTCCGCCCAACCGCGAGGGCAAGGTCTTTCTCGACGACGCGGAGGGTCTTGCCACCGATCTGCTGCTCGCCTATGGCTCCGGTATCCTTGCCGCCATGGCCCGGATCGATAAGGATGGCTGCCACCGAGAAATGCGTGGCGCGCGCAGCCTCGGATGCACCGAAGCGGCTGGAGAAGGAGCTCAGGGCCTGGTCCCCGATAAGGGGTCCAGCCTCCCCGTTCGTGGGAGCCGGAATGGACAGCGACTCGGCATAGTTCCAGAGCGCCACAGGCACATCCAGGGCAAAGGAGATCCGGTCACCTCCGCGCTCAAAGCTGCCGGAACCGGTGAGGGGATCCCAATAGAGCCGGGCCTTGAGCCGCTCAGCGGCAGCCGCAAGGCCGCTACCGGCGGCAGCCACAGTATCGCTGCCGGCGGCAGCCACCGTACCGCTGCCGGCGGCAGCCACCGTACCGCTGCCGGCGGCAGCCACCGTACCGCTGCCGGCGGCAGCAGCCTTTCCCTGATCGACGGCCGCCACCGTACCGCTGCCGGCGGCAGCAGCCTTTCCCGGATCGACGGCCGTCAGGGGGAGGAGCACCCAGCAACAGAGAAATGCCAGGCAGGCAAACCTTGGCTTACGGACCTTCACGCAGTCAGGCTCCCCGCACGCAGGGCGTCCAGGACATAGAGCCCCGCAGGCGCTCCACCCCGGACCAGGGCTTTCCAGAAAGGCCTGGCAAGGGCCTGGCCACCGACTGAAGGCGCACTCCCCTTCGCAGGATCAGCTGTCACGAGGGTAGCCCCTGCCAGGCTGCAGGCAAGTTCGGCCGACTCATCGAGACTGCGGCCAGACCAGTCGCGTCCGTGGAAGGAAGCCGCCTGGTTGAGGGCGGCGACCTGAAGCCCCTGGGTCTTCGAGCCAGGTGGCAGGGAGGCGGGAAGGTAGTCAGGAAGGCTATCGATCAGGGTGGCAAGGTCGGGAGGCAGATCGAAGGCTGAGGGAGGCCAGGCCCCCGCAGACTGATCACCCGCGAGGAAGGCCGGGGTCCGGAGAAAGGCCTCGGTCGCGGGGTTGGGTGCTTCCAGCCTGACGATGATGAGCCGGATCGCGGCCTCGGCGCGGTCCCTCGCCTCCTCCACGTTGTCCGCCTGGGAAATAAGGTTCCCACACTTCTCGACATTGTTGGAGGGGAAGACGACGTCGTCGCCGGGCCTAATCCGGACAAAGAGCTCCTTTATCCCGGGGGAAGCCTTGGCAGCGCGGAGGCCTGAAATACCGGTAACCTGACCAGGGATCGACATGAAGGCCCGTTCAGCCGAGCTGCCGCCACGGTCTACAAAATCCACGGGGGGGCGCAGGCCCGCTGCCAGGAGGAGGGCGTCGCGGGTGAGGTCGTGACCTGATGCGTAGGGCCAGGTCCAGCCCGACATGTAGCCGCCAGATAGCCGCGCCGCGATCTCCCCGATAAAGGGGCCACCCCGGCCGGGGCACCATTTCATGTCGCCCTTGGCAGCACCGTGGCTGAGCCCGAGGGCCCTGGCTCCTGATACAAAGACACGGAGAACCTCTTCCCGGATCGCGGGGTCGATGGCGGAGGGCATGGTATGCCCCAGTTCGACAAAGTAGGGGGCGAAGTGGATATGGCGGTCGGCAAAGCCCCTGATCCTGAATTCGCCATCGTAGACAAGGGCATCGATGGAAAACTCGGGTCCCTCGATGTACTCCTCGACGATGACGCGGCCGCTCCTGCTCAAGGGGAGGGCCGCGGCGATGGCATTCCGGAGCTCGGGGAGGCTACGGGCCAGGCAGCAGCCGCGTGCGCCCATGTTGTCGGCGGGCTTTACCACGAGGGGAAGCTCAAGTCCTGCAGGAAGGGACGCGGCTGGGGCCATGGTGGCACTGAACTCGGCGAAGCGCGGGGAGGGAAGGCCAGCTCTGGCAAAGCAGGCACGCATGAGGAGTTTGTCAGAGGCTGCCTGGGCCGCTTCGGGCGAATGGCCGGGGAGACCGAGTTCCCGGGCCAGATGGGCTACAACAGCGGAAAAATCGGTGCCTGCCGTAAAGACAGCGTCGAGGCCAGAGCGGGCCTGCAAGGCCTTGGCCACTGCGAGAAGTCCGCTCCAGTCCTTGAGATCGACATGATGGAAGGCGTCGCATTCGGCAGCCCCTGGAGCGGAGGGATTGCCGTCGGCGGCAACAACTTTCCAGCCGAGTTCCCGTGCGGCGGTGATGGCAGGCATCTGCATCACCCCGGCACCCAGAATAAAGACTGTCATGGGAGCCACTCCATCAGGGCAGGCGGGAACCGGCGAGGGGCGAGGGATCGGTGCTTCCCATGATCGCCCTGACCATGCTGTCGGTGTTGGGAACAGCCCTACCCTGTTCCGTATCGGGAGCCGTTTTCCGTGCATAGATCTCGAAGGTATCACCGAGGCCGAAGAGCCGTGAAACGAGTCCCAGGGCAGCCAGCACAAAGCGCAGGGCCAGACCCTGGGACCTGGTCCCGAGGCTGGGGCCAAGGCCTGCACCGAGGAGCCTGGCCAGGGGAAAGCGCTCGGGGTGGTGACCTGTCAGCCTGATCCGCTCCAGTCTGAAGCCATGGGCAGCCAGGATGCCTCGCACGCGTGAGGGCTCCCAGATCGTAAAGTGATCCTCGGGGCTGGACTGGAAAAATG
>JBAXTA010000206.1:0-8576 GCA_037130415.1 Spirochaetota bacterium
ATAGGGAGAGTCAGCCTTCCAGAAGTCTCTGAGGAAGTCCAGCACGAGGGGGTCGTCTATTTTCTTCGCCTCGCCTTGGTCAAGGAGAGCCTTCGCTTCGGCGTTGGCCTTGGTCGCAGAGGTCGCCTTCAGTGCCTTGGTTCGGATCACCTTGCCGCCGGCATCAAAGAATCTGGCGGAGAAAGATGTGGTTTTCTTGCCCTGGGTGTCGGTGGATACTCGCTTGAAAACAGAAAACGGAGCACGCGCCATAGGTACCTCTATCACCGGCGGTAACAAATCCGGTAACAATGGGGTTTTGGCGGCCTCCGTTGTCGGTTGGCCTAGGGTACTAATCCCTTATCAGCTAAACACTTGCGGCGAAGAGGACTTGAACCTCCATACCTCTCGGCACCAGCACCTCAAGCTGGCGTGTCTACCAGTTCCACCATCGCCGCGCGGAACGTGAAATGTATATCGGAAAGGCCGGGAAAATGTCAAGCAATGAAGAATCCAGAGTCCAATCCTGGCATTTCAGGGGCGCTTCCCGTATTCCTCCCCACCTTCCCCCCCCGCCGCCGGGGGGGAGACTGGCCCGGTCGCCGGGACAATAAAAACATAGTCGCGGAAGAGCTCCTTGGGGTTCTTGTCGGCATAGGGGTGGGCTTCGTTGGCATTGGCGTGGCAACCGACACAGAAGTTCGAGGTAAAGACAGTCTCCTTGCCGGAGGCCAGGTCCTTCGAGACCCAGATCCACCCTCCCTTGGCGAGGGGGTCCTTGGGAGACTTGACCATGATGGTTACCTGGACGGGTTCCTCGCCCGGAGCAGGACTCCGCCTGGCGTAGACTTCCTTGGCGATGATCGTGCCCTCGGGAAAATCGAGGGGACATCGAGGCCGGGCATAGCCGAGAAGCCAAGGCCGTTCATCCTCGGCACTCGGAGCCTGTCTTCGTGGCCCGGTATGGGATAGTCAAGCCTGAGCTCGGTGGTGACCTTCCAGAGCCGCCAGTCCGGGAGCAGGAAGGAGACCTGAGCCGGCGCGCAGGCAGTCGGGAACATCACCATACTTGCGATTGATATGGCCACGGCCACGCTGCCCGCAAGGCGGGGCACCCATCCGGTGGTCATCCCGGCGCCCTTTTTCCGACGAGGAGCCAGACACGCTGGGGCTTGCCCTTCCCCTTTACTTTCGCAGCCGCCGGACCACGGTAGGCGAAGGCCACCGCGTCGAGCTTCGCGGCCTCCGAAAGGATCACCTGCCCCGGGCGCGCGAGGGAGCAGAGCCGTGCGCCCATGTTCACGGTATCGCCGATCACCGTGAAATCAGCGCGCGCGCTCGAGCCCACCATCCCGAGGATCAGGGGACCCCGCGCGATGCCGATGCCGACCTGAAGGCCGTCGAACTCGTCGCCGCAACCTGCCAGGCGGTCCTGTATGGCAAGGCCTGCCCTGCAAGCCCTCTCTGTCGCGCTGCTGCCTGAAAACACCGCTACCACCTCGTCGCCTACGAATTTGTCTATGTCACCGCCCTCCGCGAGGATGATGGTCGTCTGGGTCTGGAGGAGTCTGTTGAGCACGGCGACTACCGCCTCCGGGTCGTGCTCGGAGGAATAGGAGGTGAAGCCGCGGACGTCGCTGAAAAAGACGGTGGCCTCGATGCGCCGGGATTCCTGCTCCCCACCGATCGCCCCGATCGTTCCGGCCGAGACGTACTTGGTCAACTCGTACCTTTCCCGCAAACCTTTGACCATGTCATTGACGGTCGCCGAAAGATCACCGATCTCGTCGCGGCCACTTGCGGACACCCGGCCCTCGAAGTTCCCGCCAGAGACCTCGAGGCAGAGCTTTCCGATGGCTTTGACCGGATTGACCACGACCTTCCGGATGAAGGCACCCATGACCGCAGCCAGGACCAGCGCCAGGATGGCGAAGCCCGAAATACCAGCTGCGATTATGAGGAACTCCGATCTTTCAACCGCGCTGATGTCGGTGCGGAGATCGATCACTCCGCGGACCGTGTGGTCGGAGCCATGACAACCCGTGCATTTAGGAAGGTTTATCAGGGGGCGATAGACCCGGAACCAGGTCCTGTCCCCGGAGCGTTCGCGATAGGAGACGTCCGAGGGAGGGAGGCTGACTGCCTCGTCGAAGCGGAAGGGAGGGTCCCTGCCCATCGGTGCCCCTGCCAATGGACGCTGCGCGAATTTGTCCTTGTGGAGGTTCGCGTTCACCGTTCGGATAGTCTCGTTGTCGGAAAAGGCGGGAACAGCCATCCTTCGCCACAGACGGAATTCAGTGCCCTCGGAGTTCCGTTCGATCTGTGCCATGAAGCGGACAGCGATTGGCGCATCGCCCGGCAACATGAAATTCTCGATGGCCGTGTAGATGAGGTCCGCCTCAGCCAGGAGGGCTGTCTCGTTCAGGCGCGCGCGTGTCGATACGAGGGTTGTCACGAAAAAGCCGAATACCAGGCCCAGACCGAGGAGCAGTACCCCGGCGATGATCCCATCGACCTTGAAGGCTATCCCGAAGCGATGTCGATATTCCGGGCCACTTTCCATGCTCGGATGATGGTGCTCCCTCTCCCTCCTGTCAAATAAGGAGACCTGCAGGAGGAGTTTCAAAAGGCTGCCAAACCTGGGTATGTTGGAGGCGGAGGCACCCATGGATCTCTACGCGCACCTCGCGCCGCTCTACGACAGGCTCTTTCCGGTCAATCCCGCGACGATCACCTTCCTGTCAGGCCTGATGGCTGGCAGGCAGTCCGAGGTCGAAGCGATCGACCTCGGCAGTGCTACAGGAGGCCATGCTTTCGCGCTCGCTGCCCTTGGATGGAGGGTCACAGCCGTCGAACCCTCACCCGACCTCGACGCCCTAGCCCGTGGCAAGGCCCGGAACCAGGGCAAGCCGCCACGCTTTGTGCGGGGCGACATGCGGGATCTGGCCGCCCTGGCCGCACCCGCCTCGCTCGATCTCGTTCTCTGCCTCGGCAACACCCTGCCCCACCTGGCATCTTTGGATGAGGTCAGGTCATTCATGGATGCGGCACGGAAGGCGCTGAAGCCCGGCGGTGTCATTGTCCTTCAAGTGCTCAATTATGAGAGGATCGGACCCGGCTTCGCCTTTCCCCCGATGCTGGTGGAGGGGGCGGAATTCAGGAGGAGCTACGCGGCCAGACACGACGCGCGGCTCTCCTTCGACACAGAACTCAGCCTTGGCGACGGCACTGTCCTCCAGGACTCGACGCCCCTGCTTCCTCTCGGCCCTGATATCCTCGCCGCCAGCCTCGGCGCCTCAGGATTCATGAGGCGCGAGACCCGCTCCGGCTGGGATGGCGCGCCCTTCAGCCGAACTGAAAGCCAGGTCCTCCTTGTCACGGCCCAGGCTCCATGAGGGACCAGGGCCGCACAGAGCAGCCGCCAGACCCTGCGCTCAGGCCACCACCCGCTCGACCGAAAGGCACTTCCCCGAGGAAGCGTCAATTGTAAAGAGCGCGCCATGGATGGCAGTATCTCCCTCGGCGGCCTCCATCTTGATGGGGATCTGGCTCAGGCTGCGCCGCACGCAGATATCCCGTTTGACCCCGATGATGGACTCGATGGGACCGGTCATCCCGAGGTCGCTGATGTAGCCGGTGCCGGCTGGGAGGATGCGCTCGTCGGCGGTCTGCACATGGGTGTGGGTGCCCGCAAAGGCAGCCACCCGGCCGTCGAGATGGAAGGCCAGGGCCTCCTTCTCCTCGTTGGACTCCGCATGGAAATCGATGATCTTGATGGCTCCGGGGTGCGAAGCCTCCATTTCATCGAGGATAGCCGAGCCTCCCCTGAAGGGACAGTCGATCGGACTCATGCCCTCCCTCCCCTGGAGGTTCACGACAGCGTAGGTTGTAGTACCAATTGTAACAATGACGCTGCCGTGGCCCGGAGCGCCGGGGGGATAGTTGGCAGGCCGGAGGAGCCGCTCCTGGGCCTCGAGGAGTTCGGTGGACGCGGGCTTTTCCCAGACGTGGTTGCCGCTGGTCACCACATCGACGCCCATCTCGCGGAGCTTGTTGAATTCGGCCAGGGTAATGCCGATGCCGTTGTTCGCGTTCTCGCCATTGGCTACGACAAGGTCGGCACCGAGCCGGCGCCTGAGCTCGCCGAGCCCTGCGAAGAGGGCCTTCATCCCCGACTCACCGATCACATCGCCGATCATGAGGACCTTTACCGCTTGGCATCCTGACTCACCCATCATCATTTCCTTTTGGTGCAACAACTAACCTTCCGGGAATCTGGTCTTTAGACATCATATCATACTTTATCCGCAGCAGGCCCGGTCCGATCCGGACCCGGTTTTTGCCAGCTATTTTCCCACTACGCCACGATTTTGGCTTATGATTTGTCGGGGATGCGGAAAACGTCATAGGCAGCAGCAAGGTTATTGCTAAAAAAGGCTGAATCATGAAGCAGGACAGGACAGGACAGGACAGGACAGGACAGGACAGGACAGGACAGGACAGGACAGCACGCAGGCCTCCTGTAAAACTTCCAGCCCAGCGGAGTAGTCGCGTTTCGCAAAGCTCCCTCACGACCTGGCAAACCGCAATTGACGCTCTGCCCCTTGCTGCCATGCTCATGGATGCCGAGCAGACCATCATGCTTGGCAACGGAGTCATGGAAACCCTGACGGGTCTCAAGGCCTCAGACTGCAAGGGTCAAAAGTGCTGGACGCTTTTTCACGGACCAGACCTCAGCTGCCCTCCGGCAGCTTGTCCCTGGCACCAGATGGTGGAATCCTGGGGCAGTTCGACTAGCAATATGACCCTTGAAGTTCTGGGCACTCGCTGCATCGCCACCTGTTCTCCCCAGTTTGACGAGGCGGGGAAGCTTGAGTTTGTCCTTCACACCCTTGCAGAGATCCCAGGGCTTGCGACCACAAAGGTGGAAGCCTTGCAGGAAACCGACCACCGATCGACCCTTCGCAAAGCTGATCTTCGCAGAAAGGCGGAGGTCATTGCTCAGGCTCATTCCGCAGGTTCGCGGAAAGCTCCGGGAAGGCTCAATTCCGGGGAAGCAGCACAGATGCTCCACGAACTGGGCGTACACCAGATCGAGCTGGAAATGCAAAACGAAGAGCTGCGTATTTCAACGTCGCTCCTCGATGCTTCCCGGGCAAAATACTTCAGTTTCTATGATCTCGCGCCGGTGGGTTACCTGACACTGAGCGCTGGAGGTTCGATTCTCGAATCGAACCTCACGGCTTCCACCATGCTGGGAGAGGCACGGAATGTCCTCCTTGCGCGTCCTTTCAAACGCTATATCCTGAAAGAGGATCTGGGCGATTATTATCTGTTTCGCAAGCGACTCTCGGAAAGCAATGACACGCTTGCCCTTGAGCTGCGCATGGTCAAGATGGATGGAACTGCCTTTTGGGCAGAACTCAACTGCGCCATGGTCAGCGATGCCCAGGGGGCGAGAACCTGCCGCGTCGTCATGAGCGATATCAGCGACCGCAAGCGCGACGAAGAAGCTCTGCGTGCATCCGAATCAAGCCTCCGGGCAATCTTCGAGAACAGTCTTGAGTCCTTCATGGTCATTGATGGCGATCAGACTATCCAATCCTTCAACCGTGTCGCGAACGAACGGGTGAAAACGGTTTTTGGAATAGAACTCCATCAGGGCGATTCCATCTACCGGACCGTCATGCAAAAGGACCGGGAGTCCTTCGACAGGGATTTCGCACGCGCCATGAGGGGCGAAACGGTATGCGTCGAACGATCCTTTGAAGCAGTACCTGACATGTATTGGTTTGAGTTTCACTACGCACCGGTACGATCGGAAGCGGGGCGGATTTCCGGAGTGTTCTTCAGTGTCCACGACATCACCGAGCGCAAGAGGGCAGAATCCGCCCTGCGGAAAAGCACCGAATTGCTCTCGCTTTTCATCCGCGCCTCACCGGTCCTCAGCTATATAAAATCGGTAACAGCTTCCGGAAGCCGGGTACTCCTCGCCAGCGAGAGCTTCCTGCAGCTCATTGGAATCCCAAGTCCGGAGATTAGCGGGAAAACCATGGAAGAGCTATTTCCGGCAGATTTTGCCGCAAAGATAAGCATTGACGACAGGGAAGTCGTTTTGGGCGGCTCTGTGCTGGAAACAGAAGAGGAATGGAATGGCCGCTCCTATTCGACGACAAAGTTCCCAATCAAACAAGACGGTGAAACAATGCTGGCAGGATTCTCAATCGACATCACCGAACGAAAACTGGCCGAAGAGAAAATCAAGACCCTTCTTGCGGAAAAGGAGCTCATCCTCAAGGAAGTGCATCACCGAATAAAAAACAACATGAGCACGGTGTGCAGCTTCCTCACCCTCAAAGTGGGGGTCTTGAAAGATCCATCGGCGATCGAGGCCCTCGAAACCGCCGCGCTCCAGGTGCAAGGAATGATGCTGCTCTATGACAAGCTTTACCAGTCCGAGGGCTTTATCGACCTGTCAGTCAGGGATTACCTGCCCCACCTGGTGGACCAGATCCTGGCGAACTTCCCCGCAGGACGGCTGGTCCGGGTCGAGAAGGATATCGGCGACTTCGTCCTCGACGCCAAACGTCTCCAACCCATCAGCATCATGCTCAACGAACTCCTGACCAATATCATGAAGTACGCCTTCGTCGGCAGGGACGATGGAGTGGTTTCGGTATCGGCTACGCTGAAGGATGGGCTGGTACGGCTCGAGGTAGCTGACAACGGCAGGGGGATCCCGGAAGGGATCGATTTTACCAACTCGACCGGCTTCGGCCTTACCCTCGTTCGGGGCTTGGCGGAACAGCTCAACGGAAGCCTCCGCCTGGTGCGCGGCAAGGGAACGCGCTTCATCCTCGAGTTGAGGAAGTAGCGAGCACAGAGGCGGCGCCAAGGATCAGCGCCAGTCCCTGCGGAACCGTGCAAGCCAATCGTCAGCACCCACCCATCAATGGATCGCAGTACTCTTCCACCTTGGGCACCAGGTACATCGTTCCTCTGCCCGCGGAATGCCCATCTATCCGCCCCTTCGAGACCAGCTGCCTAAGTAGCGCTTCTGTATCGGAGTCCGGGACTCCGAAGACCTCCGCGAGATGGATAGAACGGCTTTCAATGGCCGCCGCTTCGCGGAGGCGCCGCAGGTCCAAAGTGCAGCGCCATGCACTGCACGCCCCGACCTACCGCCTTGTCGGCCGCCTCGAGGATACGGATGGCGCTTGGCGAAGGTCAGCACCCTCGATAGGCCCATGATCTGGACAGAAGAATGGAACTCGTGAGACATCTGGCGGGAGCGAGCGACGCGAAGAGCGGTATCCCAGAAGTCTGAAGGCCCTTCTTGTCAGAAGTCAGACCAATACCATCCTCGCTTGCCGTTGTAACATTTGTTACAATTCTGATCAGCATTGGCGCCATACTATTCCTTGACACGGGAAGCTGCGGGCCTATGCTTGTATAGAGGGCCACGACCAGGGGCCGAAAGTCCTCTGCATGACCGGCGCGAAATGAAGGGAGGGATCGGAGGCGCCGACTTTCTCATTCGGAATCGCATTCCCATCCAATCTTATCAAACAGGAGTTCCCATGCGTAGATCCTTTGTTGTGGTTGCTTTTGTGCTCATCGCGTTCTTGTCTTCCTGCGCCTCCAAGATGGTCATCACCGGGACGATAACCTGGACCGATAAGGCCTCCTTCTCCTCGACCAAGGATTGCTATGTCGGCATGGCCGCCGGGGCCTTGTCCTTCACCTCCGCAACTACAGTCCCCACCACGGCGACCTACTCAAAAGTGACGGCCGGCACGACGACAAGCTTCAATTTCGAAGCCACGAAAGCGGGCAACGAGACCTTCTTCGTCTTTTTCGACGTCAACTCCAATGGAACCTACGATTACTCCAGCGACTCCTTGGTCGGCACCACACTGTCGTACATAGACGGGAACGCCGCGGTCACCGTGTCCGCCTACTACTAAAAGTAGCAGCAGCGAAACTGCCCGATACATGGTTTCCCCGCCAAATCCACGAGAAAGCCCCTCCGTCTGGCGGGGCTTTCTCATAGTCGGTTCTTTTACGCCGGCAAGGTCAGGTCGCGTTCCGTCTCCCCCAAAGGGCCCTGTTGCCCATCGGAACGTACTTCCATCATCTTGCCGGGAACCATACACGAGTGCGACGAGCGCCAAAGCCGCGGCAATGCCGAAGCTGAGCCGCGTCCTCCACCCTACCCCGCCCGTCGGAATTCATGCGGTCTCCCGAGTTGTGTCACGTCGCCGCCCCGACTGCTGTCGGGTAGCGCTTTCGGGGATGACGATACAGAAGGAACGAAGGAGTTTCGACCACGCCGCTATGCCCGCAGGCTTTTCCTGTACTCCGACGGCGTGCAGCGCATGATGCCCTTGAAGGCCTCGTTGAAGGCGGACTTGGAGTTGAAGCCCGAGTCGAGGGCGACTCCCAGGATCGAAAGCCGCTCGGCCTCACCCACTGCGATTTTCCGCTTCACCTCTTCGACCCGGTATTCGTTGACATAGCGATAGAAGTTTTTGCCCAGGCCATCGTTGATGACCTGGGTGAGGCGGTTCCGCTGGAATCCCAGGGCGAGGGTGAGG
>JBAXTA010000207.1:0-8576 GCA_037130415.1 Spirochaetota bacterium
TTGCCACCACACTTGCACTCGGCTCCAGCATTCTTTGCCTCACCCTTGAGTTCTGACTTGACTTCGTTCATAATCTTGTTCAAGAATGATTCGTTTTCTAGAAGTTCATTGAGTTCGACCTTGTGGATCTGTTCAAACTTTTCCGCAACCTTTGTGTAATGAGCGTTAACAGCAGTCTGGCGCAGGGCGGCAGTCAAAACTAGGGTCTCATTGTTCAAAAGGGAGGAGGCCAGCTTGTACTGAATGTCAGCTGGGGCCGTAGGGACCAACGACTTTGCCAATGTCCAAGCGGAAGCGACACGAGTTCGGGCCTCTTTGTTCTTAGATACTGAAACAGCAGCAAGACGTTGCTTTAGGTTATTCTTTTCTTCGCTCATGGGTTAAGACTCCTTTGGTAAGCTGAAAATGGGGCTCTCATTTCTAAGAGAGGAATAGTTTACTTTTAGCAAACTTCATATTTTTAATCGCCTTTGTTCTGCAAGAACAGCACTAGGACCGGGTTTTTCTAGGTAGGATGCGGCTTTGTTTGATAGAAGCTCTGCATCTTTTGTAAATGCAGTCTTTGGACCTTCCCAGGTGTCCGCAACAATCGCACGTAACGAGGCTCCGGGGAATGCCGGAACCGCTACCCACGAAGCTTCGATGAACTTGACTCCACCATTGGGAAGAGTTTTATGTCCGCAGAGTTCGGCTACACGGCGGGGGACGCCATCTTCATCAGGAATAAATTGGCCCTTCTGATACTCAAGGTGAGTACAGAAATTACCACTATCCGTAACCTTATGTCCACAATAGGAACAGATGACCAGATCGGTCACACAACCCATTGAGAGGTATCGCACTTCCTCACTTCGAATCTTACTAACTAGATCCTCATGAGCCAAATCAGTGGCTACGAGTAGATCCACAAAGTAGACCCACACATCCCCATTGAGATGGATTTTACGTAGGACTGCATCAATGATGTGTCCCTTAGATGCTTTGCTATTCTGGTAATGCTCAAGAAAGTTAAACGCACCGACAAAACTGCGGTACGACATCTTGAGTACTTCATTTTCCCAGGCATCATCGTTGTTGTTGACCAAATAAGAACATTCGGGCTTGATCCAGTAATCATTAGGATCAGACTCAGTCATCACCGAGGCCATAATGGTTACGTGGGAAAGCAAGTATTTGCTGGTATTCCCAGCGATCTTGTTAAACGAAGCGGTTTTGTGTCCAAACGGAGCCCCATGCAGTTTATCCCACTGCTGAATGCTAATGATTGGGTCGGCCAAAACGCCCGTGGCAGTTTTCTTGAACATGATTATACCATCAAAAATTCGAGGGCTATTCCATCGAATCCAGAACTCAGAATTACGTGTGCGAACTTTGCCCTAACCTTTAACGTACTGGAGATGTGCTTCTCCATCTCAGAGATGCGACCCAGGCTAAGCTCTGTGTGAGCCGACTTACCACGGGGGATATTGATGATGAGACTGTCGGAGTCTACCTTGACATTCCTAGCCGTTACGTACTGCTTAAAAAGACTGTTAGATGCGATTTTACGAGCGATGCGACCAGAACGATCAGCTTCAAAATCGAAGTTTGTATCGGTAGCGGTCAGCCTGATGGCTGATTGTTTGTATCCCTCCGAGTCCTTCTTCTTTTCTGCTTCCATTTCCTGTTCGGTAGATTTGGATCGTATGTTCTGGTTACGAGGGGGGAGGTGTCGGGGGTGACGATCCTTGCCCTCTCCAACCATACCGGTCTGGAAGTCTACTGAGGCTAGAACTGGATCATTTGCCATCGGTACTTCAACATCTTCATCTCGTGAATTAGAGAATGGGTTTTTCTTTTGGTAGTCACGATCATATACGGTGCCGGGTTCGTCATTGGCTGGCCCGTCAGCAGACCCTCTACCCAGTTCGGTAAGGAATGCGTCCAGTGCTATTTTTCTAGCACTGGACGAATCCAAAGAAGCTCCCTTTGGGGCCAAACTTAACTTCTTATTTAAGAGACTGCTCATGGTTACCGAGGCTCACTCTGATAGCGAATTGAACGGCCTGTGGCATCACCCCTGTTTAGACCGGAGTCGATGAACTCACCATATACAGATCCATTGGCATCGAAGATGTCACTGACCTGGATGGTTGCATCTTCGGCAACAGCCGCTTGCTCAACCTGATAGTTCGAGGTGTATGATTCCATCCAGCAACCTTCATACACGGTCACTACGGCGTAAAGACCAGGGTTGCCTAGATTGTTCAATCCACCTTCTGCCGGTACGTCAGCCTTGAGGGCCTGATCGGTGTTCTTCGCTTCAGAGGCGAGTTCGCTGAATACGATCTCGGTCTTGATGTCGAAGGGCCACTTGTGGTGCTTCAGAGAGCGTACGAGACCGCTAACACCAGCCTTATAACCGAACATCTGCATGATGTTGGCCAAGTACAGGGCAGTACGGGTCACAGTGATGCTCATTGGCTGAGTGACACCCGGCACTAGTTCAGCGATCTGATCGCCGTAGCCCAAGCCACGAATCGCTTCAACGGTGCGAGACTCGCTGATGTTGAAGCTTGATGTAACACCCATTTTAACAAACTTACCCACACCAACGGCGTGTGAAAAGATCTTAAAACGGCTGGAAATAACAGTCTTGGTCTGAGCCGAGGCTCCTTGACGGTAAAGATAGCTGTCGTTAAAAACTGACATGATTTAACCCCCTTATTGGTTCACGGTTTGAAGCGAATCCTCAGTGAAGAATTCGGTATTTACAATTCTCATTTTACCCTTGTGATGCAATGTTCAATCCTGCTAGCATTTTGGAGCCATAGTGCTTAACCGGACCAGTTTGAGGCTGGTTGGCTGGAGCGGCTGGAGAACCAGGAGCCTGAGTCTTGGGTTGACTGGAAGGGGTAGTGGGTGGCTTAGGAGTCCCTGGCTTTGCGGCCTTCTCAGAGCAAGTGGGGCAAAGCCCACCATTTGTCTCGACTCCATTGACCTTCAAGGTGGCCCCACAGGTCACGCACTTGGCAATCTTACCCATTGAGGACTTCTTCTCGGATTTCTTATCTGCGATTGCCTTCTCCGCACCTTCGAGCATATCAAGCTGTTTAACCAAAACCTTTTCCACATCCTCAAGTTTAACCTTTAGGGCTACTAGGGTTTCACCTATGTTCTTAATGGCTGAAGAATCATTGGCACTCTGTACATTCTTCTTAAAATCGAAGAATTTGGAGGCGATGTCTTCTTTGAGAGTCTGGGTGAACTTCAGGGCCTTACGGGTTTCAGTGCTGGTGACATCCTCTGCGGAGGCTCTTTTGGATGCGGTGACTTCAACCTTCTCCAGATCACCCTTCAGATCGTCTTCGATCTTAGCCTTGGCTTCGTCTTCACGAGCGGTAGCCTTCTTAGGTTCGATCTCTTCTTCAGATTCTTCGACCATACCCTCTTCGGCGGGGGCTACGTTGAGGCCGTCCAACATGGACCCACCTTGCTGTTGCTCCACACCCTCGTCAACATTCTTACTGTAGAAGTCACCCTCTACCAGCTTGTCCTCGACCTTTTTGATGGCCGCAACGAGGTCATCGTTAAGCGCAAGGATCGCACGTTCAATTTCTTTGGGCCAAGTGCCGGGATTGACAGGCTCACCCAGGCTGGTCCACTCACGCTTGCAAGCCTCTAGAAGCTGTACAACCGTAGTATCGACTGAGGTGGCCTCTTCGGACTCTTCTTCCTCTTCGGCTCCACCCTCGGCAGAGGTCTTTAACACTGAGGCGAATTTGTTGGTCAAACCCTTACCGTCAAATACCTCCCCAGCGGCACTGACTACGGCTACAGCTTCCGAGGCATTGATGATGAAGCGAGGAGCCCCAACTGCCAAGGAACCAGTGTGTAGACGGCGTTCCACCCATTCGGGGCTGGCAGTCACAACCATATCAATCTCAGCGGCGGTTTTGGGTTCATAAAGCTCTAGACTTCCGTTCTTGATCTTTTCCTGGATCTGATCTTCTCCGGTCATTTTCTTTTTATCCTCGGGTAGCTTTCTGGTATTATCCACCGACCAACTTGTTGGTGTGGAGGCTTCCTTATTAGGTTTACGCCATTGTTCACGGGTATTGTCAATAGCCCAGGCGGAAGGAGTCCCCTCACCCTTGGTCGCTTCGTCTAACTTGACAGTACGACGAGTGGACTTGTTTTCAGAACTAGGCTTAGAACTAGGGGCCTCTTCCTGAATATTACGTTTATCAGAAGGGAATGTTTCGGGTAGTTTTTCAGATTTCTTACGTTTAGAGGCGATAGAACGCTTACCACTAACGAGCATTTCTAGTTCACTTGATAGCTTATTTGCATCTCCGGTTGAAGCAAAGTTGGATAAGGGGCCACGGAGGGCGGCAATGCCAACCTTTGAAGTGATGGGGAGGCCAGCGGCTTCATGTATGATATCCTTACTCTTGTGCTTCACGGCCCATTGAACCGTTGATTTGATGATACCCTCAGCCCATTCAGCAGCACCGGCATCCTTACCAACTCCAGGCTTAATAGCGGAGGCGGGAGGGTTAATGGCTTTGCTATTTGGACTATCAACCTCATCGGTTCCCTGATTGGTTGGCCATTTCCCTGCTTCAGCGTTGGTTTGCTCAAGGGCTCGTTTTCTAATCATGTTTGAACGCATTCGTTACCTCTTATATTGTAGAATCAGGAAGTGTAGCAAGTTGTGCCGGTGTTTTAGCACGAAGAGTAGTCATAGCCTGAGTGATTCTGTCTGCCACTACAATGGACCATACAGAGGCGGCTCTAACAGGATCCGATACGATGCTATCGAGCGGTCCTTGTACTGTTGGGGGCTTACCAACAGTTGTTTCAGGGAGGTTTGTCATAAAACGAGCGGGGTACAACAACATTTCAGTTGTGATCCCACAATAAACTTCCTGAGAGCCTAAAGAGAATGAGTAGGAACTGTCATCCGGATCAACAAATGAACCAGCCAGATTAACTTGGGGGTCTCCATAGGCAGAGATACGCTGTTTATCTTCTGTATCTGTAGCATCCCCATTAAAAGAAGCCTGTAGCGTGACGCTAACGACTCCTCCGAGATGCCTGACTACTGGGTGCAAAAACATTTATGCTCCAAAGGGAAGCTGGGGGAGTTGAGTCCCCCAGCTTAGTGTGGTTTACAGCTTTGTCGTAACCGTCAAGGACACATCAATCCATAGGAGTGAGAAGATGGGCTTGACTGTGAATGCTACGCGTAGCACAGTTGGGTCGTAGTCATCACGAGCCACGATCACATTCCTGAAACCTTCGATGATTTCCTGATCGATCAGGGATTTCAGCGTAGAGGTTGTTACGATAGTTACACTGTTCAAGGCACTCTGTAGGAGTTTGCGGCCAATGAACTGATTGAGGTTACGGCGAAGGATCTTGCGGACGTAATCAATGATCATACGACTTGTAGGCTCTCTCTTCGTGGGGCTGGTGTTGTCAGTGGTAACCCAGTGACGTACGAGGAAGGAACCAGCGTTCTCAACCAGACAGGTGAGGCCATCACCGGCCATGAGGTCAAGTGTGGGGCCATCGTAACGCTTGATCAAGCGGCTGAAGCCAACCATGCTCTTACGAGTAAGGGTGGTAGCGACATCAATCGCCGGATTGAGGGACATACCAGCAAGGGCGGCGGCGATAAACTCACCTCCAACGGCAAACTCGGCGGTTTTTCCATCAACATCAAGCTCAAGAATTGCACCTGGGACAGCGATTCCGACTAAACGTTCTGACTTAAGTCCACGAGCCAAAGAGCGCATTGTATCAGGTGTGGCGTAGAAATCGTATCCGTAGATTCCGACTGCTTCACCACTGTTACGTTGTGAACCCTGGGTAATGAGGTGACGGTTGAGGTACTGAACCACAACCGCACTAGTTGTTAGGGGCACGATCATGTCAGCCTTATTCTCAGAGCCGGGTAATGGAGCCGAGAGGCTAGAGATCGCATCCATGAAAGACTGATCGGAAGCGGTTTCGAGGCCGATGTCTTTTTTGACTTGGATACAGCCGAAGACTTCTGCACCATTCTGAGCGTACAGACGAGCCGCCAAGGACAGCTTATTGGTCGGGGTGGGGCTACCGTATAGGGTGTACGCATCTGCGGCATTGGTGTAAAGTCTCAGGCTGTAGTCAGCATCAGTCTTATGCACTGTGTAGGATACGTAATAGAAGTCACCAACTAGGGGCTCAGAACCGGCCTTATTGAAGGAATTGATTACAGCGGTATCACCGGGCATCATACCGTAGGTTGAGACAACCTTGGTACGTAGACCGTAGAGGTCTAGGGTGGGGACTGCACCAGTTACACGAGGAGTGGCTTTGTCAACCGTGAAGGTTAGGACATCACCGGGCTGGAAATGATAAGCAGGGCTGGGTAGCGTGGTGTAGCCGAAACCTAGTGCATCATCAGGGTTGATAATGGTGAAATTGACTCCGGTATCCAGATCGTTGAAGGTCTGATTGAGGTAACCAACGGCTCCCACAGGAGAGGCAGTTGGGCCAGTCCAATTTCCAAGAGTAGGCGTTGTGGCTCCACCAGTACGTCCAAGACCATCAACTAATGCCTCAGAGGCAAGGCGGCTGGAGGTTACACAATAGTGTAGGGAGCGGGGTGACGTTACCGCATTCACACCGTCTACAAAGGTTTCGAGCGCACCGGCGGCGGCAGAAGTACTCAGTACTGGGCTACCAACAGCCTCACAGATAATAATTCCGGTGGCAGTTCTGGTGGGAATGTGCCCAGCCAGACTGAACAGGGCGATGACTTCGGCTAAGGTTCGAGTAGAAGAGTCGGCCTTAGTTACGTGAATCACTATCGCATTTGTAGAGAAGCCAACTGCGGCGGCATCGGCAGTGGCAGTGACGGCCTCGAATTGAATGGTTACACCGCTCTGGGTTTGGTTGCCTAAAGTAGTTGAACGGAAGCGGAGTCCAGTATTCACTGAAGAAACAAGAGTCGCTTGAGTGGCGGCAGATACGATGAAGGGGTCATCACCAGCTTGGAACGTAACGGTGATGGTCTCTTCTGGGCTGTTGGCCGTACCGGTCAGATCAGAAAAGCTGTAGGGCCATACGGTTCCAGTAACAGCATAATCTGCTTCTGTTACGACATTGAGTCCCGCTTTTACAACAGGTAGGACGTTACCAAATTCATCCTTGGCAATGTAGGTCCCCTGTCCGACAATCCCAGCATCCACAACTTCTAGTGTGAAGGCGTGGTCGTTCAGGAGGTTGCGGTAGTAGCTAGCGTATACGGAGCCACTGGGAGGATTGTAGAGCTTGAAGGTCTTGGTCGCTCCGACTAATTGGATAACACGAACTTCACCAGCGGCAAAGGCGGTGGTGGGGTCGGTACCGACAAACACATGAATCAGAGAAGGATCGTTGGTTGTACGGCTTAGACCCGACCCATCAGTTGGTACATCAGGTAGGGTGAAAACGGCGTTTACTCCATTGACGGTTCCTTGACAAGGTTGGAGCCACATTCTCTGGTCAATCAAAGTGGTCGTAATGACGGAAGCATCAAAGGGGGTGTAGCCAGCAGTCCAAACTCCAGTACCAATGCTAGAGCTTGCACCCCACTGAATACGAGCGTTCTTTCCCGCTGGCTGTTCAAGAACATAATCTATACCACTTACGAAGTCCTCACGATCAGGGCCATAACCCACGGCATCCAAAGTCGCTACGTTAGCAGCGGGAAGCATATCATAGGTGTCCTGATAGGTGTTGGTGTAGTATGTGGCAGTTAGGGTCTGTCCGGATAGGACGGGGCTACCTAGTGTGATAAAGCCACTCGCACCGTCTATGGTGGTGGGAGTGACCTCTACGTTATTAACCTTGATCGTGACAAACTTGGGGCTAGTGGTTACAACGCCACCGTTTGAACCGTCTACGATTGGGGCATTCTTTAATTTAAACACGGTGTTTATATTGGGGCCAGCACCATTACTGAATAGGGTGGCGGCTTTTTCAGGAACTGCATCGGAGGGATTGGAGAGATCTCCATTTAGAACAATGTTTCCGGTTGGAGTGGGAACACCAGTAGCCAGGATGGCGGCGATATCGCTGTATTTGCGGATGGTCCCATCCGTTTTCTTCAGTTCAATAACGATTGCGTTTGTTCCTACTCCACTAACGGCTAGAGCGTCAGCAGTGTTGGTGATTGAGACAAATGCTAGGGATACTGCGTTACCGGAGTTACCAGGAACACTAAGAATCAGAGGTAGCTTGGTGTCACCCTCCCATGTGGCAAAGGCGGGAACTTGATCCGAGAGATCTTCTGCTTCAATGAAGGTGTCCATACGCTTGAAGAAGTAGGTTACCTGAAGAACTGTCCCTTCGGAGAAGAGATCGTGAAGCTGGAACGCACCAGTCGTACCATCCAACGAGGTCACGGTGGCAGGCACGCCATCTGCCAATACGGAGATGGAGGTGGGGGCGGTGGTTACGGTTCCGGTCCCATCACCATTCACAACTGGGAAGTAGCCCAATTGGAACGCACGGGAGTGGCCGGTGACCTGATCGCTGATGTCTTCTTTGACAACTAAGTCATC
>JBAXTA010000208.1:0-8529 GCA_037130415.1 Spirochaetota bacterium
CTCCTTCCTCGGGGATTCGCGCGCCGCGGCAAGCGCAGGCGCGCTCACCCACATTTGCCTGGCTCCTCGAGTACTCGTCGCCAGGCAAACGTCAGCAACTGGAAAGCGTTAGGTGCAATTAGTTCGCCGTTGTCGAAAAGAGGAACAATGAATGAACGCAATATTTGAAGATTCCCAAGCTGAGGCAATGGAAAGCACGCGTCTTTCGCGGTTATACTGATCAGGGAGGATCGCATGAAAGCAGAATTGACTGCGATAGTCGAGGCCGCGCCGGAAGGCGGCTATTTGGGCATTTTGTCCCGAGATTCCCGGGGCAAACGGTCAGGGCGAAACGGTAGACGATGCAAGGGAGAGCTTGCGCGAGGCAGTTGAACTGATCCTCGCTGATAGACTCGAAGACATGACGCGCGGTCTTTCGTCGACGGCAATCCGAAGCCCACTGCTTGTCGGATGAGGAAGATCGATCAGGAGCGCCGCTTGCGGGTTGCGGGTTGCTACCTCAAAAGGGAAGGTGGTTCTCCTTCGCTCTGGATCAATCCGAAGACAGGGCTCATGGAGGCTGTACCTCGTCACACCGAGATCAAGGAACCGCTAGCCAGGAAAATCCTGAAAGACCTCGTTCCGGAAGGGCAATAGGGGCATTCGCAAAGGCTGGCACGCTTGGTTCATCTCATAGCCGCCGGGAGCCGACCTCGTTGGCATCGGCTAAAAGTCTGGAGTGTCAGGCCCTTTGAGCCTGTCACGATGTCGTCGGTCCCTCAATCGTGTGGGCCACGATAGTCACGAACGTTCCTCCCGCCTTTACTACCGAGTCCGGTGCTCTGGATACACAAAAACGCATTTCGCCCAAGTATTGCAAGGCGAAATGCGCTCTTGCGTAG
Organism: Spirochaetota bacterium; assembly: GCA_037130415.1. Lineage (GTDB taxonomy): Bacteria > Spirochaetota > Spirochaetia > Treponematales > Rectinemataceae > CAIJMU01. The sequence goes on from JBAXTA010000208.1 coordinate 882, forward strand.
CCTTATTTCACGACTCGGTAGTAAGGGCAGTGTTTCTTCAGTTACAACAGGATCCTCCAGATTACTGGACATCACGGGCATATGAAAATCCTTGGAGCCAGACCCCTCGGGGACGTCGCGAAAGCAGTCGGGGGCTTCGCCCCCGAACCCCTAAGAAATGGATGAATGGATTAATTGGTAAAGGCCCGACAAGCCCGGACCGAACCATCGCCGTCCTTGCCGTGGCCTGACCGCCATAGGAGCCATCCTGGACCCACGCGCCGCGGTCGTTGTACTGGGACGAGGACCACAGCCAGGCGCCGGAGAACCCACCCAGACCTGCCTGCTTCAGGTTCGTGTACATCAGATTGAGTTCGTCCTTTGACGGAAGGTACCAGTCGGAGTAGCCGCCAAGCGAGAGATTCTTGCAGAGGGTTGCAGCATAACCGCCGCTACCCTGGGCCGCAATGATGGCAGCGGTGTTGGCTTTGCCCGTACCGACGGCCGTTCCTGTCGCGATGCTTATGTAGCTGCCATTCCACCACTCTGCGCCCGTGCTCTGGTCGCTCGGCGCAGCCTCGAGATAGCGCCAGCCGTCGCTCACACTCCCCTTGTCATAGAACACGATCCCGCCGGCTGGGCCGGTGTCTCCAATCGTATATTTCTTCTTGGATGGTGCGGCTGCAGGAGCAGGTTTGGGAGCAACCGATACGGCTTTCTTCCAGATAAAAGCCACCGCCGCAGCCAGTCCCTCGGTAACAGTCACCGCCTTGGTCTCCGTCCCTGCCTCCGCGTAGCGTAACTCCAGCAGGTGCTCGCCCACCTCGATGTCGGTAAGGTTCGCCTTGGCTCCAGCAGGTAAGTCGCCAAGCTTCGCTCCGTCGAGGTAGAGGGCCCCTGCCGTCGCAGCCGAAACCGAAAGGCTCCCATAGGCCCGCGTTATGGTCATACTTGGTACAACAGCCGGAGCCGCCGCCACCGAGGGGCTCGGGCTGGATGCCGTCCCCGAACGGCGATTCAAGGAGAAATCCTTGGAGAGGTTGGAGTAGACAAAGGGTGTCTGCTTTTCGGGTGTCGTCGCCTTGACCTCGCCGGTGACGAGCTTGATGCTGCGCGTAATGTCCCCCGGCTCGGCGAGGTACTTGAGGAGAGCCGCAGCAAAGGGGCTGTTGCGACTTCCGGCCTTCCCGTCCGAGGCGGTCTGCCCGGCTGCGGTTGAGTAGAGCACGACGGTTTCCGGCGGCGCAGAGCCGAGCACTGCCAACCCCCGGGCTCCCGAGCTTCGGGCGGCGGCCGGGAGCGGGTTGTCGCGGCAGGCGTCGAAGATCACGAGGTTTACCCGGTTCCGCGCCTCGTCGAGGGAGTCGAGGACCTTCTGGGCGCGCACCGCCTCGTCGTCGAGGTCGCTCTCGCTCCTGATCGAGGCATCGACCGGGATGAGGTAGTTGGCGTTTTTGGAGGACTGGACGCCGTGGCCGGCGTAGTAGAAGACGCCCTCGCTCTGGGCATTGCCCGCAAGGGCCTCACGGAAGGCGACGATGGCCTGGTTCATGGTCTTGCGGTCGACATCGGTCTTCAAGACCACGGAGAAACCAAGCTCCTGCAGGGCCGCGGCGATGGCCTTCGCATCCTTCCCGGGGTTCTCGAGGGTCTTAAGCGAGACGTAGGCTCCGTTTCCTATCACGAGGGCGAAGCGGGGACCGGCCTGGGCGCCGAGTTGGGCAATCGAGAGTATTCCGATGAGGGCGAGGAGAACTTTTTTGGCCATGTTTTGCCTCCGGCTGGATGTTCTGGGGCAAGTATAGGGTGCTACCAGCAGGCTGCCAAGAAGCTGAAGAAACCCTCAACTGGCCCGGCACACCTGCCTGAAGCTTGTGCTGTTTTTGACCTCGGAGTGCTGACAGCCCTCGGAATCAGACCCCGCCCTCCACGCGGAAATGGCGGGGGGGAGGGATTGCTCCTTCGATCTTTCCATGGTCTTGGGCATGTTCCTTGATGCGACTGCCACTCGGACGTATCCCTACGGTAAGGAGGTAAGAAGATGTCGCCAGTGATCGCTACCGTATCCAGCTAAGGGCAGATAACCCTCCCGCTGAGTGTTCGACAACAGCTGGGGCTCGAGCAGGGTGACCCGGTGCTCTTCGAGGAAAAAGATGGCGAAATAACTCTGCGGAAGCGGCAAAGAATTGATGCGGTCTGGACTGCCGGGCTTGTTGCCACGCTGAGCGAATGGGAGGATTCGCTTGATGACGATCTTTGAAGCCGGAGACCTGGTGGACCTGCCCTTTCCCTTCATCGATACAGGAACGACAAAGCTGCGCCCGGCCTTGGCCCTCTCCTCCGCCGAGTTTCAACGGCAGACAGGGGCCTGTCTTCTCGTGATGCTCACCAGCGCTGGGCGAAGCCAATGGCCAAACGATTTATTGCTCTATTGGGCATTTTGTCCCGAAATTCCCGGGGCAAACGGTCAGGGCGAAACGGTAGACGATGGCAGGGAGTGCTTGCGAGCTTTAGCCTTTCAAGCAGCCCTCGGCGGCGTGTTATGTGGCCTTGTCGGATCTTGGTTTTCTTCGCCCCGCCGAGCGATAGGCGACCGCATCTTCCCGCTTGTCGACAGCGAGCACGAGCACCACCAGCACCCCATCATCGACTGCGTAAATCAGGCGATACCCCTGCTTGCGCAGTTTGATCTTGTAACAGTTGGTTCGTTCGCCCTTGAGTTCGGAGCCGGGGACCCTCGGTTCGGTCAGTCGCTTTTTGAGGAGCTTCCGGAACACTTCCTTGACCGATCCGTCGAGCGCGCGCCACTCCCAAGCGCTGCGGGAACGAAATTCAGCGAGTATGGCTTTGCAGAATTTTTGAGACCTTCAGACGGTATCAATATCCACCTCAACAGCCTTGTCTCTTTCGGCGAGGCGAGATCGAAGAAGAGGCGTGATTCGCAGATCCGCGAGATCCTCGAGCATGGTCTCGAAGAGTCCCGGTTCGATGAGGTAAAAAGCCGCCTTGTTATGATTGAGAACCGCGACCGGCCTATCCCCGGCTTCACGGAGGACCTTGGCCGGATTCTTCTTGAAATCGGACATGCTTATGGTTAAGTCGGTCAAGAGCGTTTCCACATCAGCCTCCGTGGGAAAGAGCGATCTTCAGCTCTCATTATGGGGCCGAAATTGGCTCTCTTCAAGGCAGCGGCTAGCGGTAGCTGCACATGCCCTCGCGGACAAGAACCATTACAGCAATGCTATAGTCAGATCCCACGTTGTGTGTCTCAGGGGCTCCGACACGGGCTCTAGTATGGAGACCTTGCCCGTCACACCGGGGCCGCCCCTCATTCTCCATACAACTCGGTAAGCAGCCTCCTCAGGGCTGCTGCTGAAACTTCATCCAGGCTGCCGAGCCGGTCTCCGACCCGTGCAATGCTGATGGTTCGAATCTGGTCAGCGGCGATCTCGGCGCCCCTTCCGGCAAGCTCAACCCTGATACGCGTCCTCCATGTCGGGTGGAGACTTGTCGTAAGCGGACACACCGTAAGGGTCTTGAGCACCGAGTTGAGCTCGTCGCGACTGACGACTACGGCGGGGCGAATTTTGGACATCTCAGCGCCACGGGTTGGATTGAAATCCACCCAATGGATGTCGTAGCGCTTCATCCTTTGCGGCTTTCCCCGGCATTGCGAGCACCCTCGGCATAGCCTGGCGAGGGTTCCGCAGCATCCTCAGCCTGCCAGGGAAGCCCATCGAGACCGTCGAAGGCTACACCATCCCACTGGTCCCAGTCCTCGGAAGCGGAAGCCATTTCGCGCGCGCTTTCCTCAAGGGACAACGTGCCACCTGACGAGGCAAGAGGCTTGAGCAGGATGCCCTCGAGCCTTTCTTCCATGATCAATCCGCTGCCAATGCCGTAACGCTTCAAGGTTTCAGCTGGCAGGCGAATACCCCGCGAGTTTCCAATTCGAGAAACCTTGAGTTCCTGTGATTTCATGTTATTACCGTAATAACAAAAACTGGCCGAGTCAAGCTCAATTTGAAGGATGTGAGCACCGCGAAAGTGCCTGTATAAAATCACAGGCCAAGCGTCTCTCTCTTCTCCCTCAGTTCTTCTTTGGTTCGAAGTGGCTGAATTCCATGCTGAAGGCGGCCCGGCCTTGGCTTACGGATCTCAGCGAGGTGGTGAAGCCGAACATGGCTTCCAGCGGGGCCTGCACGTGGATCACTTCGACAGCGGCCTTGGAGTCGGAGCCGTGGATAAAGCCGCCGCGCTGTGACACGAGGCTCATCGCCTCGCCGATGAAATCCTTGGGGCAGGTGATGTCGACCTTCATGATCGGCTCCAGCATGACCGGAGCGGCAGATCGAGCGCCCTCGTCGAAGGCCATGTTGGCACAGGCCTCGAAGGCAAAGGACGTGGCGGTGAGTTCATCATAGTCGATACCAACGAGGGTGACGCCCACGTCCACGGCGGGATAGCCGAACTGGATGCCCGAGCCGAAGGCGTTCGTGAAGCCCCGCTCGATGGCCTCGTAGATCTCATCGGGTACCTGGTGGTTCCTGACGGCCTTGCTGTATTTGTTGCCTGAACCCCGCGCCAGGGGCTCGATGCGCACCGTGATGCCGGCCGAGACCTCCTTGCCTGCCATGGTTTTCTCGAAGCGCTGACGGTGCTCGACTGCCTTCGTGATGGATTCCCGGTAGGTGACCTGGGGATTGCCGACGCGGGCTGCCACCTTGAACTCGCGGATCATCCTGGTTACCAGGACATCGAGGTGAAGCTCGCCCATGCCCCGGATGATGAGCTGGCCGGTTTCCTCGTTCTCGTGGCTCGTGAAGGTCGGGTCCTCGCGGGAGAGTATCTCGAGGGTCTCCTTGAGCTTTTCGCGCTCCGACAGCGATTTAGGTTCAATTGCCACTGAAATGACCGGCTCAGGAAAGTGCATCTTCTCAAGGAGGACCTGCCAGCCTTCGCTCCCCACCGTGTCGCCAGTCTGCGCGTTTTTCATGCCGACTATGACGGCTATGTCTCCCGCCTCGACCTGGTCCACCGGCTCGCTCTTGTTGGCGTGCATCCGGAGGAGCCGTGTCACGCGCTCCTTTTTCTTCTTGTTGATGTCGAAGACGACGCTTGCGTTCTTTATTGACCCCGAGTACATGCGGATGTAGCAGAGCGGCCCTGCCTCGCGGTCGTTCTGGATCTTGAAGACGAGTCCGAGGGGATTGCCCTTGGCCGAACAGGGAACCTCGACCTCCTCTTCTTTTTTCGGATTGAAGGCCCTGGGCGGCGGCACCTCGTCGGGGGCCGGCAGGTAGTCCACGACGGCGTCGATGAGGGGCTGCACACCCACGTTGCGCCTGCTCGCCCCGGCGATGGCGGGCACGATCCGCTGCGCAATGCAGGCCTTCCTGAGCTCGGCCTTGATCAGTTCAATTGGCACTTCCCTGCCCTCGAGGTAGAGGTTGGTGATCTCCTCCGACTCCTCGGACAGGGCGTCGATGAGGGCGTCCCGCCTGGCTGCAGCGTCAGCAGCCCGCCCCTCGGCGACGGGCGTCCGGGTCACCTCGTTGCCATCCTCGGAGAAGCGGAGCTCCTCCATCGCGACGAGATCGATGACACCCTCGAATTCGCCCGCGCTTCCGATCGGATAATTGATCGCAATTGGTCGGGCCTCCAGCTTGTTCCGCATGTCCTGGAGTACGGCGTCGAAGTCGGCCCCGAGCCTGTCCATCTTGTTGATGAAGGCCAGACGCGGCACATGGTAGCGGTCAGCCTGGTGCCAGACGGTCTCCGACTGTGGCTCGACACCGTCCACCGCGCTGAACACCGCCACCGCCCCGTCGAGGACACGGAGGGACCGCTCGACCTCCGCCGTAAAATCGACGTGCCCAGGCGTGTCGATGATGTTGATCTGGTGACCGCGCCAGTAGGTCGTCGTGGCAGCGCTCTGGATGGTGATGCCGCGCTCCTGCTCCTGGTCCATCCAGTCCATGGTGGCCTCGCCGTCGTCGACCTCGCCCAGGCGGTAGGTCTTGCCCGAGTAATAGAGGATGCGCTCGGTGGTGGTGGTCTTTCCGGCGTCGATGTGGGCCATGATGCCTATGTTGCGGGTTGTTCGGAGATCCATGATGTGCGGCACTCTACACGGGAAATGGGCCTGTTTTCAAGACAAAGCCGGGCCTCATCCTCCCGGGCCGGCTGAATAGGTCCCCGCCCCCTCAAAAATCCGCATGCCTGTCCCTGCGCGGCCGGGCAGGATCAATGCCGGCCGGGGAAAGGTGGCAGGGGCAGCTAGGCCAGTGCCGCAGCCTTGGGGAAGAGGATGTTGTTCTCGAGGTGGACGTGGCGATGGAGATCCTCCTCGAACTCGGCGAGCCTCCGGTAGGCCAGGGTATAGGTCGTACAGGCGTCCGGGGGAAGGGCGTAATTGGCTGAAAGTCGGCCGATCTCATGGGTCGCCGCCCCTATTTCCTCGTGGTCCCGGCCAAGGCTGGCCAGCGATCCTGCGATGAGGGCTTTGTCAGCCGGGTTGATCGGGCTGCCTGACTTCCTGGCTTCAGCCAAGCGCCTGACCGCGGGAAACAGCACCTCTTCCTCCTCCTTGAGATGACCAATCATGTCAGCGGCGATCTTTGCAAAGAGGCGCGAGATTTCCACAAGCTCTGGATGGTTCAACCCGTGAACAGAGGCGATCTTCGCGGTAGATGCGACAATGGCGGGATCGTTCTCCCGAAGCCAGCTGTGGTGGGTGTTCACGATGAAATCGGCCAGGAAGGGAAGTTCCCAGGCGGCGAAGTTCTGGCTCCTGTCTGCCGGGGTCTGCCTCGCTGATCCGAGATCATCGAGGAGGAGCCTCGGGTCAAGGTTCTTCGCCAGGCAGGCAGCCGAAAGTGTCGCCAAGCCACCACAGCAGTAATCTATGCCATGGTCCTCGAATACCCGCGCGGTCCGGTAATCGTCAGCAACGATCGACCCGACCGTCATTTCCAGGGCCTCTGCCCCGATCTCAATTTCGCTTCTGTCCATTCCGCGCATCCTTTCAGGCAGCCTTGGCTGCCCTGCTTGCATGAAAGCATAGCGCAATCTCCTGACCTGAATCGTAACGGGTGTTACAGGAAAGGAATCATGTGGGGCTATCGATGCGGAGGTGGCCACAAGACTGGCAGCTCCTGCCGCGGGACAGTATCCTTCCAGCCATGAGTATCATTCGCCTATCCTTCCGCCTCTTCGCAGCCGGCATCCTCCTTTCGTCCTGCGCCTCCACTGCGGACCTGGCCCGCGCCGCTGCCACCGCCTCGGGCATCGACCCCGCCCGGCCCTTTCCCCAGAGCGCCTTTGTCGAGTCGGGGGGCATCTCCCTGCACTACCGGCACTGGCTTCCGGAGGGGACTCCGGTCGGGCAGGCCTTCCTCCTCCACGGCTTCGGCTCCTCGACCTTTACCTGGCGCTTCCTCGTGCCCGAGCTCCTGTCCGCGGGCTGGGAGGTGGCGGCTGCCGACATCCCGCCCTTCGGCTATTCGAGCAGGGAAGACACGATCGCCCATCCAGGCTATGACCGGAGCGCCACCCTCTGGGCGGTACCGGAGGCGCTGGGGTGGAAGGACCCAATTGTGCTTATCGGGCATTCGATGGGAGGGCTCTACGCGACGGCCCTGGCCGAAGGGCAGCCTGCCCGTGTTCG
>JBAXTA010000209.1:0-8513 GCA_037130415.1 Spirochaetota bacterium
AATCAAAGGATTACGTACAAGTTGTTTCCACCGCGCAGCGGTTTAGTGCAACGCTTCGCCAAGTCACGCCTGCCCCTTTCCGGAAGAAGCCTTCCGCTTCCCACCCGAAGCAGCCAGGACTAGCGCCTGGGATCTCGCTGTCAACGTATAGCGCTGCAAGGGGCTCTGGGGCTTGTCAGGTATGGTTTGGCAGACCAAACCCGCATTGATAAGCGGAAGTAGAAAGCGCTTGAAGTTGAACCGCTGGGAGGAGACACCCAGCATGGCGAAAATAGCTTGTTTGGAAACTGGCCCATCGAGAAGCAGCCGCAGGATTTTCTCGAACTGCCCGAGGAGCACTTCGCCGATAGCTTGGGCAGTAGCTTGGTTAGTAGCTTGGTTAGTAGCTTGGTTAGTAGCTTGGTTAGTGGCGCCATCTGGAAGCGTGAACACCAGGCTCCTGATCCCGTCGCGAAGGCCCGCCACGGAAGTAGCGCTCGATCGATCTGAGACATCCTCAACCTGGAATGCCGGATGCGGCTTCAGGATGACGCTGAACCAGGTCCTCTCTTCATCCGTCTCAAAAAAGGGTTCCGGAGAACCATTCAGGAGCAGGGCGGCCTTGATCATCTGGATGCCCGTCAGCCGCCCCTCGGTCAGTTTTATCTCCTTGAGGAAATCACCAAGGCGACGGTTGCGGTAGCGCTGCGGGACGGCGCGCCCCGCCAGCAAATCATCCAGCCTGATAGACCGATCAAGGCCGCCCAGATTGTAGATCCGCAGTTGGTCCGGTTCTATGCGGATACTGATGGGTTCGTGTTCCTGATAGTCCCGGTGATAGACCGCATTGGCCAGAACCTCTTCCAGTACCCGATAGGGGTAGCTCCAGACCCGGATAGCCTCCGCCTGGTCGACGACCTTTATCACCCGTTCCAGAATGACCGTGGATTGGAAATAGTCCAAGGCCTGCTTGATCTGGACATGCATCGGACCGTAGCAGCGTTTTTCGGAGAAGGTCCTCGAGCCATCCCCCTGCCGGAAATCGACGATGTCGATGTAGGAATAGGGGAAGAAGCGCTCCGGTGTCTCGTTGAAAAGCATGAGGGCCACATTGCGCAGCCTGCGCTGCTCCGCAGGGCCTGCGAGCAGATTCATTCGAGAAAGGACCTGCTCAAGATCCAGCGCTTCCATCTCCGTGGCCAGCCGACTCCCCGCCTTGCGCAGAAAGTCACGGACAAGGAGGATGTCGACATCCTCCAGCCTGGCGTGGGCATGGGGCCTGTCGTCGAAGGGGCTACGATTGGCCAAAGCAAGGAGCTCATCCCGGTCCGTGCCCTTGGCTTCGATCGTGCTCGCGTAGCGGCGGATATAGTGTTTCCAGACCTTGTGCCGGGCAGTGATTGATTCGGGCACCTCGTAGGGTCTGTCGTCACCTCCAGGTATCCACAGCACCAGGATCCGCCTGTCATCCACGGTTTCGATGGCGAGCAAGGGGCGAAGACCGGCTTGACGAGATTGTTGTAGCCGATCATTTCCCTCTGGATCGAGGAGATCTGCGCCTCCGACAAGCCCTGGACAGGCCTGACAGCCTTCCCGTCCCTCTCCACGACGCCGATCATGATATAGCCGCCGCCAATGTTCGCGAAATCGTTGGCGAAGGCGCAGACGCTCTGATACACCTTGTCCGGGTTCCAGCCCTCCTTGAATTCAAGGCGGTCTGATTCGATGGCCCGGGCATTCAAGAGGTCTTCGATGGCGATGGGGAGGGTCATGCTACAGTTCCTCCAATGATACTCGGGGGACGGACCCCAAGGTTTTTCAGTAGCAGGCAAACCGATTTTCCTGCTACTATTACAGACAATAGTTCACCGCAGGTAAAAGGAGACCGGAATGCCCACGCTGAGCGAACGCGACAAGGCTGAGCTGGATCTGGCGATCGCCCTTCTCCGCCGACTTGGTGCGAAGGAAGTCTACCTTTTCGGGTCAATGGCCAGAGGCGATGCCGACGACCATTCGGATTGGGACCTCGCCGTCCGCGGCCTGCCTCCCCAGGCGTATTTTTCCACTCTTGGCAAGCTCTCCGACTCGATGAGCAGGACAGTCGATCTCGTCGACCTCGATGAGGGGAGTCCCTTCGTAGCCCATGTCCTTTCCAAGAAGGACTTGATCCGTGTTGCCTGAGGAACTCAGGAAGGATATCGAGTTCACCTTCCAGGAGATGGACCGGGAATTCGAGACCACTGCACCTTTGTTTGTCCTCGCGCGGCAAGGAGAACTCGATGCCATCTATACGATGGCCGCCGCCGCGGTACTCCACAGCGTCTACAATGCGATCGAGTCGGCCTTCGCCATGATCCAGAAGCGCATCGATGGTCGGATCACCGAAAGCGGCCAATGGCATCGTCTCTTGCTCGATTCCATGGCGACGCCCTCGGCCAAGCGAAGCGCCGTCATTTCCCCGGAGTGCCGTGATTTTCTGCGCGACTACTTGGCCTTCCGGCATCGATTCCGCCATGGCTACGGATGGAGTCTCGATCCGGTCAAGGTGGCTGCGATGCTGAATGACCTGCCAAGGGTGGCGAACCTTGCCAAGTATGAGATTCTCGCATTCCTCGATCGCGAGGACGCCAGCAGCTAGCTTTCCGGACCGTCCCCAAAACGGCTTCCAGACAAGATAGTTCTTGGCGAAGACTACATCGGTCTTGAGGATCTTGCCCCCAGGAGCCATTTCCCACGTGCTGAGCCCCATATGCTCCTTGTCAGTATTCCGGAATTTCCGGACTACTGCGGATTCCAACGCTCCCTTGCCTGGAAGATATTCCCAAGATGTTCGCTGATCGTCCGAATCTCGACCGCGAACAATTCCACCATCAGCCTTTGCGTCAGCCACACCGACTCATCCTCGTTGCGGTCTTCGATGCCCTGTTCTCCCGCCTGCCCGGGAAGACTCTTTGCTCGACGCCTTCTTCCATCGGATACTTCCTTCGCGCAGTATTGACGGTATACCATTCCTGGTATACCGTCTTTGCATGGGGTATTCGGTACTCGTCCTGAAGCCCGCCGAGGGGCTCTCGAAGACGTATCTGGAGGACACCGATGAGCAAAGATAAGGGCAAGCCCTTCGCCGACCTGGTCGCCGAGCGGCTCCAGGACCCCGCCTTCAGGAAGGAATACGAAAGCCTCGAAGAGGAATACAGCCTGGCCACGGAGGTGATCGCCCTCCGCCTCGAGAAGAAGCTCTCGCAGAAGGAGCTGGCCGAGCTCATCGGCAGCTCCCAGCCCTCCATCGCGCGCCTCGAATCAGGCAGGTACAGCAACGTTTCCCTGTCCTTCATACGCAGGGTGGCCAAGGCCCTCGACGCCGTGCCGGAACTGCACCTCAGGAAGCTGCGATGAGCCGGAGCCAAGGGCTGGGATATTGGATAATTGATAGGGGGCCTCTCCAGTAATCAATGTGATCGCCTTCTGACTCCGCCCTTTCTCTTGAATCCCAGACCATCGAGATAGAGATCCGTGGTCTCGAATCTGCCATCCCGGCGCTCACGCATGATTCCAGCTTCCACGAGAAGCGACAGGAAATCGCGCGGCGAATCGCAGGGCTGCTCGATATTCGTCCCCCATGAATCTGTCCATGTTTTCTCTATCCCGTTCTCGAAGACCTTCCGCTCAAAGGGAACGGTCTGGATTTTCGGCAGGCGTCGCACTCTTTCCTGGAAACCGCTCAGCCAGGGCCATTCGGTCAGTGAATCCCTTACATGATCGTTGGATATTCTCGTCAAGGCCTCGCGGATGAACAAGGGCGAGAGTATTACCTGGTATTCGTTCCTGCTTGCCAGTTGAAGTTCCGCGGCAGACTCGATCATGCGCACCAGAAAACGAGGGACGGCATTGTCTTGGCAATCTTTGATATGATTGATGATCCAGGTTTGAGTGGCACCCTTCTTTGGGCCAGCTCCCATATAAGGACCAATAAGACTACTTATTATATCCTGCAATTTTTCCGGCGTTTCCTTTTTGAGGCTCCAGCCGAACCGCTCGTCATGAATCAACTCCTTTGCCGAAAGGGCAAGAGGACCCTTCCACTCTGCGATTTCTCCAGAGTTGATGATGCGTTTCACAAGCATGGCGAGGAGACTTTCGTCGCTCCAGGCAAGAGATACTCGAGTTGCGGATATTTTCGCCAGATCGGGGCCGCCTTCAATGCCGAATCGCCTATAGATATCCGTTCGCATAAAGAGCTTCGCCCTGATTCCCTTCCATCGTCGCGAGCGTGTCGCCCAATAGCTGATAAGGGTCGTGGCGCTTCTTCCGTTTTTCGTCACGAGTAGATCGAGGTCGTCGAATCCGATGAAGAGGATTCTCTTCTCATGTTCGAGACGATCGTCCAGACGGTCGAGGGCCTCGGCGGAGGGAATCCGACAGGCAGCCGCGGCCGCGAGCAAAGAATCGATGTTTGAGGCAGAAGCCTCGTGGATAGGTTTGCATGCTGCCTGTGACTGGCTCGGCAATTGATCCCAGACATGGCGTACGAGCACACATTGCCAAAAGTCAAAGGCTAACTCTTCCGTGAGCTCCGAACGCTCGAAAAAGGCTTTGAGCTGGGTCTGGTCGGGAACATGGTCCTTGGCTACCAGCTTTATTGGCACCCAGGTGCAGTTGTCGGGGATGCGCGCCTTGGGATAGAGCTCGCGCAGATGCTCGGTCAACCCGAACTCGGCGACGGCCCTGAAAAGGGAGGTCTTCCCGGCGCCTCGATTCCCGAGTATCAGCACCACGTCGGGCTCGAGGGCCTTCATCTGCTCCGGAACGGGATAAAAGCATTTCTGGAATAGTTTGTCGTCTTCGTACTCGGCGCGCCCGTTGCTTCCCATCCGGGACAGCGCGCTCAGAAGCTCTTCGTGCTTCACGGACGCGCCTCGATCGGCTCCCCGCCCGCGTGAGCGGCCAGAACCTCACAGAAGCGCTGTACTTCCCGTGAGGATTGAAGGATGTCGACAAGGGCCGGGACGGATGCCGATTGCGACAAGCTCATCGAGTAGGAAATCGGGAGGGGATGATCGGGCGAACTCTCACCTCCAGCCTCATCGAGATACCAGAATGCCTCGTCCATGTCCGCTTCTGGCGCCGAGTAATAGTTCTCGGAAAAGATATCGCGGGACCGTTCGGCGAAGCTCTCCAGAAGCGCGTCTCTTTCTTCCTTCCGCAACTCCGGGACCATGGCGTGGATTACGAGCGAGTCCGCCTGGGGGATACCGCGTTCTACCCGCTCCGCCCCGATTTTTCGGATCGCGTAGGTTAGCCCATCCCAGCTTTGCTCCGAGTGAACGCCGAACAAGACCTGGAAATCGCACATGCCCGAAAGGAGCATCCCCGCTGTCTCCGAGAAGCCGGTACGGGAGTCGACGAGAATCCAGTCAGGGCTCAGGTTTTCGCGTATCTGAATGAGGAGCTCTTCGAGGGGATGACGGTGGCCCGGCTCGGCATTTTCGTCCGTCTCGAAATCCAGACGAGCCATCTTCCCGAGATAGTTCCCATCGAGTCTGCCAGAAGGGAATACCCGGAGGCTTCCTGCTGTTCTCTGCTTGCCCAGATCGACGAGGTAGGAATAGTCGCGCAGATCGTCGGGTCGCTTACCGAGTACCGGGGCTTCAATGAGATAGTCCACGACGCCGTAGGGTGGAGGCGATTCAGGCGCGAGGATGCTCCCGAGGCCAGGCGCGTCGAGATCGCAATCGACGACGACGACATTCTCGCCAAGGATGCTGCGGCTCAAGGCGAAGAGGGAGAGAGCCGTGGTCCTGCCCATGCCTCCTTTGAAGGAATAGAAGGTCACGAGGGGGCAGGGTCGCGCTTCTTCCTTGGCCCAAAGAGGCCTCGTGGTGATCCTTTGCCAACCTGGGAGCATGCGGTACCTGACGATCAGCCTGATGCGTGCGCTCCAGAGATCTTCGTCATCGATGGTGCGGGCTTCCTTCCAGGATGTGGCGAGCTCGAGGGGATCGAAGGCTTCGGCTTCTGAAGGGGCTTCGAAGAAGGATCCCGAGCCAAATGGCGCTATGGAATCCAAGGCGCCTTGAAGTACCTCACGGGAATAGCTCTTTCCCCATACCCCAAGCGTAAAGCGGCCGAAGGCATCCTCGATGATGAGAAGCTTCTCGGCGTGGAATTCGGCCCATTTCGACATCAGCGTTTCGATGAGCGCGGAACGGGCCTCATCAAGGTGTTGTATCTGCGTGTTCATACTGCCTCTCCCGTGCACAGGTCCTTGGCCAATCCCTGGAAGGCCCCATTGGCGAGTCTCCACCATTTCCGCGCTTCCGAATCGGCGATTCTTCCAGAACTTTCGTATCTCATACTGGTGTTCCAGTTCACATGGACAGTCAACTCCGATCTCAGCTTGCTGATGAGGCGCCCGTCTACGGACCTACGGCGGCTACAGATACACATGCATGTTCACTGCGCAGGATGCTCCTTCCTGTACTCCATAGCTGCGTCGGAAATCTCCCGTACAGACTTTCCCTGCCAAAGCCCCTTCTGCCATTCCGTATAATCGAATTTCTCCCGTTGAACGAGAGAGATGAAGCGTTCGGCCTCGACAATCCCGAGTCGTTCCAGGAGGATCGTCATTCCCTCCATTTTGAGTTCCGTGTCAGTCGCCATGTTTGCCTTCCTCCTTTTCCAAAAGAAACGCTATAGGATCGACAATTCTGAGTGGGCCGAAAGCCTTCTCTCTCAAAATGCGCCTGTCCGTTGTAACAAAATAGTCGCAGCTTCCCGCGCGTGCGCAAGAGATATGCAAAGCGTCCTTTTCTCTGATTCCTCTTGCCGCAATTTCCTCAGCCCACGTAAAGATCTGGACAGATTCCTCAAGATCGAGTATTGCAAATGACTTCCAGACTGCGACAAAAGCACGTCGTGTTTCGAATGGATTAGCCAAATTCTCGCTATCAAGAATGTACGACCATACCAGATCCAGAGCACCTGCGCGGATCTGTTCCTGTATAGCCAGTTTGGCCTGGGTTTGAAGCGAGATGATGAGCTGACCCTGGTCGTCAAAAGGACGATTGAAGACGCAATTATCAAGATAGACGCGCATCAGACCTCCATTCCTTGAGGATAACTCGACGATCGGATAGAACAGTCAGGTATCTTCTCAAAACAATCCCCCCTGCCCACCATCCTCTCCCATCATTACTGGCCCCCACTTCCATAAAACCAAGCATTGGCTTGTTTCACATCGGACTTCTGCACATCGCTATACATGATGTCTCGCAGGCCCGACATCCCGGAGGCATGGACTTTCTTCTGGAGCCCTTTGACCTTTTGTGCCCTCTCTCCGGAAATACCGAATGCCGCCTCGAGAAGCATGGTCCAGTTGTCGTCAAAGAGTGTGGCCAGGAGGATGAGAAGCCAATAGTCCGCCATATCGAAGATGAAGGTTTCCTTTCCGATTGTAAGGGCAGTATAGGTTTCAGTTCCTGTGTAGGGAATTTCCTTTACCAGCCTGAGCCGCTTGCCTCCCGCGATATGCTTCTCGGCCTTTCGCAGTTCCGAGCTGTCGGTAAGTTTCCCCTGGTCGGTGAGAAAGTCATAGTACCTTCGAAGGTTCCCGAGAAAGCGCCTGGCGTTTTTCAGGTTGAGTTCGAAGACATCGCCAAACATCATGTGGGTCTCGCACCACTCGAGGCAGACACTATATTCCCAGAAAGGAACCTTCTCGATGAAGCCATAATCCTCGATCCTGCCGAGGTAGGCGTTGAAGGCGAAGAGGTCGTCGAAGACCAATCCGATCTCGGTCTCGTCAAGGGTTTCGGCCTCTTTCTTAAAGAAGGCCCTGAGGTCAGTCTTCTTGAACAGGATGAAATCGATATCCTTGATCTGGGAATTGAAAGAACCGATAGTGCTTGCCATTAGCGGCTCCCCTTTGTTGTATTATCTCCGTGCCACCTCAAAATAGCCCCCCCTGTCCAGAATTTTCCTTAATCTTCCTCCCCTTCCCCTCTTTCCCCCTAATCCTCTTCCCCTCCTCATCCACGATCCCCGCCTCCAGCTCTTCCCTATGCCTCAAATGATTCAACTTGAGCAGCTCCCCCAGAATCAACTTCCTTACAGGATTGCTGATCGTATACCTCACCCTGTCATTCTCTGGCAAGAACTCAAGCTCATGAAACCCATGCTGCAGCGGAATATCCGACCACCCATAGGCATCCCGCACCGCCTCGTCGATAGCCTTGTTGAGCTCTCGTAGCGCAACGATCTTCGGAATGGCCCATTCCGCCTCAGCATCCACGCACTTCGTCTCCTTCACGACTGAAGTAACGGAAAGCTCAGGATCATGGTAGAGGTTGTAGAGTTTGGTAAGGCCGATGTCGAGGCGAAGCATAATTTCTCGGCGGCTAGAGTCGAGGCGCTCGCCGAGTTGGTCAAGGACATCTGGGCTTTTTTTACTGAAAGGAGAATCAATTATGTTATATACTGTAGAACTTGAGAGTACCGAGTTCTTAAGCCCTTTTAGGTGTTTTTTCCCGTCCGCT
>JBAXTA010000021.1:0-25900 GCA_037130415.1 Spirochaetota bacterium
GGCGAAGCGAAATGCGCTCTCGCGTAGCCTTTCTTCAAGACTCGGTAGTAAGCGCTGCGAGGCGCTTCGCTTCGTCGCGTGCGCGCTGGAGTCTTTCGGCGCAGGCTTTTTCATGCGCTGCGTTTTCGCTGAGCTGCCGCGCAATGATGGCGTCGAGAAAGCTTTGCTCAACGGGAATAACCGAGATGGCCATACGCAATTATATGCGTCCGGGCCTGGAGAGGAAAGATCACCAGGCCGTCAGTGCCTCGGCAAAACCCGGCAGCGATTCACGAATGGTTTTTTCGGGCACACAGAAGGAGAGGCGGAAATTGCCGGGGGCGCCAAAGCCAATCCCGGGGACTCCGAGGATGCGCCGCTCCTTCAGATGCATGACAAAGGCAACGTCATCGCGGGGAGCCTCGGGGGTTGCCACCGATCGGGGAGGCACGCGCGCAAAGACATAGAAGGCTCCGCACGGGTCAGGGAACTCGTAGCCGGCGGCGCGGAGCCCGCGGGTGAGGATGCCGCCGCGGCGGGCGTAGCTTGAGATGTCTGCCTTGCTCTCGATGATTTCCGCGACGATGCGCTGGAGGAGGGCCGGCGCGTTTACAAAACCCAGGATGCGCGTGCTGAGAGTGAGGCCGTCGAGGATCTCCCTGGCGTTGGATGCGTTGGGCGACACGGCCAGGTAGCCGATGCGCTCGCCAGGAAGCGAAAGGCTCTTGGACCAGCTTGTCGCGACGATGGTCTCGGGGTAGAGGGCCATGATCGAGGGGACTTCGACATCGTCGTAGACGATCTGTCGGTAGGGCTCGTCGGCGATGAGGCAGGGCCAGCGGCCTGTAGCGCGTCCGTGCCGTGAAAGAAGCTCCGAGAGCTCGGAGAGCTCTTCCCGGCTGTAGACAACACCGCTGGGGTTGTTTGGTGAGTTGACGATGATGGCGGCAGTGCGCGGGGAAAGAGCCCTTTCAATGGCTCCAAGGTCGAGGTGCCAGTTTGCCTGCGTATCGACGCCGACAAAGATCCCTCCGAAATTCTGGATGTAGAACCAGTATTCCGCAAACCAGGGTTTGAGCACGATGACCTCGTCGCCGGGATCGAGGATGGTGCGCAGGGCAACGTTGATGGCGCCAGCCGCTCCCACTGTCATTATTATATTGTCAGCGGGAATCGTGAGCCCCTGTTCCGTGGATGCGTGCGCGGCAACGATGGCGCGCACCTGAGGGTAGCCTGCGTTGGGCATATAGCCATGCGTGCCGCGCCGCACATCGCGGGCGAGCCGTTCGAGTACCTCCCCGAAGACTGCCGGCGGCTCGATGTCTGGGTTGCCGAGGCTGAAATCGTATACAGCATCGTTGCCGAATTCGAGGCGCAACTTTCGGCCCTCCTCGAACATGCGCCGGATCCACGAGGAGCGTCCGAAATTATCGCGTATCGAATTCGAAACCCTCATCGCCATTCCCCTTCCCGCTCGTCGACCGAAAGCCGTATCAAGGCCGCGCGATGATAGCACATATTTCATAATTCGGAAATGGCATTTCGTCTGGCGAACTCTGCGGCCACCGCGACCGACAAAAGCCCCACGGCAGCGCAGGCAAACCACCATACCTGCGCAGGCTCAAGTCCAAGGGGAAAAAAATAGCAAAAGGCCGTCCGGAATCGCTTCCGGACGGCCTTTATAATTACGACCCTTATAGGCCTTACTTCTTGGCGGGAACCCTCTTCGCTGCGGCTTTTTTGGGAGCAGCTGCCTTCTTCGCAACAGCCTTCTTGGCGGCGGGCTTCTTGGCGGCGGTCTTCTTCGCTGCGGCTTTTTTGGGAGCAGCAGCCTTCTTCGCAACAACCTTCTTGGCGGCGGGCTTCTTCGCGACGAGTTTCTTGGCCGCAGGCTTCTTGGCTGCAAGCTTTTTTTCGGCGAGGGGCTTCTTTGCGGCGACTTTTTTGGCGACTGCCTTCTTCGGAGCGGCCTTCTTGGCGACTGCCTTCTTCGGAGCAGCTTTCTTCGCGGCAAGCTTCTTCGGGGCGGCTTTCTTCGCAACTGCCTTCTTCGGGGCGGCAACCTTCTTCGCGGCAAGCTTCTTTTCTGGCTTCGGCTTTGCAGCGGCTTTCTTGGCAGGCGCCTTCTTTGCGGCGACCTTCTTCTCTGCCTTGGGCTTCGCGGCGGCAGCCTTCTTGGCAGGCGCCTTTTTCGCAGCAGCCTTCCTCGGACCACGCTTGGCGACCTTCGCCTCTACCGGCTTGTCGGCAGGTGCGACTGGAACCGTCCCGGCCATTGCGGAACCGGAATCCTGGGTACCGTCATTCATCGTAGAAACCTCCTTCTTCCATTGACGGGAGCCGGATTTTCCGGCAGCCGTGACGTGCAATATCGACGCCGGTTTACCCGGCGCGGATTTCTTTTCAGTGGCGGGGTAGCGAACCGCAGCAGCTTCTGCAAGCCCCGGATCGTAGTGCCTGTCAGCCCAGCCGCGCGCGCGCATTTCCCCAAGGGAACGCGAGACAATGTCATCGAGCCCGAGTCCCGAATCGACCCACGAAACAATGGCGACACAGACATGGGCAAGTCCGCAGCGGAACAGGCTATCGAGCCTGCCCTCAACGGAAGCTGCAGCCTCCTGTGGTCGGAGCCAGGCGAGAAGCTGTCCCTCGATCCCGGCGATGACCGTGTCGTCGTAGGGCTTCCCCGCATGCTCAAGCAGTTGATCCACGCGCTCGTGGACCTTCTTGTAGTCCTGAAAAAAGGCATCGCCAATGAGCTTCTCGTCGACGAGCCGAATGTCCAGGACAGCGACGGGATTCTTTTCAGACATCTCATCTCCTCCTTCCACGTGATGACGGGCCCCGGACCCATCCCGCACCACGATTCCTCCGCGACGTACTCGGCGGCGCGACCCGCGCGTCACCACGATTGCGCAACGACCCACCATTCGGGCCACCGCATCTAATTGTATCGAAGAGTCGGAGAAAGTCAAAGTAATCTTCTCAACTCTACGATCCAATACCCACAATTTGCCATGCCTTTGGGATTCTGTATACTACCGATATGATGAACTGCACAAAAAAAACACATGCATCGCTTCATTGTCCCCTGATGACCATTGAAACGGGATGACGGAACCGCCGATGCGCCCCGCGTTGCGGTCTGTGCCGCACCCTTGTCGGGGCTGCGCTCAACCTTGACATCGCGATCACCGACATCCTGCAGGGCTCAGGCGATCGGATATTCCGCGAGGGCGGGAAACTCCCCGAGACCTGTTTCCTGGCAGCGGGTGGAGCCGGAGCATGGCCTGGATGGAAGGTTTGCGAGGCCCGAGGGAGTCCCTGCATCGTTACAATTGTCAGGAGGCGGGCTTCCTCCAGGAAGCGGGACGTGTTAGTCTGGGGGCGGGGGCGCAGGAAACTGGCCCCGTAGCCTACAGAGGGGGACTCCGATGATCAGGTGGAACGCTGAGCTCGCAAAGCGACTGGCCTGTGGGGACGACGACCGCCGCGCCCTCGGCCCCCTCATCCGACGCTTCATTGACCTGGCGCGCAAGGCCCGCAAGGAAGGCTTCCTGGCCCTCGAGGCGGATGCGATGCAGTCGGAGGACCCCCTCCTCAAGGTAGGTCTCAGACTCGTTGCGGAAGGCATTCCCGCCGATGCGCTCGAGGACATCCTGTCGACCTATCTGCTCGCCGGCGACGAGAAGGGCTGGCCCTTCCTCCGGTCCTGCGCGACCATCGAGGGCCTGCTCTCGCTGTCCGCCGGCGACGACAGCGCCATCCTCATACGCAAGCTGGTGGCCTACTACGGAGCGGACCGGGCGCTTGCGGTGCTCCAGGAACTCGAGGGGACCGCGCCGTGACGCGTTCGATCACCGAGGCAGACTGGACGGCAGCCCAGAAAGCAGCGCCGGTGTCGAGGCAAAAAAAGGACGCATTATTCGAACTCGCCTGCCGCGTTGCCCTCATCGCAGAGCGCGCGCGTGGCAGCGAGACTGCGAGCATCGCGGATGACGCGCGCATCGAGAGCCGGAAGATGCTTCGCTTCGGCCTGGAGCTTCTTGCGCAGGGTGCCGACCGGGAGACGATCGAACTCGCCTACAGCCCTTCGGCATCGACGGCGGACCTCGACCCCGGCACGCGACTCGAGCTCGCCACACTGGGGGCAGGCCTTTCTACCATCGCTGCAGGACGCCACCCCTTCATCGCGCTCCGCAGGATGACCGCCTTCCTGGGCTTCGACTACTTCGAGAAATCGAGCGCCTGGATCACGGCCAAGCTCCGGAAGCGTCGCAGCAAGGGCCTGACCCTCCTCGTGCCCGGCGACTTCCCCGACCTCATCCGCAACCTCTCACTCGACCCACGTTCGCTCGAACGCGCGCTCAGGGGTGCGGGCTGGGAGCTCGCGGTTGGAGCCCTCGCCGGCTGTGCCCAGGAGAGCATCGACCTCGTCGCGGGTTTCTACGGTCCGGCAGGCGGCGCGATCTTTTCCGACGATACAGCCTGGATGCGCGGCAAGCTCTCAGGCGACGAGATCAGCCAGGCACAGGGTGAGTTCATGACGGTGGTGAAGCGCCTTGAAATGGAGGGAGAACTCGCCATCGGTCGCGAGGATGACTTCGCCAGCGATCCGGATTTCATCCATGAGCTCACGCGCGCGGTGATGTCCCTCGACGACCGCTCGCTGCGCGCCGTATTCAAAGAAGGCGACAGCCGCATCCTCGCACTCGCGATGCAGGGCCTCGAGCCGCGCGCGCACGAGCGCATACTCGGCTTGCTGTCGAGCAGGGTGGCGCGGCGCCTTCTCGACGCCGTTGACGACGCCGCAATCCTTCCGCGGCGCGAGGTCCTCATGGCGGGCAAGACCCTGGCCCAGGCAGTACTGGCCCAGGCCGCACTCACCAAGTCCTCGCCACGGGAATCGCTTGAAAGTTTCGGGAAGGTACGCGACTGGGCGGATGTCTCGACAGCGGAAAAGGGCTGAACTCCGGGCGTCTCCCGGGGCTGCCCGATCGCGGCATGTACCCTCGAGTTACTTTACAGCCATTCCTGTAACCGTCGACTTGATGGCTTTTTTCCAGCGCCTCGGCCGCCAGTCGTTGATCAGGAAAGCGCCGATCGCGCTCGCGATGGCTGCCACCAGGGTGATGGCCCAGAACGCGTGCTTCACGCCGGAGAGCGGAGTCTCGACGTTCATCGAGAAGGCGCTCACGATCAGGTTCGAGAGCATCAACAAAACCGAGATCGAGGTCAGCCTCTTCATGACGATGTTGAGGTTGTTGGAGATGACCGAAGCGAAGGCGTCCATCATCCCCGAGAGGATGTCGGAATAGATGTTCGACATCTCGATGGCCTGCTTGTTGTCCGTGAGCACATCCTCGAGGAGTTCGGTCTCATCCTCCTTGAAGCGCATGGCGCGCGAGGACTGGAGCTTCTCGAGGAGGATCTCGTTGGACTTCAGGCTCGTCGTGAAAAACACGAGGGACTTTTCGAGCGAGAGGAGCTCGGTCAGCTCGTTGTTCTTGACCGAGCGCTGGAGGTCGCGCTCGATGGCCGCAGTCTGACGGTTGATGTCCTTGAGGTGGCGGAGGTAGACGATCGCAGCGCGCCCGAGGAGGTGGAGGAGGAAGGCGCTCTTGTTTCGCAGGTCGAGACCTCGCACGCGGCCGTTGCGGAGGTCCTCCATCACCTCGTTGTCGGAATGGCAGATCGTGACGATGCGGTCGGGGAAGAGGAGGATCCCGAGGGGGACAGTATAATAGGCGACTTCGAAGCGGGCATCGAAGACGGGGAGGCGGACGATGACGAGGGTATACTCGTCTTCCTTCTCGATGCGTGCCAGCTCGTCGATGTCGAGGATGTCGGCGATATGTTCGGGATTGATGGCGTATTCGCTGGCCAGGAAATCAAGCTCTGCCTTGGTGGCGTCCTTGACGTCAAACCATGCGGCCCTGTCGGGGCGCTCCGCGATGACGAGTTGGCCATGGGATGATGTGCGATAGGTGATCATGAGTCCTCCACGGCCATCCGGGGGGCGGGAGGCTGCCCTGCGGATCCAGAAAAACGGATCCTCGGAAGGCTGCCTTGTCATTACTATACGGACAATCGTGGGCCGTGGGCAATGGGAGCTTGAGGTGGCCTCGCGGGCCTTTGTGTCCATGAAGGAACAGCGCTATAATTGGACCATGAAGAGAGCGATGGCGAATCCAGGTGAACTTGCCTGGAAGCGTGACACGGGGCTTGCGGCGCATCGCGAAACAGGCAGCCTCAAGGGCTACCCCTGGGTTCTCCTTGGTCTTGCCGAAACCTCGGCCCACCACAGCAGCCGATGGCTTCATCGACTGCTGCTCTTCCCCCGCGAGGGCCAGGCACCACTCTTTTCCATCGACCTCGAACGCGACATCCTCGGCGAGTTCTGCATGAGCCTGAATTCGGAAAAAGGCGGTCGCGTGCTGGCCCGTTTCGACATCGCCCCCCACCACGAGGAATTTCTCGGACGTGCCCTTGCGGAAGCGACGATTGTGCTCGATTCCTATCCCTCCTGAATTCCAGTAAAGACGCAGTTCCTGAAGCCGACACTCGTAGCGGAGGCCTCCATGGAAACACGTGCGCTCCTTTCCCGCATTGGCGCAATCGCGTTCTTTGTCGCCCTTGCGTTCGCCCTCTTCGCCCCGGTGCAAGCCTCGGGGGAGGTCCTGTCCAACAAGAGCGGCTGCTACCTCGACCTGCCAGAGGGCTTTGACTACAGCGACGGCGACCAGCAGAGCCGTTTCAGCTTCGCCGATCCCAACCAGGGCATGGAGTTCGACTTCTTCGTCTACGCGCCCGGCCGTTTCAAGGACAGGACTGCCCTCATGTCCCACATCGAGGGTGGGCTCCGCTCGAGCGGCGAGAAGGAAGGCTTTATATATGAAGGTCGCGAGGCTGCCATGATGGAGCTCGATTTCTCCCAGGACGGCGCGCTTCGCAAGGGCTGGGCCATCGTGGTGGCAGGGAAACCAGCGAAGGGTCAGACCCCCGCCGAGGCGAGCTTTGCCCTCCTCGCATGGACCGATCCCGACACCGTCGAAAGCTATTCCGACCTCATGTTCTCCTGCCTCGATGGATTTTCCATCGACCGTGCAGCACTCCGCGCGCCCGGTCCAGTCTCGCAGTACCTCCTGCCCTTCCCCGCCGCAAGGAAGGAAACCCGGAAGGTGAAATTCGGTCAGACTACCCTCGATGTGGCCTTCAGCAAGGATGAGGCGACCCGCGTCGAAGAGACTGCCGCACGCGAATTCCGTGTTCTTGAATCCTATGCCAAGCACGAAACGCTATGGAAAGACGCCTGGGCGCGCTGCTACCGCCTGATCTTCCGCGAGGCTTCCCGCAGGATGGACCAGTTCGTATCGCAGATCGATCCCCTCCTTCCCGCAGACCCCACCTCGGTGGCTCGAAGCTTGTTGGCCTGGGTCCAGGACTGGAAGTATGAACGCGATCCCAACGGCATCGACTTCATCGATCCCATCACGGCGGCGGTCGAGGGCCGGGGAGACTGTGACTCGCGCGCCATGGTGATGACCCTCATCCTCGAGCGGCGTGGCATCCCATCCATCCTGATGCTATCCAAGGAATACTCCCATGCCATGGCTGCCGTGGATGTTCCGGGAGGCGGCCAGCGCTTTACCTTCGCCGACAAGGACTGGCTCGTTGCAGAGACTACAGCACACGTCGGCATCGGCCTGGTGGCAGCAAACCAGGCAGACTGGAAGAAGTGGCTGGGAGTGCAGCTGGGCTACTGAGGTTCAGGCGCAAGATCGTGTCGATGGAGGCGGTGGATTGACTTAGTCCACTACCTGGACTATATTGCTCGTATGACCTCAGTGAATGTCCACGAAGCCAAGACCAACTTCTCCAAGCTTCTCGATCGCGCCCATGCGGGAGAGGAAATCATCCTCGCCAAGGGAGGCAAGCCCTTTGCCCGCCTCCTCCCTCTGGAAGACCTCCGAGAGCGGGTTCCTGGCCGCTATGCGGGCTCAGTGCCCGAGAGTTTTTTCGAGGCGCTTCCAGGTGAAGAGCTCGGAGCCTGGGAATCGTGAAGTTCCTCCTCGATACCCACGTGCTTCTCTGGTGGTGGGCAGAACCTGAGAAACTCTCGGCCAGGGTCCTCGCCCTCCTCCGGGACAGGGCCAACGAGATCCTGGTGAGCTCAGCCAGCGCCTGGGAAATCGCGACCAAATACAGGATTGGAAAACTCCCGTCTGCTGGCCCCATTCTCGTCGAATGGGAAGAGCGGATGGCTGTCGATCTTTTCCGCGAGCTTCCGATGAGCGCAGCACACGCGCTCCGGGCTGGCAGCCTTTCGGGGGAGCGCCGCGACCCCTTCGACCGGATGCTTGCCGCGCAGGCGATCATCGAGGGCCTGCCCATAGCCAGCAATGATGCCCTGCTTTCAGCCTTGGGGGCCGAGGTATTCTGGAAGTAAGGCGGACGACAGGGGTGTCACAGATCCGCCTGCGCGCACAATGAGTTTCCCTCCAAGCTTGGTCACCGTGGCCGGGCTTTTTTTGGCGAATCCTCTTGACGCAATATAGTTAATTTGATTAATCTTCTACTATGTTAACCATAACGGTACTCGCGGGTGCCTAAGACTGAAGAGGACCTTGCCCACCTCATGTTCAGGGTTTACGGGAGTTTCCACGGCTCGCTTTTCAAGGCTGCAACGCCCACCAAGGGCCTAGGAAGGCCAGAACTTGGCCTTTTGGGGTTTCTCCACACCACAGCCGGAGCGACGATCACCGAGGCCGCTGACAAGTGTCACATGGCCAAGTCCCAGCTATCGCTGATAGCCGAAAGGCTCGTCGAGAAGGCCATGATCGAGAGGGTCCGCGACTGCGATGACCGGCGGATCGCGCGGATACAGACAACCGAAGCTGGCGAAAAAGCCCTGGCCGAAGCCTTTCAAGGCGTCCGCGTCCGGGTAGAAGAGTATTTCGCCCCGCTCTCGGATGAAGAAAGGGTAACAATTCGGCAGGCCTTCGAAATAATGTCGCGCCTCGTCGAGATAGAAAGCAGTATGGCTCAGGAGGAATGCAATTGACGCAGACCAAAAAGACAAACAAGTGGCTGATCCTCGCGGTGGTATGCACGTCCCTCTTCATCATCATGATGCAGAACACGACGCTCAACCTTGCGAATCCCGACATCATGCGGGACTTCGGCGTATCCATGACGCAGGTCGGCTGGGTGATGACGAGCTACATGCTTGCCTTCACCTCCTTCCTCCTCATGATGGGCAAGCTCGGTGACGCCATCGGGCGCAAGAAGATCTTCATGATCGGCCTGGCGTTTTATTCACTGGGCGGACTCCTCGCGGGCCTGGCCAGCAGCTTTCCCTGGCTTTTAGCCTCCTGCGTGGTGCAGGGCCTGGGCGGCTCGATGATGATGCCGGCGACTACCTCTTTGATCGCTGCCAATTTCGAGAAAAAAGAGCGCGGGGCGGCCATGGGCATGTGGGGAGCGGTCTCGGGACTGGCGGTCGTCGTCGGCCCCCTCGTGGGCGGCAGCCTTGCCACACACGGCCTCGGGGACGGGCTCAATGCACTTTCAGGCATCAGCCAGGGCTGGCGCTACATCTTCTTCCTGTCGACGATCCTGGGAATTGTTTCAATCATCGGGACCCTCGCCCTGGTGCCGGAATCCCGGGATGAGTCCGAGGCCTTCAAGCTCGATCCCCTGGCGGTCCTGCTTTCGGCGGGCGCCCTCTTCCTGTTGACCTACGGTCTCGTCGAAGGTGGCAAGAACTACGGCTGGCTCTGGAAAAAGGCGGACTACTCGCTGTTCGGTGCAACACTGAACTTCGGGTCCCTGAGCGTCACGCCGGTCATCCTGGGACTATCCGTCCTTCTGGGGGCCATTTTCCTCTTCCGCGAGTCACGCAAGCAGAACCCCCTCTTCGAGGCCCGGCTCTTCGCCGACCCCAATTTCGCCGGTGGTGTCGTGGTGACGGCCATACTCAACTTCGCGATGATGGGTACCTTCTTCCTCACGCCCTTCTTCCTGAAGAGCGTGGTGGGCCTCGACGCCCTCCACGCAGGCTTCGCAATGATCCCGATGGCGCTGGCGGTCCTCGTGGCCTCGCCCCTGGCAGGCACCCTGGCCGACCGCTTCGGAGCCAAGTGGATCATCTTTGTGGGCATGATCGTGATGTCCCTGGCCCTCTTCCTCGTGGCGCGCCTTTCCCCCGAGACTACCCTGGCCAGCCTGGTGTTACCCTTCGTGGTCCTGGGCATCGGCATCGGCCTGCCCATGTCGCCGACGACCAGCGCAGCCCTCCTCGACGTGCCGATAGCCAAGGTCGGAAGCGCTTCGGGAACCCTGTCGATGCTGCGCCAGGTGGGCGGCATCCTCGGAATCGTCGTAATTGCGACAGCCTTCGGGAACTTCATGCCTTCCAGCATGGAAAAGGGAATCGCCGCCCAGGCCGCCCCGAGCGAGCGCCTCGCCAGGAAGTTCGACCGCGTCAAGTCGATGATGCTCGACGGCATGAAGGGCAGCTCCGGCACGATGTCCTCCTCGTCCCTGGACATGAACGCCTACAAGGACAGGCTGGCGCCCTTCTTCCCCGACAAGGCAGACCAGGAGGCCGTCACGAAGAGCCTGACGCACGGCGTCTATGTGGGCATGTCGAACGCGATGAACGACGCCTTCCGTCTGGCGGCCATCGCTCCGCTTTTCGGCGCACTGGCGGCCCTGTTCATGAAATCGCCGAAACGCAAGGAAAACATCGTGGCCCTGGAGGAAGCGGGCACCGCCGTCGCGGAGGAAGCCTGAGGCTAGGGAAGCCTGAGGCTAGGGAAGCCTGAGGCTAGTGAATCCTGAGCCGGGGAAGGTGACGGGCTCCTGCGTGGCTCGTCGCCCTGAATCAAGCCATATCGTTTGTCCGAGGAGTTAATATGACTATGAATGCAAAGCTGGCGCCGCTTGCCCTGATCGCCTGCCTGGCCCTTGCAGCTTGCGCGACCCCACCCCCGCCCGCCCCTGCCGCCCCGGTCGGGGAGACCGGCGAAGAAACTGTCGCTGACGAGACGCCTGTAATCTGGGATGCGGCGGTGCAGGCCGATTTCGACGCGAACGTGCCGCGCTTCGTGAAGGCCCTGGCGCGGCAGAAAATGGAAGAACTGGCCCGCGAACGCACGACCTATCTGGTCGACCGCGCCCTCTACGACGAGGCGATGGCGAAATACGGAAAGAAGTGAAGGAGGCTATCGTGAAGAAGATTGCAGCAGTGGTTTTGTCCGCATTGTTTGTTTCATCGCTGCTTGCAGCTGCCTTGCCGGACGCAAAGGCCATAGTCGGCACCTGGAAGGCGGTCGAGGGCACGTACTCCGACGGCACGGTCGAAAAGGAACTCGATATGGTGATGACCTTCACTGCCACCACCATGTCCGACCCGATGTCCAAGGAGGGGCTTACCCACAAGTACAGCCTCGACGCAAAAACAAGACTCATCAGCATCAAGGAGCCCAAGCTCGAAATGCGGATCGCCTATCGCTTCGACGACAAGGGTAACCTCGTCCTCACCGAGCTCTCGGTGATCAAGGACAAGAAGACGACCTCGATCATCGGAAAGGGCGACACGGCGATGTTCGCGGAGCTCCTCATGGCGAGGCAGAAGTAGGGCTGGGGTGCGGTCTCACGCAGACCGAAGTCGCCACGCGGCTCGGCATTTCCCAGGCCGCGTATTCCAAGCCTGGAACCTCCCCGAAGATCCGGGCATCAAGTCGCCGCCGCATCGCGCTGGCCCTCGGGATCAGCGCAGGGCAGCTTGTGCAGCTGTGCGGGTCAACCCCTGGGGCTCTGACCCTCCAGCGCCTTTGCCTTTTCGCTCCCCTTGAACGACCTGTACAGAAGCAGGTCATACACGATCTTGAGCCCGCCTGAGATGATGAAGGGAAGGCTGGCGGTTACTGAATTCGCCACGAGGTTCCCTGCGATCGCGGGCGAGATCGAGGCCCCGGTAGTGCGGGCGATGCCGGTGATGCCGGCGGCGGCCGAGCGTTCCTCGGGGCTGACGACGGACATCGTGTACGATTGCCGGGTAGGCACATCCATCTGCGAGATGCTGTAGCGCAGGAGGAGGACCGCGATGGCCAGCGGCAGGTTGGGCATGAGGGGCACGAGGATCAGGAGCAGGTTGGACGGAATATGGGTAAATACCATTGTATTTATCAGTCCGAAGCGCTTGGCGAGCCCCGCCGCCGAAAGGGCGGAAAAGCCTGCCAGGATATTGGCCAGGAAGAATATCGTCCCCAGGAGTCCCGGCTGGGCTCCGAAGCGGACATGGAACCAGTAGGCTATGAGGCTCTGGATCACAAAGCCCCCGGCGAAGGCGTCGAGGGAAAAGAGGGCTGAAAGTTTCAGGACGATCTTTTTCGACTTGCCCAGCCCAAGCCTGCCGACGGGCGCAGCGTTGGCCGGAGCCTCCACCGAGGCGGACAATCCCAGGAATCCAGCGGCAAGAACGAGACCTGCGGCCGCGTAGGCGAATACCAAAGTGCGATAGCTGGCAACAGGGTCCATCCCCCCACCTTGAAGGAGCTGGGCAGTCCATCCTCCGGCGAGCGCTCCGAAGGCTGTCGAGAATGACCCAGAGAGGTTGTACCAGGAAAACACAGCCGTCCGCCGCTCGTCGGTGAGTGTCTGCGAGAGAGCTGCCTGCTCGATGGCGAGGAAGGGCCCAACCTCGTTGCCGGAGGGGCTGATCACGCCGATCGTCGCTGCGATGACAAGCACCAGGAAGTTGCCCGAAAGGGCAAAGGGAATGCCTGCCGCGACCATGAGGAAGGCCCCAAGTATGAGCATCTTCCTCCGTCCGAAGCGGTCGGCCCTTGTCGTGATGAAGAGCGAGACGAGGGTGTCGCCCAGGAGGGTGAGCGAGAGGAGGAGCCCGATGCGCCACTCGTCGAAGCCCAGGCCCGCGAGGTAGAGGACGAGGACCACCGAGAGGAAGCCGTAGGAGAACATCCTGAGGGAGCGCGTCGCAAAAAGGAGGCGCATATCGCGCAGGCTATGTCCGGGTTCCGGCCCGGCGGCGCCGGTCGCAGTCGCGCTCACGCTGTCCTCGCCTTCAGGCGGAAAAAAGCATACAGGGCGTCGTAGACCCCGAACTGGAGCTCGAGGTTCTCGAGGTCATCGGGATGCATGAGGGAAAACCCCTGGGCAATCGCTTCGAGCCCTGCGGCGTAGGGATTCGAGTCCAGCTTGTCGGTGTCTGCCGCGTTCACGACCTCCGCAAGGAGTGTGAGTGCCGGGTCTTTGAGAGCGTATTTTTCCATGATGGACAGGAAGGAACAATGGTCCCCCCGATGTCCGAGCTCGGCTCCCGGCGCGTCAAAGGGGATGGCTCCGAGCCGCTTGGCTTCCTCATCCACGAGGGCCTTGGCAACAAAGTGGAACTCAGCGTCGGAATCTACAAAGCGGCTGATGAGCCAGGGGCAGGCGACGCGGTCGACATGGATGTGGGCGCGGGTAATCCAATGCAAGGGAAACCTCCGGAAAGTCCTGAAAATACCGTCTCTACTCTGTGTTTTGTTGGGCTGCCAGTCAAGCGAGGCCAGTCAAGTAAGGACAGTCAAGTAAGGACAGTCAAGTAAGGACAGTCAAGCGAGGCCAGGCTTGGGCAAGCCAGATTCGTGACACTATATATAATAGTGTCACAACGCCCCCTCGACCATGACTGCCTCCTTTCGCTACGATAGGACAAACAACCGGACAGGGGATCGGGCTTCAGTCCGGAAGCGAAGGGAGATTCAATGCCCATCAAGCGAGATTTCGGGATCGGCCTTGACAGGAGTTCCGAGCGGGACCATGGCCGCCTCGTCTCCTATATCGACATCAAGCTGGCAACCCTCGGCCTGCCCCTCTACGTCAAGGAAGGCACCTCCCTCGTCGAACTGGCCTCCGATACCCTCGAGAACCTCCGCGAGAAGAACCGCCTCCTGGGCGACCGGCTTCCTCCCTCGGACGCCCGCATCCAGGCCTTTCTCAACGACTACCTGGCGGACTCGGGCGAGCCCGTGCCACACCTGCCCGCCAACACCTTTGTCCTCGACCGCTACGGCATGGGACGCGAACTGTCGCTGCCTCCCGACGCCCACGAACACCAGTCGCCCACGCTCTCGAGCTGGCGCGTCCGCAACGGCATCCTCCACAATCCCTCGAACGATCGTCGAACTACCGAGGGTGTTTTCCATGTGACGGAGGGAGGGCTGCCTGTCCCTCCCGACAAGAAGACCGTGCCCAAGCTTGCCTTCGCGCGCCTCTTGGCGGCAGCCCTTGCGCCGCCGGCCGAGCTCATGTGCCTGCCCTTCAGCGCGACCGGAGCTGAGCCCGCACGCTGCTTTTTGTCCCTTCTCATACGGCCCCCTGTGATGCCCGAGGTTCCCGGCTTTTCGGACGAACGCGCGATGGAGATCCGCCTCTTCGCGCCGGGCTCGCTGGCCGCGAGCCTCGACTTCATCGAAAGCATCTTCGGAAACTCAGGCGACCCCTGGGTGCCGGACAACGACGCGGCCCTCGCCCCGATGCACTGGACCGGCCACTCGGGCTGCATCATCCTGGCGACGCACCTGGTGACCATGACCAAGGTCCAATTGGGACTTCCACGCTGGGAGGACGCGACGGAGCGCCAGCGCCGCGACGGCATGGCATGGAAGGACCCTGGAGAGCTCTACAACGAGGGCAAGGCCTTCAAGATCACCGCCCGCGACGCACGGG
The DNA here is from genome assembly GCA_037130415.1 of Spirochaetota bacterium. Lineage (GTDB taxonomy): Bacteria > Spirochaetota > Spirochaetia > Treponematales > Rectinemataceae > CAIJMU01. Next base: position 14,722 of record JBAXTA010000021.1, read on the forward strand.
GCGTCATCGTGTCGATCATTGCAGACAATTATTTCGGCTACGCAAAAAAGGAAGTGAAGACGCAGATCTCCTACTCGGCCAACCTCCACGGGCTGGCGGAGGAGGAGCACTCGGGGGGAGCCCTGGTCTTCCCGGCCTACAGCATCGGAACGCGCTTTGTCCCCGACCTCGATCTCCGTGCCCAGGGCCACGGTATCAGCCGCGTCCGCGAAATCATGGGCGAGGCGGTGGAGTGGTTCCCCGACGGCCACGGAGTCGACCGGCGCTTTCCCGACATCGTCTACCTGCCCGGCGACGCGGTCATCTCCCTCGAGGACCAGCGCGCGCGCTGGAAGCGGGAGGGACAGGAGTGCGCGCTCGGCGTGCTGCCGAACGAGGTCTACGTGCATCCCACAGGCTACCAGGTTCGCATGGACCGCCACCCGGGTTCGAAGGCCTGGCGCCTCGTCGGCAAGGCCGCTGAGGGACTCCTCTGCCACAAGCCCTGTACCGTGTCAGGGGGCGGGAAGTCGGAGATCTCGAAGTCGATTTCGGACGCGATCGCCTACTACCCCCTGACTACGGGCGACTTCGAGGCAGACATGGCGATGGTGCGGGGCATCATCAAGGGCGACTACGCGCACCGCTTCCGCGAGCACGATCCTGAGCGCCGCGAGGACCACCGGCCCATCCTCTCGCCGGAGCGCTCGCTCGGCTCGGTCATCAAGCTCCTGTCGCCCTCCACGCTCTACACGGATTCACACAACACGTGGCTCCGCTCCATCCCGGAGCGCATCAAGGCCCTGGTCTTCCTGATCAAGCGCTTCTGGCGCAGGGAGTGGGGTGAGGACTGGGAGTCGCGCTTCACCGTCGACGCGGTCAACGGGGCGCCGGGCAACATCATCAAATTCGCCGGCCGCGTCGTGCAGGGTTCCTACCTCAGGGTAGGCCGCGACGCCACGGGCAAGCAGCGGACCTTCAAGCTGCGGCAGGACTTCATGCCCGCAGTAAAGGTGCAGTGGGAGGACGACATCACGGTGAGCGTGACCGTCCCCGCCGCCGGACTTTCGGGCCTGCCCTGGTGGGTCAAGCCCGGCCAGTCGCTCAAATTCGCCAGGAACTGCGAGGCGCGCTTTTTCCAGCGTCCCGACGACGCGGTGCTGCGCGGCTACGACCGCAAGGCAGAGGAAGACCTCGCCCGCAACGACAACTTCATCTCCAACTTCGACGCCCTGCCGCGCCTCAAGGCAGCACGCATGGTGGAGAAGGTGGTGACCTTCTCGGAATACAGCGACCCCATGCGGGCCTTTATCCAGGCCGCTGCCGCTGACAGCCGGCACCAGTGGTTCGTGGCGAGCGACAAGCTGCGCCTCGTGGACGGCAAACCCACGAAAAACCCCCGGTACCTTCAATTGGACCCTTCGCTTGTGGACGCCCGCGGGAACTGGCTCGCCGAACTCGGCACGCGGCTCTTCCGTGGCATCCCCATGGGCCAGCCCGTCCTCAACCCCGTCCACTCCGTGCTGCCCGGGCGGCGCAACAACCCCGCGGAACCAGGCATACTCCCGCTGGCCGTCTACGGACCCATCCATTACCAGGAACTCCCCGAGCTCTTCATGGACTTCATCTGCTCGCTTACCGGCAAGAGCCCCTCGACCACGGGAGCCGGCAGCGAGGGAGCCCTCACCAAGGGTCCCTTCAATGCCCTTGTTCCTACCACTGACCTTAATAATTTGTTGCTTTCCTTCATCCTCGCCGGCCATGACGGCTTTACCACGGCGGCGGGGCACATCGGCAGAGGGTTCCGGGTCGAGCACGACATCTCCCTCCTCGTGCCGGAGCTCTGGTCCCGGCTTACGCCCGAGGAGCGCGACACGGGCACCATGATCCGCAACGGCTACCTCGAGCGCGTGCTGGACTTCACCTTTGAGGGAAGGACCATCCCCGCGAGCCGCCTCGGCTGGCGGATCACCGCCCTGTTTGCAAGCACCTATCTCGGAAGGATTTTCGACACGCCGGTGACGGTCTTCCCTGAGGAGATGCTCCGGCCCGAGCTCCAGGACCTGCCCGACTTCGCCGCCGGCGTCGAAAACATCGCGCGGGCACAGGCCAGGGCCGCGCGGGCCTACATCGAAGACGGATCGGCCGACCGCGGCGCGATACCTCCATTGACTGCCCTCCTCCACATCATGGCCGAAGGCAGCTACAAGGGCCTGGGCCTCGACGACCCCGCTGTCAGGGGCCTGTTTTCGCGGGAGTCCGTGCTGGCTTCCGGCTGGTACAGGTCCCGCCTCGACGCCTTTGCAGCGAGCGAGGGGGGAAGGATGAAAGCTGCCGCGCTGCACCTCGGGAGCTTCCTGGAGGAGCGCGGCGATGACCAGGGTCCGACCGTAAAGCGAGTCCGCGAGCAGCTCTCGCGTGTGGAGTCGCGGCTCGCCTGGGTGGGAGACCCGGCATTCAGGGCGGAACTCTCGGGCAGCATCGGGCTCGACCCCCTGTTCCGGGGCTAGGCAGAACCATGGACCTCCAGACAGCGGCCTTCACTACCTATGTATTAGTTACGACATTTACGCCGGGACCGAACAACCTTTCGGCGACAGCCGCGGGCTCCGCCATCGGTTACCAGCGCTCACTGTCCTTCCTCCTGGGAATCGCGGCGGGTTTTTTCCTCACCATGCTCGTCGCAGGCCTTTTCAACGCGGCCATCCAGGGAGCCTTCGCACCCGTCATCCCCTGGCTCAAGTGGCTGGGCTTCGCCTACATGCTCTATCTTGCGGTCTCGCTCTTCCTCCACGGGAAGGCCGACAAGGGTAGCAGCCCGGCCGCGGCCACAAACACGGTCACGCCCGCGGGCTCGGTTGCAGGCCCGACCGCGGTCGAGGTCAGGGGCTTCTCCTTCGGCTCCGGCCTCCTCCTCCAACTGATCAATGTGAAGGTCATCCTGTACGGGATCACGATCTATGGGATGTTCCCGACGATCCTCCTGGGCTCCTGGCAGAAGGCCGTGCTTTCGTCCCTCGGCCTGGCCCTGGTCGGCTTTACCTCCATCAACCTCTGGTGCCTTACCGGCACCGCCATCTCCCGCCTCCTCGGAAGCGGGAAGAAAATGCTGGCCTTCAACCTGGTTCTGGCAGCCCTGCTGGCCTGGTCGGCCATCCTCATGGTCGCCGAATGAGCGCCACCCCTGGCGCGGGCAGGGTTGACGCTGGCGCGGGCAGGGTTGACGCTGGCGCGGGCAGGGTTGACGCTGGCGCGGGCAGGGTTGACGCCAGCGCAGGCAGGCGCGGCCCGGGCGAGGGTTCCATCATAATTAGTAATATCGGCGAGCTGGCGACGCCGACCGGCTTCGGGCCGCCCCGGGGCAGGGAGGCCATGGGCCGGGTCGAGGTCACCAGGGACGCGGTGGTCCTCGTCCGCGAGGGGATCATTGCCTGGGTCGGGACGCGCGCGGAATTTGAGGCTGACCCGGAGCTCGCGCGCGCCAGCGTGGGAATGCCGACGCTCGACGCTGGCGGAAGCGCGGTCATACCCGGCTTTGTGGACAGCCACACGCACTTTGTCTTCGGCGGCTTCCGCGACGAGGAGTTCCTCTGGCGGGCGGGGGGACTGCCCTACATGGAGATCCACCGACGGGGCGGGGGCATCCGCACGAGCATGAAGGCCACGCGCGCGGCCAGAGTCGAGGAACTCGTCGAGACCGGGAGCAGGCGCCTCGGGAAGATGCTCGCCCTCGGGGTCACCACCGTCGAGGGAAAGTCGGGCTACGGACTCGACCTCGACACGGAGCTCCGCCAGCTACAGGCGATGCACCTGCTCTCGGAATCCGGGCCGATAGACATAGTACCCACTTTTTTGGGTCCCCACTCCACGCCGCCCGAGTTCGAGGGCCGGGCCTCGGACTACATGGATTTCGTGATCGCGGAGGTCCTGCCTGCCGTGAGGGCCCAGGGCTACGCCCGTTTCTGCGACGTTTTCTGCGAGCGGAATGTCTTTGAGCTGGCCGACTCGCGGAGGTACCTCGAGGCGGCCGCCGACCTGGGCTTTGGCCTGAAGCTCCACGCCGACGAGATCGAACGCATCGGTGGGGCGGGCCTGGCAGCTGAACTCGGGGCGACGAGCGCGGACCACCTTTTGAAAGCCGCTCCCGCCGACATTGAGAGGATGGCGAAGGCGGGGGTGGTGGCGACCAACCTCCCCCTCACGGCCTTTTCCCTCCGTGAACCCTATGCGAACGCGCGCTTCATGATCGACTCAGGCTGCGCCCTCTCCCTGGCTTCGGACCTCAACCCCGGCTCCTGCTACAGCCAGTCCTTCCCCCTGATCTTTGCGATTGCCGTGCTGTATCTGGGCCTTTCGCTTGAAGAAACCCTGACAGCCACCACCCTGGGGGGGGCGGCGGCCCTCGGCCTGGCCGACAGCAGAGGAAGCATCGAGGTGGGCAAATGCGCTGACCTCCTGGTCCTCGACGCGCCTTCCTACAGGCACCTGGCCTACAACGTGGGCATGAACCAGGTGGCAAAGGTGGTGAAGGGCGGGAAACTGCTTTCGTGAGGGCAGCCCCAGGGGGGGGCACAGCCGGGTTTGACAAAGCCTTCGAATCGCCCTAGTGTTGCCGCTCCCGGTCGAGGCGAGAACGATCCCGCTCCGGACTTCGAAGTGCCCCACCCGGCACAGGCTCAAACAGGATTCCTTCAAGAGGCAGCATGGAAATCCGCCGAGAGGCTCCCCAATCAACAGCCGATGGGACTCCGCCCAAACCCTTCCCCCACCCAGGGGAAGAGAGGTCCCGAACCATCCCCTGGAGCATCCTCGACAACTCCAGGGATGCGATCGGAATCTCGCTGCAGGGAAGCTACACCTACGTCAACGCGGCCTTCGCTTTCCTCTTCGGCTTTTCCAGCCCCGACGAACTCATGGGAACTCCCATCCTCGACCGCGTCGCCCCAGAAAGCAGGGACCTGGTGGCCGCCAACATGGAAGCCAGGATCCGGAACCAGAGCGAGGCATCCTCGGACTACGAGATCGTCGCCCTGCGCCGCGACGGCTCGAAGCGGGACCTGGAAGTACGGGTCTCATCCTATTTTGCTGCGGAGAATCACTATACCCTCGTCATCCTCCGCGACGTCACCGAGCGCAAGCGCGAGGCGAAGAAGCAGCGTGACCGCGAGGCGCGGTATCGATCCCTCTTCGAGGACTCGCCAACCGCAGTCTGGGAAGAAGACTTCTCGGCCATCAAGGCAGAGTTCGACGCCCTGCGCTCAGGGGGCATAGCTGACATCGGGGAGTGGCTGCGACAAAACCCGGAGGAAGTCCGGAGGCTGGCCGGCCTGATCCGCATCATCGACGTCAACCAGGCGAGCGTCACCTTGCTTGGCGCCAGGGAAAAGGCCGAGTTGTCGCCTTCCCTCCCCGATATCTTCGACGTGGAATCCTATTCGGTCTTCCGGGAGGAACTCGCCGCACTGGCCGAGGGCAGGACCCATTTCCATGCAGAGATCCCTCTCCGGAACCTTCATGGCCAGCGTATCCTCACGGAGCTCTCCCTCATCGTCCAACCCGGCCACGAGGAGGACCTCTCGCGGGTGCTGATCTCCTCGCTCGATATCACGGAGCGCAGCAAAGCCGAGGCGGCGATCCGGAAGGCCCTCGCAGAAAAGGAAGTCCTCCTCCGCGAGCTGTACCATCGCACGAGGAACAACATGTCGGTCATCATCGGGATGCTCGACCTCCAGGCCCAGTCCTATGACGACGAGCGGATGAAGGCCGCCTTTGCGGAATCCCAGGTCCGCATCGGCTCGCTGGCCCTGGTGCACCAGAAGCTGATGGACGCCAAGGATCTTTCCCATCTCAACCTCGCGGATTACATCAAGGACCTCATCGGCCTTGTCTTGAGGGCCCTCGGCGTAGCTCCCGAATCCGTTTCCTTCGTCACCGAGCTAGAGGAGATCAGCGTCATCTTCGACAGCGCCCTGCCCTGCGGACTCATCCTGAGCGAGCTCCTCTCCAATTCCCTCAAGCACGCCTTTCCTGGACGCAGCGGAGGGACGATTCGAATCAGCCTTTCCCAGTCGGGTGATGGCAGCATCAACCTGCACTTTTCCGACGACGGGGTGGGGTTCCCCCCCGGTTTTGACCCGAGGCGAGACGGGAAGCTCGGGCTGCGAAGCATGGTCGATCTCGCAGAAAGCCAGCTTGGCGGGCAGCTTGCCTTCGACACGACCGCGGGGGTCGCCTGCCGCCTCTCCTTCCATGACTCGCACTATGCGCCGAGGGTATAGGCCGGTGCCGCAATGAAGCGCAAGAAAAAGCCCCCGAAGCCTCAGCGGCAAAAACCGGGACTGACAAGCTTATTTCTGATAGCGACGAGCCTGCTGGGCCTCGCCATCACCATTATTACGGTGAAAGGAGCCGACAGCGAGTTACGAGCCGACTCGCTCCGGAACGTCATCATGGCTGGTGAGACCATCCCCTCCAGCCTTGTCTACAGCCTGCAGGGCAGCAGCAACGACTTCGACAACCAGGTCTATTGGCGGCTCAAGGGGCAGCTCGGGCTTCTCCGCGAGGGAGATCCCCTCATCCGCTTCATCTCCATCATCGGCCGAAGGGCCGACAACAGTATGTTCCTCTTTGTCGACAGCGAGCCCCCGGGTTCAGCCTCCCTATCCCTCCCCGGCCAGGTCCAGTCCTATGCATCCCCCTCCGTGCTCGAAGTCTTCCGCACCGCGATTCCCAGGCTCGGAGGACCAGTCCGGGACAGCAGGGGCACCTGGGTTTCGGCGACCATCCCCATCATCGACGAGGAGGGCCGGAGTACGGTCGCGGTGCTCCAGGTTGACCTCGACGCAGGGGCCTGGTACGGAAGGCTCTTCCGGGCAGCGTTGACGCCGACCCTCCTGTTCCTCGCGGTCTTCACCCTCATACTCACCGGCAAGTTGCTGCGCCTGCGACGTAGCCGCCTTGGTGAAAGTCGTCCAGACTGGATGCGCCACATCGAGGCAGCAACGGTGGGAGCCACTGGCCTCGTGCTGAGCCTCATCATCGCGCTGGTCTTCCACCAGACCCAGGTTTCCGACCGGAAACGCGCCTTTGACCAGTTTGCGACCGTACGGACCTCGGTGCTGGCGGAACGGCTCCGGAGCATCTCGAACGAGAAGCTCGAGGGTATGGCAGCCCTCTTCCTGGCTGACCAATCAGTGACCGAAGAGCAGTTCAGCACCTTCGCAACGCATCTCGCCAAGGAGCCAGCGGTGCAGGCCTGGGAATGGATACCCGCTGTGCCTGCCCCAGACAGCGAACGATATGTTGCAGAACGGAGGGCAGCAGGAAGGCCGAGCTACTCGATCTGGCAAAAGACCCAGAATGACGAAAAGGTCCCAGCCGCCGACCGACCGGTCTTCTACCCCGTCGGCCTGGTCTGGCCCTTGGAGGGGAACGAAGCAGCCCTCGGCTATGACCTGGGCTCGGAGCCCCTGCGCCGCGCGGCCCTCCTCGAAGCTGCCCGCATCGGACTCGCCACGGCCACCGACCCGATCGTACTCGTCCAATCCAGGAACTCGCAGTCCGGGATGCTCGTGTTCCGTCCGGTCCTTGGAAGCGGGGAAGGCAGGCAGCTCAGGGGCTTCGTGCTGGCAGTGCTCCGCACGGGAGCCCTTGCAAGCGGTTTCATGCAGGACGACACCGCCTTATTGTCCCTCTCCCTGCTGCGCGAGGGACAGGACCCCTACCGCCTCTCCACTGCCTGGCGAGGAGGGATCCCCCCGGCACCCGAGCTCTACCTGTCGCGTCCGATCCTGCTCTTCGGCAAGGTCTTTTCCATCAGCGCCTACGCCGGGCCCGGCTTCCTGAATCTGTACCCGCTTGGCAACGATACCGTGGCAGGTACCGTAGGTATCCTTTTGTCCCTCATCATGTCCCTCTCCATCGGCCAGGTCTTCAACCGGCGCGAGGACCTCGAGCGACTGGTGGCCGTACGGACCCGCGAGCTTGCCCAGAGCGAAGAATCCTACCGCAACCAGTTCGCATCCAACTCGGCAGTGATGCTCCTCATCGATCCCGCCGATGGGGCCGTCATCGACGCGAACGAGGCTGCGCTTGCCTTCTACGGCTGGCCGAGGTGGGACTTCCTCACCATGACCATCTTCGATTTCAGCTTTCGTAGCCGCCCGGAAATCGAAGGCGACATGGCCAAAGTGGTTCCTGGCCAGGGTCGCCGCTTCATCTCGCAGCACCGGGTCGCCGACGGATCGACCCGCGAAGTCGAGATTTCAGTGAGCCGAATCCAGTTCGCCGGACGCACGGTCCTCAACGCGATCATCAACAACATCACCGAGCGTATCGAAGCGGAACGGGCCCTGACCGAGGCGGAATCGCGCTGGCAGTTTGCGCTTGAGGGCTCGGGAGACGGGGTCTGGGACTGGAACATAGCCGCCGGCACCGTCCACTACAGCAGGCAGTGGAAGGCGCTCCTCGGCCTGGCCGACCAGGAAGTAGGAGACGGGCTTTCGGAGTGGGACAGCCGCCTCCATCCCGATGACCGCGACGCGATCTTTGCCGCCTTGCAGCGGCACATTGACGGTGAATCAGCCATCTATTATTGCGAATACCGGATACGACACTGCGATGGATCCTGGCGCTGGGCCCTCGACCGGGGCAAGGCGGTCGAGCGTGACTCAGGCGGCTGGCCCATCCGCATCATCGGTACATTCTCCGACATCACCGCCCGAAAGGAAACCGAACGACACCTTCAGTCAAGCGAGGAGAAATTCCGCCGCCTGTTCAACGCCAACCCGGCGCCCATGAGCCTGAGCAGCATCGAGGAAACGACCCTCCTGGACGTCAACAACGCATTCCTCACGCGGCTTGGCTTTACCCGCGAAGAGGTGATCGGCCATTCCATGGTCGAGCTGGGACTCTTCCCCGACAGGGACATCAGGACAGCAGCCACCTGGGAGCTCCGGGACAGCGGGCGGATTGTCGGGATGGAGCTCAAGGTCCGATCGAAATACGGACAGCTCATGGACGGGCTGATCTCGGCGGAGTTCCTCGAGGGCGACGGCGAGGGTACGGCCGCGGCAGCGCCCACCATGCTGACCGTCATGGTGGACCTTTCGGCCCAGAAAAAAGCCGAGGCGGAGCTCCGGAGAAGCAACCAGTACCTCGCGGAGGCTACAGCCCGGGCGCGCGACCTCATGACGCAGGCGGAGGCCGCCAACCAGGCCAAGAGTGCCTTCCTCGCATCGATGAGCCACGAAATCCGCACACCGATGAACGGCATCATCGGCATGACCGGCCTCCTCATGGACACCTCGCTCAACCCGGAGCAGCGGCAGTATGCGCAGGTGGTCCGCACCAGTGGCGAAGCCCTCATCACCATCATCAACGACATCCTCGATTTCTCGAAGATCGAAGCCGGCAGGCTCGACCTGGAAAACATCGACTTCCACCTCCGCGTGGCCATCGAGGATTCGGTGGAGATCCTCGCAATGCGCGCCAGGGAGAAGGGCCTCGATCTGCGTTCTGCCATCGATCCCGACGTGCCCCTCCACCTCCGTGGCGATCCCGGGAGGCTCAGGCAGATCTTCATCAACCTCCTCAGCAATGCGATCAAGTTCACCGCGACGGGCAGCATCACCCTGGCAGTGAGCCTCGTGGACAGCCCTGGGGACAGAGCTGGAGCGGAGGACGATTCCCTGGCCATGATCCGCTTTGCGGTGACTGACACGGGCATCGGTATCCCGAGCGAAAAACTGGGGCTTCTCTTTACCTCTTTCTCCCAGATCGACACTTCGATGACCAGGAAATACGGGGGTACGGGACTCGGCCTGGCCATCTCGAAGCAGCTCGCAGAACTCATGGGCGGGAGCATCGGCGTCGACAGCGAGGAAGGACGCGGCTCGACCTTCTGGTTTACGGCCGCCTTCGAAAAGCGTCCGGTCGGACAGCTCTCGACCGAGTTCAGCAGCGGAAGCCTGAGTGTCCTGCGCGTCCTCGTGGCTGACGGGCACGACGCCAGCCGCCTTGTCATTACCTCCCTGCTCGCCAGCTGGGGCTGCCGCTACGAGTCGGTAGCCACGGGGGAGGCAGCACTGGCAGCGCTCAATTCCGCCGTCGAGGGGGGCGACTCCTTCTCGATGGCCATCCTTGCGATGGAACTACCCGACATGGATGGCCTCCGCCTGGGAAGCCTCATACGGGCAGGGGCGGAACTCCGGACCATCAAGCTTGCTATCATGTCCTCGACCTGGAAGCGGGGCGATGCAGCCCGCTACGCGGGCCTCGGATTCTCGGGTTACCTCAACAAGCCCCCCGCCGAGCTGGAGCTGCGCGAATGCCTGGCCACAGCCGCTGCCAACGGGGAACCGGATGAGCTTATCTCGCTGCCCAGCACCGAAGCCCCCCTCGCCAGGAAGGCCCGCATCCTCCTCGTCGAAGACAACCAGACCAACCAGCTCGTCGCCACCAAGCTCCTCGAGCGCATGGGCCACCGGGTCGATGCCGTCGCCAATGGGAGGGAGGCCCTCGAGGCCCTCGCAGGTATCCCCTACGACCTGGTCCTCATGGATTGCCAGATGCCCGTCATGGATGGCTTTGAAGCCTCCCGCGCGATCAGGAAGCTGGCGGGGCCGATCAGGACCATTCCCATCATCGCGATGACGGCGAACGCGCAACCTGAAGATCGCGAGCACTGCCTCGAAGCTGGTATGGATGATTACCTGTCCAAGCCGGTAGAGCCGCATCGGCTTGCTGCAGCCATCGAGCGTTGGCTTCCGAAAATCGGCAAAGGCCCTGCGTCATCGCAGGACCAGCCTGGGGAAATCGCAGGGGCGCCTGTGGCCCGAGTTGCGGGAACAGCAGCCTCCGCCGCCGGACCAGACCCCCAGCAGCCCAAGGCAGCGCCCACGTACCCACCGGGACAGATGCCCGTCTTTGACCGGCCTGCCCTCCTTTCCCGGACCATGAACGACGAAGAGCTCATGGCAGACCTCCTCGAGTCCTACCTGGGAGAGCTCTCCAGCCAGCTCGGAGACCTCTTCGAGGCCCTCGACGCAGGCGAGGCAGGCAGGGTCGGATCCTTCGCGCACCGCCTCAAGGGAGCCTCGGCCAGCGTGAGCGCCCTCAGGCTCGTCGAGACGGCATCGGCCATCGAAAAGGCCGGCAAGGCAGGGAACCTCGAGGAAGCGCGAAGGCTTAGGCCCGAGCT
>JBAXTA010000210.1:0-8450 GCA_037130415.1 Spirochaetota bacterium
AGCGTGCTTCCTGCACGTGAGCACCGAGACAAGGAAGCGACACCGCGATTAGCCCACGGTGAAATGCCCCTCGCCAGAATCGGGCTCAGCGCAAGGAGCGACGAAGTCCCGGCGCGGAGCGTGCTTCCTGCACGTGAGCACCGAGACAAGGAAGCGACACCGCGATTAGCCCGATTCTGGCGAGGGGGTTACCAGTTGGAGGGGCCGTGTTTTATGGACATTACCCCCGTCGATAGCTCGACCTTATGGCAGTTGAGGCATGCGCCCTGGTACAGGGTGATGAAGGCGCTCTTTTCCTTCCCTTCATAGTGGACCTTGTGGATGATGGCTGTCAGCGAGCCGAGCTTGGAGCTAGCCTTGTGGCAGACGATGCAGGAGTCGGGAATCAGGGAGTCCTTGAAAGCCTTGGAGAGGTTCGGATGGTTCTTGATAGCCATGACGCTCTTGTTGAGGCGCTTGTCCTGCCCATCGCTGCCCTGGACATGGCAATCGACGCAGCCCCGGGGATGTTCATCGGCAACCATGATGCCCGGAAGGAAGGGAACACTGGCTGCGGCCTGGGCGGGAGAGGCTGAGGCAAGGCACAACAGGGCAAGGGACAGCAGCGACAGAAAGGCAGCTCGGATTTCTCGCGGATACATAATTCCTCCACCCGCTTGAGTATACAGGGCCTGGGGCTTTTCGCCAGCGAAAGGCCTTACCCGCGAGTAAGTGCGCCCTGCCGGGCGCAGCCATGAAAAAGCCCGGCCAATCGGCCGGGCTTCCTTCCCAAAGCGGGCTCTTACCAGTTGGATGGGGCTTTCTTGATCTTGCCGTCGGCAGTGTGGCAGGTAAGGCAGTCGCCCTTGATGTCGGCTGCCTTCGCATCCTTGGCGACCTTGTGCACGCTGTGGATGGCGACCTGGAGGGTCGGAGCCTTGGGAGCGCCGGCTTTATGGCACATGGCGCAACCGTCGGGGACGGACTTGATCAACTTGGTGACGTTGGGATGTCCCTTGACCTTGGTGAGCATGGTGGGGATGACCTTGTCGCCGGTATGGCAGGTCACGCAGCCACCAGGAGCGTCAGCGGCAGCAGCCGCAAAGGGGATGGCCATCGCGAAAATTGCCGCGATTACGAGTAGGGAAACGATGCGCTTGTTCAGCATGGAGAGCCTCCTAGGTAGTAGTAAGCTCTCATACTGAGGGAAAGCCTGAATCTCGTCAAGATGATAGCTTCGCACGCAAAGGAAACCCGCCGTCTCCGGCGGGTTTCCTTTGCTCCATGGAAGCTGCTCGCTTGGGCCGAGTCGGGACGAAACCTGTCAATCGCCTCGGATCAGGGCAGCGACCCTCTCGACCGTGAAGCCGAAGTGCTGGGCTACTTCCTCGGCGGGGCCGGAGACACCGAAGTCTTCGACGGAGAGGATATCCTCGATCTTGGCCAGGCGCTCCCAGCCCTGGGCGACGCCGGCTTCGAGCACGACTACGCGCGCGCCCTTGGGAATGAGGGCCTCGCGAACGGGCGCTGGCGCACGGAAAAAAGCCTCACGGCAGGGCATCGAAACCACGCGGACCGCGTTGCAGGCGCCGGCCTTGTCGAGGGACTCGGCTGCAGCCAGGGCGAGGGCCACCTCCGAACCGGTCGCAACAACTACGGTGTCCGGCCCCTCGGCCGAGTTCCGCGCGACATAGGCTCCGAGCGCCATGGTGTAGGGCCACTCGGGGTCGTCTTTCCTGATAATTGGGAGATTCTGCCGGGAGAGGGCGAGGACCGTGGGGCCGTCGCGGCGTTCCATGGCGATCCTCCACGCCACCGAGGTCTCCTCTGCGTCTGCGGGGCGGAGCACAAGGACATTGGGGATGGCGCGCACGCTGGCAAGCTGCTCGACCGGCTGGTGGGTCGGGCCGTCCTCGCCAAGCCAGAAGGAGTCGTGGGTCATCACATGGACGACGGGTAGCTTCATGAGGGCTGACAGCCTGAGGGCTGGCCTGAGGTAGTCCACAAAGGACAGGAAGGTCGCCACGAAGGGCCTGAAACCGTGGAGGGCCAGGCCGTTCGCGATGGCCGCCATGCCGTGTTCGCGGATGCCGAAGTGGAGGTAGCGTCCCCCGCGATTGTCCTTACTATACACATCCCCGCCGGGAAGGGCGGTCGAATTGGGACCGGTCAGGTCGGCGGAGCCTCCCACGAGGGAGGGCCAGGAGGCGTAGACCGCAGCGAGGGCCTTGCCAGAGGCTGCCCGTGTCGCAATGGAATCGCCGGGCTTGTAGGCAGGCAGGGCCAGGGGAAGGGCCTCGCTCCCGGAGAGTATCGCCTCAAGGAGGGCGGCCTTTTCTGGCGACTCCTTTTTCCAGGCCGCGAAATCGGCCTCCCAGGCAATCCGGACGGCAGTCAGCTCCCTGCGGCGCGAAGCGAAAAAGGCCGTAGCCTCGGGGGCGACCCAGAACTCTGCGCCTGCCGGAATGCCGAGGCCGGCCTTGGCCAGGGCGATCTCCGCAGGGCCCAGGGGCGAGCCATGGATGCCAGCGGTGCCGGCCTTGTTCGGCGAACCCTTGCCAATTACGCTCTTCAGTATTATGAGGGAAGGCTTCCGCTGCTCGGCCCGGGCCAGGGCTGTCAGCTCGGCGATCTGGGAATAATCGTACATGTCGCCCGACAGGACCTGCCAGCCGTAGGCCTCGTAGCGCCTGCCGACATCCTCGGTAAAGGAGATCGAGGTGGAACCGTCGATGGTGATGGCGTTGGAGTCGTAGTAGACGACAAGCTTCCCGAGGCCCTGGTGCCCTGCCAGCGAGGAGGCCTCCGAGGCGACACCCTCCTGGAGGCAGCCATCTCCGACAAAGACATAGGTATGATGATCGATGATCTTCCGCTTCTCGGTATTGAGCCGGGCAGCGAGCATGGTCTCCGCGATGGCCATTCCGACAGCGTTTGCGAGCCCCTGGCCGAGCGGCCCCGTGGTGGTCTCGATGCCGGGCAGCACACCGTATTCCGGGTGCCCCGCGCAGGGCTTGTGGAGCTGCCTGAAGGAGCGGATGTCGTCGAGGCTGACCGCGTAACCGGCGAGGTGGAGGAGGGAGTAGAGGAACATGGAACCGTGGCCGGCTGACAGCACAAAGCGGTCGCGGTCGAGCCAGTCGGGGGTGCCCGGGTCGTGGCGCAGGCCCTCAGCGTAGAGCCAGGCCCCGAGTTCGGCAGCGCCGAGGGGTAGGCCAGGATGGCCGGAATTGGCCTTCTGGATGGCGTCCATCGAGAGGCTGCGGACTGAAAGGGCGATCTTTTCGAGGGCGGGCTTGTTCAAAGGAGACTCCTTGCTCAAGATGCTGCGGCGGATAAGGTGCAAAGAATATCCTTTCCACTACGCTTCGGACAAGGCGGGAAGCTCGTACCAGCTGCCCTGCCCCCGGCCTCACCCTTGCGGAGGATCCTGGCATCCCGCTCATCTCCTGGGGGACCCGCGCGGCAGGCGGAGCCTCGAAATGGATCCTCTCCCTGCCCATTGGGGCCTTTGCCAGGGCTAGTCCATGCCCCGACCATAGGCTCTTTTGCGGAGAATAGCCGGAATGCGTCTGAGTCGGGGAATGCGCCTTCAACGAAGGCGCAAAATCATGCCTGCGCTCGCAATTGACTCTCCATGCTGGCTTGCGTATCGTCGGTATGGAGGTACCCATGAACCACCACGGCATTACAAGCCTCTCCCTTGTCCTCCTTGCCGCTTCTTCTGGCGCACTCGCGGCTGAGCCCGCTGCCGGTCCCCGACTCGACTACTTCGGACGCTCGAGTTTCCGTATCGTCACTGCCTCGGGTTTCGTAGTCTATGTCGATCCCTACGCCCCTGGAGACTACTCGATGCCTGCGGACCTTGTCCTTTCAAGCCACGGACACGGTGACCACAACCAGATCGGGAAGGTCACTCGCAAGCCCGAGACGAAGATCGTCGCGGCCAAGGACGCGGTCCAGGGCTTCTCCGTCGAGACCATCTCGGAGGGCGAGGAGCGCAGCTTCGGGCCTGTCATCGTCCGGGCGCTGCCCGCCGCGAACAAGAACCACCCCCGCGGCCTCGGCCTGGGATTCCTCCTGTCCTTCGACGGCATAGTCCTCTACTACTCAGGCGACACCTCGAAGCTCCCGGAGATGGAGGGCTGGAAAAAATACTCGATCAATTATGCGCTCATCTGCAGCGACGGCTTCTACAACATGGGCGTGGCGGAGGCGGCTGACAGCGCCACGGCCATGGGAGCGAAACGCCTCGTACCCATCCACACGAGCAAGAACGGGATGTTCGACGAGGCAGTAGCCCGCTCCGCCAAGTACTCCGAGGTCATCGTGGCCAGGCCCGGCGACAGCATCGCACTCCTGAAGTAGAGATGGGTGCCAGCCTCGGAGAAATACAGGAGCTCTATGACCTGCGCGTGCGGCGCGAGCCCACCTATCCAGGCTCGCTGGTCGAACGCACAGCGCATACGGTCAGGCTCGTGGAAAGCGGTCGCGGCTGGGTTTCCTGGTCGGATCTTGGTGCTCTTTCACCCTCCTCCGTCGACGCCGCAATCGAAGCCGAGATATCCCGATTCAGCCAATTAGGCGTACTGGACAATCTTGAGTGGAAGCTCTACGGCCGCGACAGGCCGTCTGACCTCCGTGAGCGCCTCGTCGCGAAGGGCTTCGTCCCCAAGGATCCTCCTGACGCGATCCTCGTCCTCGACCTGGCCGAACTCCCCCCTGACCTACGCTCACCCCGCGGGCTTGACGTCAGGCGCGCATCAGGCACCGAGGGCCTCGATGACATCATAAACATAATGCTGAAGGTCTGGCCCGACGAGGATGCCGAAGACTACCGGCGCTTCGTCGAGGAAGCCATCGCCGCCGACCCGGGCGGCACGAGCCTCTGGCTCGCCTACATCGAGGGCAGGCCCGTAGCCGAGGGCCGCATAGAGTTTGCCTGCAGGGAATTCGCGGGCCTCTGGGGAGGTGCCACCCTGCCCGAATACCGCAGGCGCGGCCTTTATACTGCCTTGGTGGCTGCGCGCGCCGCCGAGGCCCTCGCCCGAGGCTGCAAGTATCTCACCATAGACGCGAGCCCCATGAGCCGGGCCGTCCTGGAAAAGCGCGGCTTTCGCCTCCTGGATACGGCCCTTGAGTGCAATTATGTGGGGAGCTAAGAACTACACAATGCGCCGCATCGTCTCCACCGCGCTTTTCCAGAAGCCCGGCGAGGGCTCCGAGCGGAGCTTCCGGAACTCCTGGGGCGTAGAGACGAAGACGTCCATGTCAGGCACGAGGTCGCGGAGATCCTGGAAGCCCAAGGCACGCTCGACAAAGCGCCCGTCGGTCTGGGTAATGAGAAAGACATCGATGTCCGAATCGCGGCCGAAGGATTCTGTATTGTAGGAGCCGAAGATCCAGGCCTCCTCCACGCGCCCCGCAAGCAGCCGGCGCATTTCGGCCTCGAACTCGTCCTTCGTGCGGCCACCAAGGGGATCGCGGCTATTCCACACGATGATCGGCCCGCGCTCAGGCGGATGGGTGCCCGGCGGATAGGGCGCCCCCGGTCCCCAGATGAGTATCGGATCGTCATCGGGATTCTCGCCCGGCTGCCGCGGTCCCCTTCCGTTCGCCCAGACAATGATGCCGTCAGCTACCATCTGACACTATCTCAGCGCGAGCCAGCTCCAGAAAGCCCGCAGCATACTCATGCGCCTGCCGGGCCTGCTCTTCCGTGAAATATTCGTAGGGCGCTCCGCTATAGAAACTGTCAGGATAGCGGGTCGTGATGTAGTACTGATCCAGTACCCTCGACATTTTTTCGATTTCGCCATTGATGCCGAGCGCTGTTGCCAACTCCCGGAGCGAGTGGCTTTTGATCTGGCTTGCACCACGAGCGACGGCAATACACGTGAGGCTCTTTTCAGCGACCTGCTGTGAAAGGAAACAGACCATGGCCCAGCGTTCGGACTTCTGTCCATCTTCAACCCACCGCATCTCTTCTTCCGCCTGCTTGAGCCAATCCTTCGCCCTGTTGGTCATGGGAACCGCCTCCTCTCAACTATAGCTACACGGCAGCCAGGACTTCACGCTCGCCTACTTCTTCGCCTCGGGCAGAGCCGGGAGGTTCAGCGCGATCAGTATCGGGTCAAGGTCCTGGAGGTCAGCCCGGAGGGTAACAATGGTAGGCCTTGGAATGGGATACTTTCCGAGAAGGGCAAGCAAGTATGTGGTTGTCCCCTTGCGGCAGACAAAGGATTCCGAAGGCAGGTAGCTCCGGTACACAGCATCCGTTCGACTCTGGACATCGACAGGGTCGAAACTCTTGATCTGACTGGTAAAGTCTATCATTTCATTGCTATCAAGAGAGCGGCAGGGGCTTGCGCCACCCTCTGCCTGGGCTGTGGCCTCGAAGGAGACCCGGGCTGCCTCTGGCAGGGATATTTTCAGTTCAACTACGACAAGCTCATCACTGAAGCCGGTAAACAGGCCTTTTCGCACAATGTAGGGATTCCGGAGGAAGTCGGAGCCAAACAAGCGCTCAATTTCCACCTGGCCAAGAATGTGCGCCGTAACTTCGGGCTCCATGATAGCAACTTTTGGAGCCGTGGCACAGGCTGAAAGCAGCAGGGATGAGAACAAAACAATAATTGGAAGATATGCGAAACGCTTCATGAAGAGGCACCTCATACAAACGGCCGACCCTTTCGAGTCGGCCGTCGAATCAGACTAGGATACGCTGATCAGAGCGCGATGGTCCAATAGATCGGAAGGGCGTAGGTGAGGCTGGGGGCAGCCTTGGCATACTTCACCCAAGGGCGAACCCGGAGGCCACTGGCGAGGTCGTAGGAGAAGCGAGCGCGGACATCGTAGGCAGTACCGGTCACGCCGAAGTGGGCAGCGAGATCAGCTGCCATGCCATTGCCGATATTGTAGCCGACATCGGTGTAGACGTGCATGCCGGAGGCGATGTTGATGAACTCGGCGATGACCGTGAGATTCTCCACGCCTTTGTAGGTTGCCCACACGCCGTAGGCGAGGGCCGTTGCCCCCGTACCAGCCATGTCGGCGCTGACCGTGAGGGAAAGCTTCTCGACGGCGCTGAGGGAGAAGGCACCACCAAAGGTGTTCGATCCGCCGGTTACGAGACCGAGCTTGGCCCAAGCCTTGACTGTGCCGATCTGGTCGATCGCATAGGAACCGAGGATCTCAGTGGTCTTGAGGGCATCCACGAGCAAGCCGCCGGCAGTTGCAACGGGAAGATCGACATAGATGTTGGCGCCAGCTGCAGAAACCTTGACCTGCATCTGGTTCTTCTGGCTGAAGTAGCCCTTGTCATAGGCACCGGACCAGGCGCTGGTGGTCTCAAGATCGTAGTTGCCGAAGTTGCCGAACTTGAGGGTGACCATGTCGCCAACCTTGTACCAGGCATCGAAGGAGCTAACAGTAAGTGGACCAACCGCGCCCATGCCGCCAACGCCAGCATCGACTCCAGATACTGCATTTTCGCTAGAAGCGGAAATGCCGATGCTGGTCGCGCCAGAGTTGTTGGCGTAGGGACCAATGGCCTTCACATCCTGGTTGACGATTGTCCAAATTCCATCAAGGGCGATGGAAACTTTGGCCTGGGCGATCGCGCCGAAAACCAAGCCAAACGCGAGAAGCAGTACGAGAATCTTCTTCATGGGTGAAGTCCTCCATAGGTAAAATAAGGGGGTAGACCAACGGTCTACGTTGTCCCCTTTCAAGTAAGCTTCGGTACTCTAGCTCGGTAGCTAGAGGGTGTCAAGTTTTTTTTGCGATTGGGTCAAATTGACACAATACTGAGCGAGGCAAAAATTGACCTCGTAATTCTCTTCGGAATAATGAATTAATTCTATCGCTAGAAGCTGCTCCTCGTGGCGCGGACTAGCGTTCTCACGACATTTTCACATTATTTGTAATATTAGGGGCTTAAAGCCGGCCAAGGAAGATGATGTTACAAAAAATTGCGCATGGAAAAGGAATTCACTTTTCTCGAGTGGCAGCAGCAAGTTGTGACACTGCTTCCTGGAAACGGCGATGCCATGGCCGAAAATCTGAAACCAGAGCCGGAACCTTTTCCGATAGAGGCTGCAAGCGATTTTCGTCGAGGCCATCCTCATGATTTCTTTTCATGGAGCACCCACCCCTCAGCTTCTACCCTCTCTCTCATTCTGGGAGACAAGAGAGACAAATCGGAAACATCGACATGGAAGGCAGACCTTTCTGCAATGGCCATGGCCGAGTATGAATCACCGCCTTCTATCGCAAGGTCAATGTCGGAGGCAAGAGTAAAAGGACTTCCCCGTGCTGCGGAGCCGAAGAGGATCACTCGCTTGATGTCAGGAAGCTCGCCTATACTACCGAGTCCGGTGCATTGGTGACACGAAAACGCATTTCGCCCTGTATTGGCGAAGCGAAATGCGCTCTCGCGTAGCCTTTCTTCAAGACTCGGTAGTAAGCGC
>JBAXTA010000211.1:0-8446 GCA_037130415.1 Spirochaetota bacterium
AGGCCCCGGCTACGAGGAACCAGAAGACCAAGGCACGGGTCGAGCCACCGGCGAAACGGAGGACGAGGCGGCCGAGTCGGGCGGCGAGGCCCGATCGTCCGAGGGCAGAGGCAAGGGCGAGGACGCCGATGAAGAAGACCGTCGCCTCGTCGCCGAAGCCGGTCTTCACGAGCTCCGACCAGCCTTGGACATTCACCAGGGCGAGGAGTCCCATGGCGATAAAGCCTGTCATGTGGAAGGGGAGGGCTTCCCCGATCCAGAGCACGAGGGCGAAGGCCAGGACGGCGAGTGCGTGTTGGCCAGAAGCGGCGAGGGTCGCGCCGTGCACAGTGCGGATCGAATCCGGGATTCGCGCTCCGAATACAAGCACAAGTACGACTATCCCAATGCCGAGTATCAGGAGGCGGCGCTGGAGGGAGGGGGCCTTCCGCTCGCGGGGCGGCAGGATGGGCTGGGGCCCAGGAGGCCGGCCCTCCGCTGCCGCTGCTGTGGATCCCTCGATGGCTGCGGCCATCAGGCCTTCGATCCGGGCACCC
This sequence comes from Spirochaetota bacterium, assembly GCA_037130415.1. Lineage (GTDB taxonomy): Bacteria > Spirochaetota > Spirochaetia > Treponematales > Rectinemataceae > CAIJMU01. The sequence goes on from JBAXTA010000211.1 coordinate 537, forward strand.
TGCCCAGGAGTTCAGCGAGGAGGCTGCCGACCTCACGTGGCCGCGCGGCTACCAGTGCGCCAGCCCTCCTGAGGGTGGCTGTCTTGCCCGCCACCGTGCCCTTCCCTCCTGTGACGATGGCTCCCGCGTGGCCCATGCGCTTGCCTTTTGGGGCGTTGCGTCCGCCCAGGAAGGCTACGAGGGGCTTGGTGAAGAGCCGGGCTTCCATGGCTTCAGCCACCTCTTCCTCCATCGTGCCGCCCAACTCACCAATTATGACGACAGCATCGGTGTCCGTGTCGGCTTCAAAGTCGGGAAGGAGCTCTGCGAAGCGCGTGCCTGGCACGGAGTCGCCGCCAACGCCTATGAGGCTCGAGACGCCGAAACCTGCGGCCACGACCATCGCGGTCACCTCGTTGGTGAGACTGCCGGAGCGAGTCATGATGCCGATGCGCCCGGGCCTGTAGACGCGCTCGATCCAGAAGGGAAACATGCCCATCATGGCGCGGCCGGGACTGATGACACCCGAGGTATTGCCACCGACGACACGGGCGCCCCGGTCGCGGGCGGCAGCCCTTATTTCGAGGCATTCGTGGAGGGGAATCCCCTCGGCTATCGTGACGATCTTCCTGATGCCTGCGTCGAGGGCCTCGAAGACGGCGTCCTTGGTAAAGCGTGGAGGCACGAAAAGCATGGCAGCATTGGCTGGATGTTCTGCGACAGCACGGCGCACTGTATGGTAGACAGGGATCCCCTCGACACTCTGTCCTTCCTTGCCCGGAGTCACCCCGGCGACGACGGTCGTACCGAGCTCGATCATGTGCCTGGTCCAGAAGGAGCCCTCGCTGCCGGTGATACCCTGGATGAGGACCCTGTCCCCGCGGTCGATGAAGACGCTCATCGGGGGCCCCCCAGGTTAGCCGCATGGCCTGCGAGTCCAACTGCCTTGCGCACCGCTTCCTCGGTATCGAAGAGGGGCTCAAGGCCCGCCGCCCTAAGCATCTCCACGGCCTTGTCCTCCCCAGTGCCCCTGATGCAGGGAATGATCGGGCATTTCGGTTTCAGCCGGGCGATGGCATCCGTGATGCCCTCGGCCATGACATCGGCCCGGGCTATGGTTCCGAAGGTGACAATCAGTATTACCTTGGGGTTGTTCTTGAGGCAGAGTTCCATGGCACGGACAGCCTTGCGATAGTTGGGGCCACCGAACTCAAGGTAGTTGGCAACAGTTCCTCCCTCGTCGATGATGAGGTCGTAAACGACGGTGGTGAGCCCTGCTCCCGCGCACATCAGCGAGATGTCCCCATCGAACTGGAGGTAGGGTATGCCCTCCGCCGCAGCCTCGAAGGCGGCATCGGAATCGTAGTAGTCCCGCCCCGCTTCGCGGCCAGATTGTCTGAACAGGGAAGAATCGTCGATGAGGAGCTTTCCGTCCCCGGCGACGAGGCTGCCGGATTTTGTCACAAAGAGGGGATTGATCTCCACGAGCTCGGCGTCGTTGGTGCGGAAGCACTTCCAGAGGGCGTCGAGGATAGCCGCTGCCTGTTTGGCCAGGTCGCCCGAGAGCCCGAGGGACATGCAGAGGTTTCGCGCCCTGAAGGGAGGGAAGCCCTCTGCAAGGCTCACGCTCTCGCGAAAGATCTTTTCGGGTGCGGTGGCCGCGAGTTCCTCGATCTCCACCCCGCCCTGGGCGCAGGCCAGCACGACCGCCTCCGCGGCCACCGGATCGACGGTGATGGAAAGGTAGATTTCCCGATCAATTGCGACCGCTTCTTCCACGAGGAGCTTGTGGACGCCATGGGGGCTGGCGAAGAGCTCCTGCGCGGCTTCCTGTGCCGCTGGAGCATCCTTGACGAGCCTGATGAGCCCTGCCTTTCCGCGCCCGCCCATAAGGACCTGGGACTTGAGGACGCAGGGAAAACCGATCTCGGCAGCCGCCCGGGAGGCTGCCGCCGCGTCCGTGGCGAGGATCGAGCGCGGGACTGGAATCCCGGCCTTCGCGAAGACTTCCTTGGCCTCGTGCTCGTGGAGTTTCATTGCATCACTTCCCGTATTTGGCCCAGAGGGTCCCGAAGATCTCCTCGTCGGAGGGGCGGTTCAATGGCAGGGGGAGGGCAAGCCAGGTCACGTTGATGAAGTGCTTCCAGTGGATGTTCTCAGTTGTGATGTTTCCGCCCCAGGTGCCGCAGCCCAGGGTGACGGTGGAGGGCATGCCGTTGGCGAAGGTGCCGCCATTGCCCGATGCCATGCCCTGGCGGATCATGACCCGGCTCGAGCGCATGGTCTGTCCCATCGCCTGGATGTACTCATCCTTCTGGCTGAAGAGGCCAGAGGAGTGGCCCGTGCCACAGGCGTCGGTGATGAGGACAAGGGCTTCGAGGCCGCTGTGGAAATCGGGGCACTTCCACAATGCCAGGACGGGGGAGATCTTTTCCTGGGCCCACTTGTCCACCGCAGGACCGCCCCTTCGCGGCAGCTGGGCCTCCACCATGAGGACTCGGGTCCCCTCGGGGACCTTGATACCCGCACCCTCGGCAATGACCATCGCCGTGCGTGCGATCACTTTCGGATTGAGGGCCTCGTGGCCGTCCTTGCCGACGGGCCAGAGCCAGGCGCGGAGAAGGGTTTTTTCCTCGGCAGTGCAGAGGTAGGCGCCCTTTTCCTTCATCGCGGCGACAAAGGCATCGTAGACGGCGGCGTGGGCCACCACCGAGTTTTCGCTCGAGCAGGAGGTCGCGTTGTCGAAGGCTTTGCTGACGCATATCTTCGCGGCAGCGTCGGCCGGATCGGCGTCCTCGGCGAGCAACTGGACAGCATTGCCAGGACCGACGCCAAAGGCCGGCGTGCCGGAGGAATAGGCGGCTTTTACCATGGGCCCGCCGCCGGTGGCCACCACGAGGTCGACGTGCCGCATCAGCTCGCCGGTGCGGTCGATCGAGGGTTCTTCGATGCACTGCACGAGGTCCTCGGGGGCACCGACATTCTTCAGCGCTTCCCGCATGAAGTCGCAGGCCAGCTTCGATGCGCCCTTGGCCTTGGGGTGGGGAGCGAAGATTACGGCATTGCGGCCTTTCAGGATGGACAGGCCGTTGGAGGAGGGCGTCGCTGTCGGGTTGGTGACGGGGGCGAGGGCCCCGACCACGCCGACGGGCTTGGCGAATTTCATGATGCCCTTGGCTTCGTCATAGTCGATACAACCCACGGTCTTGGCCGTCTTGATGTCCCTGAGTACTCCCAATACCTTGTTCTTGTGCTTGGTGAGCTTGTCCTCGAAGACGCCCATGCCCGTCTCGTCGACCGCGGCACGGGCCATGACGCGGATGTTCGCGTCCTTGTAGACCGCCCAGCCTACGGCGAGGCAGACCTCGTCGATGCGACCCTGGTCCCAGGTGGCAGCGATAGCCTGTGCGGCGCGCGCCTTGGCGACAAGACCTGCTATGAGCCTGCCGTCATCGCTGTCGGGCACAGTGTAGGTCGCGCTCATTTGAACTGCTCCGCCTCGATCTCGATGACCTTGTTGAAGGCATTGGTGAGGAAGTCTTTCTTGAATTCCATCTTCTGCGTGAAGGACATGGAAAGCCAGGCATCGACGATCTGGCAGCCGAGGAAGGGCGCGGTGATCCAGCCGCCCATCGTGATGACATTGGAGTTGTTGACGATCTTCGCCCTTTCGCCAGAAAAGACATCATCGACCACGCAGGCGTACACGCCCCTGTGCTTGTTCGCGACGATGGCCATGCCCTGGCCCGTGCCGCAGATCAGGATGCCCTTCTCCGCCTCGCCCTTCTGGATGGCCCGGGCCACCTTGGGTGCCTGCATGAAATAGGGTTGGGGATGGTCAGCGTCCTCGATTCCGAAGTCGCTCACCTCGATGTCGGGATGCGTTTCCCTGAGGTGCTTCACGATCTCCTGCTTGAGCGGGAATCCGGAAAGATCAGAGGCAATTACCAATTTCATAGCTGTCTCCTTAGAGGGAAATTTTACAGGATGCAGGGTCCTCACCGCGCATCCCGGCATCAGGGCAGAATGCGCTCCTACAGGAGGCCCTTTGCTGCGGCGGCGATATGGGGGGCGGTCAGCTTGAAGCGCTCCGCAAGCCAATCCTGGGTGCCGACCTCGCCGAAGAGATCCGCGCCGACTCCGATGCGCGCGAGCTTTGCCGGGACCCCGGCTTCTGCCATCAGCTCCGCCAGCGCCGAGCCGAGGCCCCCGGTGATGCGGTGGTTTTCGCAGCTGACCATGCGCCTGGTCTCGAAGGCGAGTTCGAGGAGGAGTTTCCCATCCAAAGGAGCGAGGGTAAAGGCATCCACAACCGTGGCTTCGATGCCCTCGGTAGCCAGGATTTCCGCAGCCCTGCGAGCCTCGGCGACCATCAGGGCGCCTAAGGCGACGAGAGTGACATCCTTCCCGCGCCTGAGGAGCTTGGAAGTTCCGAATTCGAAGTGCTCGGTCACGTGGTAGAGCTCAGGAGCGCTCTTTCTCTGGAGCCTGAGATAGGTGCAGCCCCTTCGTTCGAGGGCAAGCGTGATGGCAGCCTCGAGGGAGGTCGGATCGGCGGGCTCTACGATGGCGAGGCCGGGCACCGTGCGCATGAGGGCCAGGTCCTCCAGGGGCATGTGGGTGCCGCCGTTGAAGGCAGCCGTGACCCCGGGGTCGGTGCCGACAAGGACTACCTCCAGACCCGCATAATTGGCTGAAAGGAAGAACTGGTCAAAGGCGCGGCGGCTGGCGAAGCAGCCGAAGGTGGCTGCAAAGGGTTTCCTGCCGGTGGCAGAGAGACCCGAAGCGACGCCCACGAGGTTGGCTTCCGCGACACCCACATTGAAAAAACGCTCGGGGTAGGCGGCTGCGAAGGGACCGGTGCCGGTGGCCTTTGCCAGATCCGCTTCGAGGACGCAGACACGGGGATCCCTGGCGGCGAGGCTCAGCAGCTTTTGCGCGTAGACTGCGCGAAGCTCGCGGTCAGCCATGGAGGGCCTCCCCGCTGGCAGCATCCACCGCAGCCATGTCCACGGCGGTGAAGGGAGCGTTGTGGCTCTCTGCCCTGCCCTCGAGGGCAGGGACGCCCTTTGCCTTGATCGTATCGAGTATGATCATCACGGGTCTGCCCTTTTCCGATTTCGCTTCTAGGATGGCCCCGTCGAGGGCCGCGAAGTCATGGCCTTCGACGCGCAGGGCCTTCCATCCGAAGGCCTCCCACTTGGCACAAAGGTCGCGGAGGTTCATCACCGCCTCGGTGCTGCCGTCGATCTGGAACTTGTTTGCGTCGGTGAAGGCGATGAGGTTGTCGAGGCCGTAGTGGGCGGCGAAGGATGCGGCCTCCCAGACCTGGCCCTCGTCGCTCTCCCCGTCTCCGATGATCACCCAGCAGCGCTTGGTGCTCCCGTCCTCGCGGGGACCGTCCATCCTGAGGCCGAGGGCGATGCCCGTGGCGGCCGAAAAGCCCTGCCCGAGCGAGCCCGTGCTCATGTCGATGCCGGGAGTGAGCTTCCTGTCCGCATGGCTCGGCAGGGAGGTCCCGCCCTTGTTCAGTGTTGCAAGGAGTTCGGGCTGAAGGTAGCCCTTTTCGGCCAGGGTTGCGTAGAGGGCGGGACCCGCGTGTCCCTTGGAAAGGACAAACCAGTCGCGGTCGGTGGCCTTCGCGTCTGCCGGGTCGAGCCGGAGGTGGCGGAAATACAGTGTTACGAGTATCTCCACGACAGACATGGAGCCACCGACGTGGCCTATGCCGAGGGTGGCGATGGACTGGAGGCAGGCGCGGCGCACTGACTTCGCCCTCGCTGCGAGGGCGGAGATTTCCGCAGGACTGGCAGGCCTGTCGGGAACCTTCACGGTCATGTCGTTACCCTTTTCGAGCTGCCATCCATGAAGGACTTGTCCTTGTCGCCGACCCAGTAACGCTCACCGGCGATGCACCAGATGAAGCAGAGGGGTTCCTCGTGGCTGAATACCGGATGGTAGTTGAGGAGGGGGATGGTTACGTGGGACCCGACCACTACGTCCTTTACAAAGGTGAGTTTCTCGTCGTCCTCGTAGACCTGCATGGCGCCCGAGCCCTCGATGAAGGAGTAGCACTCCTCCTGGTCGGTATGGTTGTGGGGCGGCCAGGCGCGGGAACGATCATCATAGAAGGTATAGCCTGCCATGAACTTGTCGGCCTGTTCCCCGACGTCAAACATCTTGTAGACCTTCTTGCGCGTGAGGATGCGGAGGCGCGAGGGATCTTCCCTGCCCTCCTTCCATTTCATGTGCTGGACGGGATGCACATTGTCCGCGAGGGCTCGGTAGAGGTAGAGGTGGGCTGGCTCGGTGCCGGCTTCGACGACGAACTCCGCTCCTTTGGATATATAGAGTATGTCGTAGTGTTCGAGGGCGAAGGCCTGTCCCTCCACCGTCACCGTAGCCGGGCCTGCGAGGTTGAAGGCCAGGGTCTCTTCCCGCTTGTGGCAGAAATTTGTCGAGCGGGCATCGACGATGTCGAGCTCGGCGAGGGAGAGGAACTCAAGGTTCGAGTCCCGCTGATTGAAGACCTCACGCAGTACCGCGCGGCTGTCGCGGGCGTGGAATCGCTTGCCGTCCTTGCTGGCCATAGTCTCCCCCGTAAGTTAAAGTCTTTAACTTATCCTAGCATGACCCTGGGACTTCCACAAGGAGCATGGCGAAAATCCACAGTATTCGAGGGAAGTGTCATGGCTTGATCGTGAAAGTATTTAACTTATTTGCCATAGGAGCGAGGCTGTGCTACTCTCGCTGGGTGTCAAAAGGAGGCATCGTTTGAGCATCCTCGAGCGGCTTCGCGAAGCTAATCCCTCGGTCAGGCTATTCGGGCTGGACGAAGGAGTCCTCGCTCCCTATGGTACGCCAGTTCCGGGAGATTGGTCAGCTCTCGTGGCAGCCCTCGAGGCGAGCGTGGCTATTCCTGCCGAGGGCGTTGCCTATGTCACCTCCCATCCTCCCCTCGAGGCGACAGGCGACGCGAAGATCCTCGCTGCTGTCCACATGGGTGGCATGCCGATCCAGGTGGGCTACTGCGCGGGCCGCAACTCGACGCTCAATGGCCTCGAATATCACAAGTGCAGCGAGATAGTTGTGGCAGCGGATGACCTTGTCCTCCTCCTGGGATTGCGCGGAGACCTCTCTCTCTATGCTGCAGGGCCGGGTTTTGATTCTTCGAAGGTCCTTGGCCTCGTCCTCCTTCGCGGGCAGGCAGTCGAGCTTTTTTCGGGAACCCTCCACCTGGCACCCTGCCGCGTACACGGCGGGGGCTTCCGGAGCGCCATAGTCCTTGCAAAAGGGACCAACCTGGAGTTCAGCCCGGGAGAACGACCGGCGGGAGATCCCCTCCTTCGCAAGCGCAACAAGTGGATCATCGCCCACCCCGAGCGGAGGGTCCTCGTTGACCAGGGGGTCATCCCGACCCTTCGCGGGCCCAACCAAGCCATCACGCCCCTGGAGGGTGCATGACCCATCGAGGCCTGAGCGCCACGGACATCAGGAAGCGCAACCGCTTCGGCCTCCTCAGCCTCGTCCACAGGAATGGAGCAATTGCACGCAACGACCTGGCCTCGAGCATCGGCCTGACCCGGGCTTCGGTGACGATCCTCGTCGGCGAGCTCCTCGAGGAGGGTCTCATCGTCGAGGCTGGCTCCTCGGGTGGAAACGGCAAGGCCGGACGCCGGAAGATCTTCCTCCGCATGCGGAACGAGGCGGGGAAGCTTCTTGGAGTCGGCATCGACCAGGAGCGTGTCCAGGTCCTCGTTTCCGACCTCGCCGGATCGGTGCTTGGCGTAAGGAATATCTCGCTGCCCAAGGTAGCTCGGGGCTCGGAGCCCGGGACGGTCTTTGCCAAGGCTGCTGCCGTGGCAGTCGGCGAGCTGCTCGGAGGGGAGGGCGCTGCAGCGGCCGGGGTCCTCGGCGCCGGTGTCGGCGTC
>JBAXTA010000212.1:0-8374 GCA_037130415.1 Spirochaetota bacterium
GATTGATATTATTGGCGGACCGAATCACCGCTTCTCCCTTGATGTCGGGATAGTCGAAAATGTCTTTCGCGGCCCTTGTCTTCAAGGCAAACCCGATGATCACGCAATACACCGCTGCGGCGCCTCTTGCCTCGTTCGTCCACTTGAACGTCCGGTGGGCGAAGTTTATGTGTGCGCCTCTCGAAAGGAGATATCTCCAAAGAACTCCCACCTGTTCGCCTTGGGTTATGGAATTCGTCGAGACGAAGGCAACACCGATGTCGTTTCCCTGGATGTAGTCGATAGCTTTTATGTACCACGCCGCCACGAGATCCAAAAGCCCATAATTTGAGACATGGCCGATAGCATTTTCGACATCGGCCCTCTGGGAATCATGTAGCATCTTCGCACCCACGAACGGAGGATTCCCCAGAATATAGCTCAGCTCACTCGGTGCAACTATGTCCTTCCAGTCGAGCCTGAGGGCGTTGCCCTGCACGATGCCCGGGGTGGAGGCCAGGGGCACGGAGGGGCGGTGGTCGACGGTGATGCCGCGTTCGTGGCCGATGTCGAGGCTCAGACCCTTGTCGCCGGACAGGGCGCGGAGATCGAGGTGGATGATGATCTCGAGTCGGCGCAGCTCGCGGTAGGCGAGGATGAGGAAGTTGCCGCAACCGCAGGCGGGGTCGAGGAGGCGGGTAGTCGCAATGCGCTCGAGGAGTGCCTTCAGGGAGCGCTCGCTGCGCTTGGTGCGGGCCGCCTCGAACTCGGCGCTCATCTCGTCCAGGAAGAGGCCGTGGATCGTCTTAAGTATGTTCTTTTCGCTCGTGTAGTGTGCGCCGGGGGAGCGTCGCTCCCTGGCCTCCATGACGCTCTGAAAGAGGCTGCCGAAGATGGCGGGGCTCACCGAGGCCCCGTTGAAGCGGGCGCAGTGGAGAAGGATGGCGCGCGACGGCGCGTCGAACCAGGGCGGGTCCACGGCCTCGGCGACGCTTGAGCCGAGGTCGCTGCCGTCCTCGCGGGTGCGGATCTCCAGCCAATCCGAGAACTGGTCCTTCTGGAAGATGCCGGTGTCATCGGCAAAAAAGCAGAACATCAGGCGCACCAACAGGAGTTCGAGAGGATGGCCCTCGTAGCCGAGGCGGCGGAGCTCGTCGTGGAGGGCGCCCAATGAGCTCGGCTGCCTCGATGTTGACCGGATCCTCGTCCTTGTAGACGCGCTGCTCGTAGCCCAGGATGAAGTTGAAGCGGTGGAGGTTCTCGTGGAGGGCAGCGAGTGGAAACTCCGTGTAGATAGGCGTAATGCGGGCTTCATCCAGTCGCAATTCCGCGAAGTCGAGCTGGACGCCGGTTTCGCGATAGGCGACCAGATCGATGATCCTGAAGTGGTCGAAGTCGGAGACGATGATAAAGCGGGGCTGCTCACTTTCCTTGATGCCGCCGGTCAGGCAGTAGTCGAGGGCCTGCTGGATGGCGACGTCGAGGTCCTTGTCTCGGCTTTTGTGCTCCACCAGAAGGGTGCCGGGCCAGAAGAAATCCATAAAGCCTACATTGCCCTTCGCTGTTTTCGCCTTGGCCTCGAACTGGCCGACTCGCTGTGGTGAAATGCAAAAGATCGCGAAGAAATCCCGCCAGAAGGTCTGGGCCTGACTCTTCTCGTCGCGGTCGCCCTCGTGCTCGCGCTCGAAATGATCAGGACTTCGGTTCGATCGACCCTTCCGGTAGTTGGCTCTGGTCCATAGAAACACTCCCTCAGGTAGGTGATGGTCTTCAGCTTTTCCTCGTAGCTCGCGGCGGCCCAGTAACGAGCATCGTCCGTCTCGAGCTCCTCGGTGGTCGACAGCACCGCACTGCTTCTATCCATCCTCGTTTCCATGGCAAGGGTACCTCTCAGGCCTTCACTGTATTCCGACCCATGGCTCTGGCAAGTTGCAGGGAGAAGGGGGCAGGGCTGTCATGCTTGCCACCGAATGAGAGTCGGACCTTCGATAGTGAAAGAGTCGAAACCGAGGAAACTGTCTTGCTAAAGCATTGCAATTGCACTACGATTTGACTATGGCTATTCACTGGAATGCCGAAAAGAACGAGCTCCTCAAGCGGGAACGGGGGATTTCCTTTGAAGAGGACGATGAGGGCATGTTTCTCAAGACCATATACCCGAACCGGGATCTGCACCGATACTATGGAGGTGACCATGAGTGAAGGCTATACTCCCAACTTTGCGCCCTTGGACGACGAGGAAGGCGAGCTCGAGCACCTCGATCCTGCCACCGCCTACCCCACCGAGGTCCGCGAATCCATCCTCGCGCCGTACCGGGCGGACGCCAAGAAGAACGTCACAATGCGCCTGTCAGAGTCCCTCATCTCGGAGCTCAAAAAAAAAGCCGAGGCCGAGGGCCTTCCCTACCAGACCCTAGCCTCACTCGTGCTGATGAAATATGTGCGTGGAGACTTCCTCCAGCGCGAGGCTGTGCGCGAGGTGGTCAAGGCCCTCGTCGGCGACCGCCCCTTTGCCGGGAAAGCCTCGGCCAGAAAAGTGCCAAAGCCAGCCAAACCCTGAGCGAGGCTGTGCGCTCTTTGCGCCAGGGATTGAAGCGGAGATCCTCGAGCCCGCCTGAAGGAAGCCCCGCCCGGGCTCGGGACGAGACCGGGTCCAGCGACGGTCCTGCGGGCGAGAGATCGGAGCGGAAAGCCCGCCGGGAGGAGGGGGAGGCGCGGCCTCTCGCGCCTCCCCCTCCTCCCGGGGCGCACAAATTCATGCCTAGTCTCAATTTCCCCTTCCCCTTGTAATTTGCCCCCGCCCTTTGTATTTTTACCGGGATACCATGGCCGTAGAGAACGATAGCGATACCGGAGTACTTACCCGCTCGAGGGAGGAACTCAAGCCTCCCGAGGAATTTCGGGTGATTCTGCTCAACGACGACTATACGACGATGGAGTTCGTAGTTTCGGTTCTCATGACGGTGTTTCACAAGCCGGTACCGGAGGCGACGCGAATCATGCTCGATGTCCATAAAAAAGGTCGCGGAATCGTGGGGGTCTACTCCTTCGACATCGCGACGACCAAGATCACCCAGGTGCACACGCTGGCGAAGCAGAACGGCTTTCCACTCAAGTGCATGATGGAGAAGGCGTAACGAATGAAGGTAAGCCAGGAAGTCCAGGCCATATTCAATGCGGCGTACAACGAGGCGAAGCTCCGCAACCACGAGTACCTCACGCCCGAGCACATCCTCTATGCCTCGCTCTCCTTCGAGGAAGTGCGGCAGATCCTCGCGGCCTGCGAGGCTGATGTCGAGGGGCTCAAGCGCGGGATGGAAGCCTATTTCGAGCAGAAGATACCCCAGGTCAAGGCCATGGAACCGGTGCAGACCGCCGGTTTTCAGAGCGTGATCGAGCGGGCTGTCCTCCAGTCCCAGGCCTCGGGCAAGGAAGAGGTCGAGGTTGCCGACATTCTGGTTTCTTTGTTTGATGAAGAAAGGAATTACTCGGCCTACTACCTGCGCAAGGCAGGGGTCAAACGGCTCCAGCTCCTTGAAGTCATCTCCCATGGCTCGGAGGGCGAAGCCGATGCCTTCGAGGACGAGGAAGAGGACGGCGATGAGGAGGACGGGGGGGCCACGCCCGAGCGCGAGGAGCGCAAGCCGCGACAGGGCGGCCGGGTTTCATCCCTCGAGCGCTTTGCCACAGACCTCACCAAGCTCGCCAAGGAAGGCAAGCTCGAGCCAGTCATCGGACGAGAGTCGGAGATCGAGCGCACGGTGCAGGTGCTCTGCAGGAGACTCAAGAACAATCCCATCCACGTCGGCGATGCCGGGGTGGGAAAGACAGCCATCACCGAGGGCCTGGCGCAGCGCATCGTGGCGGGGACGGTGCCGCCCCGGCTTGCTGGCTTTACGATCTATGGACTGGACATGGGCGCCCTCCTGGCTGGCACCAAGTTCCGTGGCGATTTCGAGGAACGCATCAAGCGTGTGGTCGACGAGCTGCTCAAGAAAGACAAGGCCATCCTCTTCATCGACGAGATCCACACGATCATCGGTGCCGGTGCCGTTTCTGGCGGCTCGATGGACGCTTCGAACCTCCTGAAGCCTGCCCTTACCTCTGGAAAGCTCCGCTGCATCGGCTCTACCACCTTTGACGAGTACAACAAGTACTTCGAGAAGGATCGCGCCCTCTCCCGCCGCTTCCAGAAGATCGACATCGTCGAACCCTCCCAGGCCGATGCCCTCGAGATTCTTAAAGGCCTCCGAAGCCGCTACGAGGACTACCACAAGGTCCGCTACAACGATGAAGCCCTCGACCTCGCGGTGAGTCTCTCTGCCCAGTACATCACCGAGCGCAGGCTTCCCGACAAGGCCATCGACGTCATCGACGAGGCCGGGGCCTGGGCACGCATCAACGCCTTCAAGAATGGTGAGTCAGCGCTTGCGATGACTTCAGCGCTTGCGATGACTTCAGCGCTTGCGATGACTTCAGCGCTTGCGATGACTACCGCCGCTAATGCTGCAGCGTCAGAGCTTGCGATGACTACCGCCGCGGCAGCAGCCGCCGCAATTGCCGAGGCAGCGACCGCCAAGGCTGTGCCCGCTGAAATACAGGAAGGCAAATCTGGCGAGCCCGCTTCGCCAGAAGTCGAGGAGAAGCTGCGCGCGGAGGGCCCGAAGCTCGTCCCCGACGAAGCATCAGCAGCTTCGCCCAAGGCCAAGGATGGTACCGAAGCTGCACCCAAACTGGTGGAAGCGGTCCTGGACATCGGTCGCAAGGAAATAGAGATTGTCGTCGCCAAGATAGCCCGGATTCCAGAGCGTTCGGTCTCCACGAGCGAAAAGGAAAAACTTGGCAGCCTCGGAGACGATCTGAAGCTCGAGGTCTTCGGACAGGACGCGGCGGTGGATGCGGTCGTCAAGGCGGTCAAGCGCTCGCGCGCTGGCTTCAGGACGGCAGACAAGCCTGTGGCCAACTTCCTCTTTGTCGGCCCCACCGGTGTCGGCAAGACCGAGCTGGCGCGCCAGCTTGCCAAGGCACTGGGCGTTTCGCTTCACCGCTTTGACATGTCGGAATACCAGGAAAAACACACCGTGAGCCGCCTCATTGGCTCGCCCCCCGGTTATGTCGGCTACGACGAGGGCGGCCTCCTCACCGACGCAATCAGAAAGACACCCCATGCCGTGGTGCTGCTGGACGAGATCGAGAAGGCCCACCCCGATGTCTATAACATCCTCCTGTCGATCATGGACTACGCCACATTGACCGATAACCAGGGCCGAAAGGCCGACTTCCGCAATGTCGTCCTCATCATGACCTCCAACGCAGGCGCACGTGACATCGGTAAGAGCCTCATCGGTTTTGGCGAGCGGACCCTCACTGACACCGCCCTCAACGAGGCCGTCGAGCGCGCCTTTACGCCGGAGTTCCGCAACCGCCTCGACGCCGTAGTTCGCTTCGAGAACCTGCCGGCGGCAGTGATAGAAAAGATCGTTGTCAAGGCGATTGACGAGTTCAAGGTGATGTTGGCCGACAAGAAGGTCAGCCTCGAGACAACGCCTGAGCTTGTCACCTATCTGGCAGAAAAGGGCTACTCCAAGGAGTTTGGTGCCCGCAATGTCGGCCGTCTCGTCGAGGACAAGATCAAGACCTGGTTCGTCGACGAGGTCCTCTTCGGTCGCCTCGCTGCTGGCGGAAAGGCCATCGCCGACGTCAAGGACGGCGAGGTCGTCATCGACGTCAGCTGAGCGCCGCGATGAGAAGTCGCGGCGGGCGGAGGGCGGACCCGGGCTTCCCCCGCCTCGGTCCCGACGAGTGGTTTTCCTTCCCCGATCCCCGCGCTGCAGATATACATGGTGTTGTATGCTCGGGGGGGAACCTTTCACCAGGGATGCTGGTCTCGGCCTATCAGCAGGGCATTTTCCCCTGGTTCAGCGAAGGCGAACCCATACTCTGGTGGTCCCCGGATCCCCGTTTCTGTCTCTTTCCCGACAAGCTCCATGTATCCTCGACGATGCGGAAGGTGCTCCGGAAGCGCCCCTGGGAATGGTCGCTCGACAGGGATTTCACCTCGGTCATCGCCCACTGCTCGAAGGTCCCACGAAAACGACAGCGCGGTACATGGATTACCGACGACATGATCGATGCCTACCTTGAGCTTCACCTCCTGGGATTCGCCCACTCAGTGGAGGTCCATCTCGATGGCCAGCTTGCTGGCGGCTTTTACGGGGTCTCCCTTGGCAACATGTTTTTCGGGGAATCGATGTTCAGCCTGGTGGATGATGCTTCAAAGGCAGCCTTCATCCCCTTTGTCTGGTTCCTTGCCGCTTCAGGCTTCACCCTCGTCGATTCGCAGGTGTATACTGAGCACCTTGCCGGACTCGGTGCTGAGGAGATGAGTCGAGATTCCTATCTTGCCATCCTGGCCTCCGCCATCGGATCGCCGACGCGAAGGGGAAACTGGGGAAACATCTTCCCGGATTTCCCTCAGGCTGCGGAGTTCGATCGGGTTCTGGGACAAGGATCTCCCCACACGAAAGCGCGCCCATCCGCATGAAAGTCCTATTTGTTCAATTGCCTGTACAGGAGCCAAGCTGGGACGGAATCCGGGCCAATGTCCCCTTGGCGGCCGGTTATCTAGCCGCCTGGGCGGAAAAACTCGGTCTCCTTGCCCGCGAGGAATGGAAGATACTCCCCCGTGAGATCGTGGACTACGCCTCGGATCGTGGCCTTGTCGAAGCCATTGTGGCAGAGGCTCCCGAACTCCTTGCCTTTTCTGTCTATATGTGGAATCTCGAGCGTTCATTCCATGTAGCCAACGAAATCGCGCGGGCCCTCCCCCACGCGCGCCTCATAGCCGGCGGTCCTGAGATCGTTCCCGGCATGCCCATCTTCGAGCGCTCCCCCTTCCATGCCCTTGTCGTCGGCGAGGGTGAACTCCCCTTCGCCAGGATCCTCGCCGACCTCAAACGCGGCAAGCCGCTTGAAAAGGTCTACAAGGCGGAAGCGGATCTTGAGCTCGCTGAGCTCCCGAACCCCTGGCTTGTGGGCACCCTCGCCCTCGAACCCGAAGCGACGGTGCACATCGAGACGATGCGCGGCTGTCCAGCCAATTGTGGGTATTGTTACTACGGCAAGAACTCGAAGACTGTACGCACGATGCGCAGACAGGACATCTACGAGGTAGTCGAAAAGGCCGGCAAGGCTGGCGTCCGCGAACTCTACCTCATGGATCCCTCCTTCCAGGCCACGGAAGACCTTCCCGAACGCCTCATCAACCTCGCCAAGGCCAATTCAGGCGGGCTTTCGATACATGCAGAGCTCAGGCTCGAGTCGATCAACGAGGAGATCGGGAGGCTCTACTCCGCAGCGGGCCTGGTGTCGGCCGAGGTAGGGCTCCAGTCGACCAACCCCAAGGCCCTCGAGGCAGTGGGCAGGGCCTGGAACCGCAAGGCCTTCGAGTCCGGTGCCGAGATCCTCGAAAAGAACCGCATAACTGTGAATACCGGCCTCATCCTGGGCCTGCCCTTCGATGGCTACGAGGAAGTGATAGCAACCTTCGATTTCCTGGGCATGCACGGACTGGGCCAGGAAGCCGAACTCTATCCCCTCGCCCTCCTTCCCGGCACGAAGCTCCGCGAGCGCGCCGACGAGTTCGGAATGTCGCGCATGGACAAGCCGCCCTACTACATCACCAGCACCGACTGGATCTCGCGGGACGACATCTCCGACGCGATAGCAGCCTTCGAGGATGGCTTCGACATGGAGTGGGCTGCTCCGCCAGCACCGCATTTCCGCGAAACGGTGAACGGCTACCGCGCCTTCGTGGACACTCGTCGCGAGGACAACCTTGACTGGGTCAGGCTCAACCCAGGCAGGCTTGCCAATTCCCTCACCTTCCTCATCGACGCCGACGATCCCGAAGGGGTAGCCCGCGTCGCTCGCATGGCCCGAGACCTCCGACGAGAGAATCCCTTTACCCTCTTCCAGCTCGTGCTGCGTTCCGATTCGAGGGTGCCAGGCGAAAAACTCGTGCGCCGCGTCGCCGACGCCTTCGCCTGGCGCGACCACTATTATGAGTTGTCACGATTCTTCTCCCTTGACCCCCAGCCCCTCTACCAGACCCGCATATTCTTCGCAACGAATAACCCCAGCCTCGCATACCGTGCCATGGAAGAAGCCCAGGATCTCGAGACCTGCCTTATCATCGGCAGCAAAGGCGGCTTCAACGCCGACCGCCTCGCCGAACAACTCCCCTTCGTCATTTTCGACCGCGAAACCCTCCCCTTCGACCGCCTCTACGAACTCATGATGATCTACACGGATTTCAGGCATATGCTGGTTGAAGCGGATGAGGAACTTTGGACGTAGTCCAAAGTTCCTGCGTCGCGCAGCGACGCGGCGCGCG
>JBAXTA010000213.1:0-8310 GCA_037130415.1 Spirochaetota bacterium
TCACGAGGCCGATCCAGAAGGCGGAGAAGTTGCCCGATACCAGGCCGGAGAGGATGGTCAGGGAGGCACCGCCCTCGCGGGAAGCGGTGACGACTTCCTTGGTATGGGCGCTCTTCGTGCTCGTGAAGATCTTGGTGAACTCGGGGATCAGGGCCGCACCGAGCGTGCCGCAGCTGATGATGACGGAGAGGACGAGCCAGAGGTTGTTCGGAAGGCCGGACAGCTGCCAGTACGACACGGCAAAGGTCATGGCAATTGAGAGGATCGAGGAGATCCAGATCAGGTTGGTCAGCGGCCGTTCGAAGTCCATGTGCTTCTGCTTGCCGTAGACGACGTTGGTGATGGCGCCGTTGATCCAGTAGGCCACGATGGAGGTGACAATCATGAGGACGCGCATCACGAAGATCCAGGTCAGGAGGACAACCTGGCTGTCCTTCATGACGCCAAGGAGGATGAAGGTGATGAGCGCCACTCCGGTGACGCCGTAGGTCTCGAATCCGTCGGCGGTGGGGCCGACCGAGTCACCCGCGTTGTCACCGGTACAGTCGGCGATGACGCCCGGGTTGCGGGGATCGTCCTCTTCGACCTTGAACACGATCTTCATGAGGTCCGAGCCGATATCGGCTATCTTCGTGAAGATTCCTCCGGCGACGCGAAGTGCGCTCGCTCCCAGGGACTCGCCGATGGCGAAGCCCATGAAGCAGTAACCCGCGATGTTGCCTGGAACGTACATGATGATGAACAGCATTACGATGAGTTCGATGGATACGAGCATCACGCCGATCGACATGCCCGACTGCAGCGGGATGTTGAGGACCGGGAGGCGCTTGCCTTCGAGGGAGGCGAAGGCCGTGCGCGCGTTGGCGAAGGTATTCATCCGGATGCCGTACCAGGCGACTCCGTAGGAGCCCAGGATTCCGACGATGGAGAACAGGAGGATGATCACTACGTTGCCAGCGGGCTCCGACTTCAGGAAGCCGAAGTAGAACACGAGACAGAGGGCGATGAAGACCTCAAGGACGATGAGGAACTTGCCCTGCTGGATCAGGTAGGCCTTGCAGGTGCCGAAGATCTTCTCTCCGACTGCGTGCATCGACTCATGGACCTTGTAACCCTTGACCTGGATGAACTGGACCAGGCCGAATACCAGGCCCAGTGCGCAGATGACCAGTCCGGCCACCAGCAGGGAAAAGGAATCTCCTGTGATCTGCGGAACTACCAAATCCGCTTCGCTTGCGAATAGCGGCAGGCCAACGGCGCCAATGAAGGCGGCAAAGGCCAATCTTAGAACGGCTGTCATAGCACTTCCTCCGAAGTTGCGTGGAATGGTACATATTTTACCCGATTGCCCCGGAGAGTCAATCCTCTGCAGGCTGTTGGCGAGAACGGTAGGCGACCTTTTGAGGCAAACAGGAACGTGGCTGAAAGGATTAGAGCGCTTGTTTGGAGGTCAATGATGGCGTAGTGAAAAACAAAAAAACCCGCCCTTGCGGACAGGTTTCTTTTTTTTGGGCGATACAAGAGTCGAACTTGTGACCCCCAGCGTGTCATACTGGTGCTCTAACCAACTGAGCTAATCGCCCGAAACTATGCTGCCAGCCTGATCTGCGAAGCAATGTCCAATATATAGCTTGGCAGGTCGGGTCTCGTCAAGATAGCCTTTTTTCGGCTTTATGTCTGAGCCACCCCGTGGTAGCATCGCTCTGACGCCGGAGGATTGCCATGGACGCAAAGGCTGGAAAGGCCGACAAAACAGCTCTCCCGATCCTGAATCCTTCCCGCAGGCAGGGTCTCTTCGTGGAAGCCGCCGTGCTGGTCACGGTACTTGCCTCGCTCATCGCCGCCCGAGTCTTCGGCTACCTCCTGTTCCACAGCCTGGCCGAACTCTACAGCACCTTCATCGCCGTGACTTACTTCATCATCGCCTGGCATACCCGCAGGAACAACGAGAACCCACCGATAGCGGTCCTGGGTTTCGTCTATCTCTTCGTAGCCATCCTCGATGTCTTCCATACCCTGTCATACGTCGGAATGGGAGTCTTCACCGGGTACCAGTTCCCGGCCAACCAGGTCTGGGTGATAGCCCGCTTCATGGAGGCCCTGGGCCTCCTCCTTTTCACCTTCGCCGGCCGCTTCGAGGGTCGCAAGCTGGCCATCCTGATGGGAATCCTCACGGTCTACATGATCGCAGGTCTGGCCCTCGTCTTCGTGTTCCGCGCCTTCCCTGCCTGCTACATCACTGGAATCGGCCAGACTCCCTTCAAGGTCGCAATGGAGATCGTGATTGTGGCCATCCTCTCTGCGGCTGCCCTGGCATTGGTTTTCCGCAGGTCGATCTTTCCCCGCGCGATCTATCTGAGCCTATTGGCCTCGATCGCATTCACGATCCTGTCCGAGCTTTCCTTCATGCTCTACCTTTCCAATTATGACTGGGTGAACATGCTGGGACACTACCTGAAGATCCTGTCCTTCTACCTGGTCTACCGTTCGATGGTCACGACGGGACTCGAGCGGCCGCAGGAACTTCTCTACCATCGCATCGCGGAGAACAACGAGGAACTGCAACGGGCGAACGAGGCCAAGGATATTTTCATCGCCATCCTGAGCCACGACCTGCGCAATCCCCTATGGGGCATAAAAGGACTGGCGGAAAGTCTTGCGGAGGATAGGGCAGGAATGAGCGATGCCCAGCTGGGACTTCATTTCCGGTCCATCGCAAGGACAGCTGCTTCATCCCTGAACCTGGTTGAAGATGTACTCAGCTGGGCACGGGGGCAGGCAGGGAACCTCGAACCATCGCTGGAAAGCCTTGACCTAAGGGCGGTGGTGAAGGAGCAGGTTGACCTTTTCACTGAAATCGCAGGGGAAAAGGGTGTCAGACTCAGCCTGCTTGAGGGAGGATCCCCGGTAGTCAGAACTGACCGCAACATGCTCGCCGTCATCGTGCGGAACCTTGTCCAGAATGCCATCAAGTTCACGGCCCAGGATGGGAGCGTAGCTGTCGCGGTCGAAAAGGACGGGGATAGCTGCGTCATTTCTGTTGTGGACAGCGGAAGAGGCCTGAGCGAAGCCCAGCTCGCCTCCGTATTTTCGATGGATGCCAATCTCCGCACTATCGGCACCGATGGCGAGCGCAGTTCTGGCCTCGGCCTCGCCCTCGCCGCCCGTTTTGCCCAGGAACTTTCCGGCAGCCTCGAAGCCAGCAGCAGCGGCCAAGGAGCCACCTTCCGTCTCCGCCTCCCCTGATCGCCCCTCCGCGACCCTATGCCGGCAGCGTTTCCTTACAAACCTGGGGCCGACCCTGCCGAGATCCTGCGTCAGGCGCGCTCGCGGATGGCGACATTGATCTCAATCTTCCCGCAGGCAGTCTCCATGGGGACGATGAGCGCTTCGACGTCGGAGTCGTGGATCTCCATGTTCTCCCCGGTGAAGATGGCGGGGGGAGTGAGGTCGAATTTAAAACCGAGGTCGTGGAGCTTGGTGACTGCCTGGGCGGTGATCATGTTGGCCAGTTCGGTGATGGTCGCACGCACCAGCTCGTCGAGGGATTTCAATTCCTCGCCGTTCATCGCGCTCGCGATCTTGAGGGCAGTCGGCTTGTCCATGTCGAAGAGCACACGTCCCTCGACATCACCGGCCAGGCCGACGATGGCAGCTACACCCATGACCGGAGTTGCGGTCGACTTGAGGTACAGTTCGCCCCGATGTACATCGCTGGCAAGGACTTCCTTGAGGATATTGAAGGCGGATTCCACGAAAGGATTGATGTATTCGACTCTCATGACAGGCTCCTCAGGGTTGGCCGCTTCCGGCAGGTCATTCTTTGCAAAAGGCCGAAACAGCCCCTGAACCCAAGGACCGCCATCCCGAGCCTGGAACCTCGTTGGAACCAAGGACCAGAATGCCGGCAGGTTTCAGTTTGTCGCTAAAATCATCCAAAAGACGCTTTTGGTCAACTGGCGATAGAAGCGACACGAGGTCACGGCACACGACGATATCGAGGGGAGGCAGGGAATTCGTGTTCAGTATGTCATGGAATTCGAAGAAAACCGAGTCGCGAACATGCTGGATGAAGGATTGTCCGTTCCGCCCCGCTGTCATGTACTCGGCGTAGTAGTCGGGGACAGTGTCGGGGAACACCATGTTCGGGGCCATGGAGATGGCCAGGAGGTCTGAATCATTGGCCCAGACCTTGACCCGCGAGTCGGGGTAGCGGCGCCTGAGGATGACCGCCAGGGACCAGGTTTCGTAGCCCTTGCCGCAGCCGGGATTCCAGACATTGAGGTTCTTGCTTTCGTTGCCCGGCAGGATTCGCTCGAATTTGTCCACGAAATCTGCAGACAGGAGCATGCCCGAGCCGGGCGACCAGAAATCCTCAAGAAAGGTTTCTGCCTCGCTGGGCTCCCGGATCTGGACATCGTTCTTGCGGATGACCTTCCACTCGGAATAGCGGCGATGGAACCAGTCCTCGTTGAGGCCCGTGATGTGGAAGCCCTTGAGTGCGGCAAGGCTCTCGCGCACGAAGGAGGCACCCACATCCTCGCCGGCCACGGTTTCTGGGGCGGCGCGCTCTTCCTTGGGAGGCTCCTTGACGAGGGCAACGACCTTGGGCGTTTCGGGGTGCGCAGCCTCCTCGGCAGCCTTCGAGGGCGCGAAGATCATCGCTGCATCGAGGATGATGTAAAGCTTGCCGCCGTTTTCCACGATGCCCTTGATGAACTTGACGTTGATATCGCCAAAGATGGGGTGGGGAGGCTGGATGCCTGCCGAGGAGATGGCGACGACCTTGTCGATGCCATCGACGATGACTCCGAAGACATGCTCGTCGATGCGGAGGATGAGGAGGCTCTCGAGGGCGTCCTCTGCCTTTCGCTCGGCGGGAAGGTGGAAGAAGGTGCGGAGGTCTATGACGGAGATGATGTCACCGCGGAGGTTGTAGACGCCCCGGACGAAGGGGGCAGCGTTCGGTACGTAGGTGAAGCGACCGGCCTTGGCGATCTCCTTCACGCTCATGATGTCGATCCCGTACTCCTTCCCCGCCAGGGAGAAGGTGATCATCTTGAAGTCTATCTTGTCGCCTGAGGTCTTCCTGGCCTCGGCTGACTGGGTCGCTGTCTCGGTCTGCGCCATTCTTTTCTCCCTGCCTAGTGTCGCGCCAGAATTCGGCTATCGGATGGCTCCCTCGAGGCGCCTGCGCTCCTCGAGTTCGCGTTTCTGGCCAAGCTCGAGGAGCTGGCTTACATCGATGATGAGGCACACCGATCCATCGCCGAGGATCGAGGCACCCGCGATTCCCGGGGAGATGACGAACTGGTCGCGGAGGGGCTTGATGACGACATCCTCCTCGCCGATCAGCGAATCCACCATCAGCCCGACGCGCTTGTCGGCGGTACCGACCACGACGATGAAGGCTGTCTCCTTCTGGTCATCGGTCTGGATGCGGAACAGCCTGTTCAGCCTGAGGAGGGCGGTCACATCGTTGCGGATGTTGAAGACCTCGTAGTTGTCGATCATCCTGATGCCGGCGATCCTGATGCGGTGGCTCTCGATGACACTCGTAATTGGTATGGAATAGGTCTCCTTGCCGACGCGCACCAGGAGGCCCTGGATGATGGCCAGGGTAAGGGGCAACTTGATGGTGAACTTGGTGCCCTTGCCCTTCTGGCTGGAGACCGAAACCGAGCCGTTGAGCTTTTCGATCTGGCGCTTGACGACATCGAGGCCGACTCCGCGGCCGGAGATGTTCGTGATGGCCTTGGCGGTGGAGAAGCCGGCGTCGAAGATGAGGTTGAAGGCCTCGACCTCGGTGAGGACCTTGCTGGGGTGCACAAGCCCGCGCTCGACGGCCTTCTCGCGGACTGCCTCGAGGTCGATGCCCTTACCGTCGTCGGCGATCTCGATGATGATCATGTTGCCTTCGTTGGAGGCCTTGAGGAGGATGGTCCCATCCTCGGGCTTGCCGGCTGCCCTGCGGACGTCGGGCATCTCGACGCCGTGGTCGAGGCCGTTTCGCACGGAGTGCATCAGTGGGTCGAGAAGGTCCTCGATGACGGACTTGTCGAGCTCGGTGTCCTCTCCCTCGATCACGAGGTTGACCTTTTTCTGGAGGCTCTTGGACAGGTCGCGCACGAGGCGGGGG
This sequence comes from Spirochaetota bacterium, assembly GCA_037130415.1. Taxonomy (GTDB): domain Bacteria; phylum Spirochaetota; class Spirochaetia; order Treponematales; family Rectinemataceae; genus CAIJMU01. The sequence continues at coordinate 6,140 of JBAXTA010000213.1, forward strand.
AAGCGGCTGAAGATCTGGCTGATGGGTACCATGCGGATCTTCATGACTGCTTCCTGAAGCTCGCCGGTGATCCGGCCGAGGTTCTGCGCGGTCGAGCGGAACTTCGTGACATCGTTCTTGAGGTTGCCCTCGAAGCCGTCGAAGGTGCTGAACAGCACACCATACTTCTCGACGATCTCCTTCTTGATCTCCTTGGCCGACTTGCCTGAGTTGATCGATTCGAGCATCGAGGGCAGGTCGTCGAAGAGTTCTTTCAGTCCCTCGCGGAAGTGCCCCTGCGAGGTCTGGATCTGGGTCATGAGCTCGCCGAAACGAGAGGAGATCTGGTTGAAGGTGGCCTTGTTGATGACCGTCTCGGAGACGAGGTTGAGGAGGTTGTCGATGCGCCGGCTGTCGACGCGGAGTATGGAGCCCTGGTTGGCCGAGGACTTCTTTGCGTCCGGGTGCGCGTCGGGGTGTGCTTCCTTGTGGACTCCGTCCTCGTCCTCGTGCTTGTCAGCGGCGCCGGACGCGGCCGCTTCCTCCGGCTCGGGCGACTCCGGAGCCGCGGCCGGGACGGACGCGGCCTGCCCCGCGGCGACTGCGGCAGCAGCTGCCGGGGCGGACGCGACGGGGACTGCCTTTGGCGCAGGGGTCTGCGCTGGCGCGGGGGTCTGGGCTGGCGCGGGGGTCTGGGCTGGCGCGGGGGTCTGGGCTGGCGCGGGGGCTGCGGGCTTCGGGGCGACCTTTTCTGGCGAAGGGCTGGCTATGGCGTCTGAAGGGCCAAGATTGATCTCGATCACCTCTACCGAGTCGACGACCTCGGGGATGAGGGCCTTCCTCCGAATCGAGGCCTCATCCCTGTCTGAGGCGATGAAGTACTCGACCATGGGGTAAAAAGCGTCTTCATAGAGTTTTTCGAAATCGGGCACGGTCTTGAGCACCGAGCCGAGGTCGCGGATGGCTGCAAAGGCGTGGATGGCGGAGACAGTATTCATGAGGTTGTCGGGGTTGAAGGTAAGGGAAAGCTTCCAGATCCTGCGATCCGAGCCGGCGGCTTCCTTGAGCTCAAGAATCTCGTATTCGGAGAGGCCGGATGCCAGGGCGCCTGCCTGCTCTTTTGTAGCCACAGGCGCGGGGGCAGCGGCCTTCGCTGCCACAGGGGTCTTTGCGGCAGGGGCGGCGGCCTTGGCCTTTCCGTGCGTCGATGAACCTTCAGGCAGGAGATGGGCGAGGTTGGCCTTCACCTCATCGATATTGTCGTCGTAGACCTGGCCCTGCTGGCGGGCGTCGAGCATCGCCTTGATGACATCGATGGAGGCCAGGAGCACATCGATGGTTGCCTCGCCTACGGCTGCCTTGCCCGAACGGATACTGTCGAGGACGTCCTCCACCAGGTGGGTAAACTGCGCAAGTTCGGACATCTCGACCGTGCCTGCACCGCCCTTCAGGGTGTGGGCAGCCCTGAAGATCTCATCGACAGCATCCTTGTTGGCTGTGTCGTTTTCAAGGACGAGTATGTTCTGTTCAAGGCTCTCCACCTGGGCCAGAGCCTCAGAAAAGAAGTCCTTGAGCAGCTCTTCATTGTTCGGATCGAGGTAGTCGCTCATCGTGCCTAGAGCATTGTCCACGCAAGCGCCGCAGTCAAGGTGGTACGGCGCCTGGAGGGAGGATGAAGCAGTTTGACGGAAGGCTTCACGCTTTACCCTCCCTAGCCCCCATGGTAGCCTGAGCAACTGCGCTCGGCAGCTTTGGGGATATAACTCCGAAGCGGCTGGACGCGGGATTCCCCCAGGAGGAACCATGCAGCGAACTGTGCTCAGAATGCTCGACGAAGCAGCGAGTAACTTTGGAGGAGCACCCTATGCCCTGAAAAAGGCTGAAGGCGGGTATAAAGCCCTCTCTTATAAAGAGGCGGCAAACCAGGCCAAGGCGATTGGAGCCTGGTTGGTCGCGGGGGGATTTGCAAAAGGTGACAGGGTCGCCATCCTGGCCGAGGGTTGCCCTGAGTGGATTGTCGCCGAATTCGGGCTTCTTTCGGCTGGCTGCATCTCGGTTCCGCTTTCGATCAAGCTGATAAAAGAGGAAATTCCCTTCCGCCTCGAGCACTCCGGCTCGAAGGCCATCTTCACAACCCACAACCAGCTCGAGAAGGTCCTGGGCTCGCTCGGCCTGGTCAAGGACGCATCCCT
>JBAXTA010000214.1:0-8264 GCA_037130415.1 Spirochaetota bacterium
GGTGACGAGGGGGGCGATGGCCGTTTCACGGAGGTTCTTGATCTTTTCAGCCAGCTCGAGGCGGGAGCGTTTGAGTTCGGCAAAGATAAGTTTCATTCGATCCATGTGCCCGTACCAGGACGTACGGAGGGCGTTGTAGTCATCCTCGCTCATCGCGCCGGCGGCGACGAGGTCCTGGAGCTTCTCGAAGCTGGTCTCCTCGAAGACAGCGTCGCCCTCGCCATCCCCCTCGATGCCGCTGAACTCGGGATCGGCCTCGAGGCCCGGCCCGGGAGCAGGAACTGCAACACGGCGAAGAAGGGGAGCGATATCCATGGCGCTGCCGCCACCCTCCCCTGCCACCTGGACCGCACGGAATCCGTCGGCCGCAAGCTCGGCCTCGAAGGCTGAAAGCCTCGCGTTTTCAGCCTTTTCGCAGGCCCCCTCGAGTTCAGCCTCCGCTTTTTTCTGCGACTCGCTCTCAGTCTGGAGGTGGACGGTCTCCTTGAGGGACTCCACCAGGCGGTGGAGGGCCTTCTTGAAATCGCGTCCCCTGCCAGCGGGGAAAAAAAGCATTCGAGGAGCGAGGGGCGCATCAAAATCAAAGACAAAGCCGATGTCGTGAAGACGGGCAAGGCCGTCGGGCTCCTCGGCGAGGACACCCAGGACACCGGTACGGCGGCCGGTACCGGGGGCACCCGATACCCAGACATTGTAGCCCTTGGCCCGGATGCGGATGCCCATTCGGAGGGCCTCGAGGGCACGCGGCTGCCCGATGAGCTTGGCGCCCCAGGCTTCCGGAACCCCGCTCCCCTCCCCTTCGCCAGTAGCTGCCTGCGCCTCGATGGACTCCTGGGCGAAGCTGACCGAAAAATCTGTATCTCCGGGGCCCAGCTCGAAGCGGCTCGCCAGAGCTGTTTCTCCTTGTTCCACGGCCCTCATTCCGCATGATCGATCAAGGTAGAAACGGGAACGATCGAGTAGCCGGCACCGCGAAGGTTGTCAATGAGGAGGGCAAGGTCGTTGAACAGATAGTCGTCGCGGCCACCCTCAGGGGCTCCGAGCCTGATCGGGATGATCGAGCCTGGCTGCACCTTCGTCATGATGTCCTCGATGATGCGATGCGAGGAGCGGTAGGAACCCGGTATCCGAACGGCCTCGACCCGTCCGATCCAGTCCAAAGGATCTATGTCGCGCCCGACAAAGGTATAGTTCATGGAGGCACCTGCCGCGACAATTTCGCCGCCATTGGCGTACCAGGGCGTGTGCCAGAGGAGGGAGAGTTCACGACTGGACGCCTGGAACCAGTCATCCTCGGCCCGTGCCAGGCCTCGGCGGAGGTAATCGCGGTCGGCCGCAAGGCGCGCATCCGTAGGGTCCACGATGGCGAAGAACATCGAACCGACCTCATGGCTTGTGTCAGCCAGAAGGCGGGAGGCACCGGGTTCCCTCCGCATGAACTCACCGTTCACAAAGAACGTCGACTTGATGCCGCCGTCGGCGAGGACGGCGAGGGTCGAGACGAGACCCTCGGTGCCATCCATGAGATCGAAGGTGAGGGCCACTTCGCGGCGCCTGATACGGGAGCCGTGGTCGAAGACAGCGCTTTCCAGGGGCTGGTCGCGGTCAGGGAAGGGGGCCCAGGTAGCCTTGGGGACCTGGAAGAGGGGCCGCGTTCCAAGGTTGCGGATCGCGCGGATCATCACATTGTTGCGGTAGGGTCCCGAAGAAAGGGCGTCGAGGTAGACCCTCCACTCGGTGGAAGCAGGTGTGGCTTCGAGGTGGCCCGGCGTGGAAGCCTTCTCCCAGGCAGTAGGAGAGGGAGCGACAGCACCAGGAAGTATTTTCGAAGCGGCGGCCGCCTTGCCGAGGGCCGGTGCCTGCCTGCGAAAACTTGTAGTACCGATGGAGGCAACCATGGCACCCTCATCGCTCCAGCCGAAGTCATCGGCCCGGGAGAGGGCTATTGGGATGCGCTTGCCTGTGGCGATGTCCCAGACCTCGATGAGGTCGCGGCCGGCGACCACGAGGCGATTGTCGTCTCGCCAGAGCGCGTGCAGCGAATCCGGAGCATCGAGAATGGCCAGCTGCTTCCATGTGCTGTAGACCCTCACCGTAACCGCCGTCGCCCCGACCACGACAACCTTGCTCTCGTCGGGACTCAGCCTTATTTCTGATGCGTTGCCTGCATCCAGTTCGGTGACCGGAGGTGCCAGATTCAAGGCAGTCGGATCGGCCGGGGCCGGGAAACGGTATGCTCCCGCTATGCTCGTCCTGCCCCTGATCGTGTAGGTGAACACGGTGACGTCCCCACCAGTCGGCCATAATACCGAGCGCACGCGGGTTCCCCCCTGGAGAAAGAGGTGGGGTATGGCGTTGACCTGGGCCTTGGTCCCAAAATCATCGGGGTCGAGGTAGACGAGGAAGAGGCTCCTCCCTCCCTTTGAGAAAATGATGCGCTTGCCGTCCCTGGCGACCCAGTAGTCATCAAAGTTGGGATCGAAGGGAAAGGGGATCTTGCCAGCGAGGGTGCCCATGCCGGCTATGCCCTGGTAGAGGGCCTGCGTAAAAAACTCAGCCTGGAGGATGCGGTAGAGGGCGGTGCCACGGAGGTACCACAGGCTACCGTCAGCCGCCCAGCGAAGCGACTCGATCCTGCCCAGGCCAATGCGGCGCAGGGACTCGTCGAGGATCCGGCCCGAAATGAGCTGCTCGAGCGAGTAATAGTAGAGGGAGCCACTCTTGGAATAGACAAAATAGCGCGAGTCGGGAGACCAGCGGGCCGGCAGGCGATCGACCGAGTACTCGACGGACTCGATGGCGGTAGTCCGCGCGCCCGAGCGGGAGTCGAAGAGCACAAGGCGGGCATAGGCTGCGGAGACTGCCTCGGTCTCCAGGACCCAGATACCGTCGGGGCTTGTCTCGGAAGGAGGAAGCTCCCCGAGAACGATCGGAGAACCACGCTCGAAGGCGGGGAAGCCAGGTACCACTGCCGGGTTGCGGAGCTCTGCGTCGGTGCGGAACAGGCCAAAGCGGTTTCGGATCTCGAGGCGTTGTCCCGAGTCCACGAGGCTCAGGGTCTCGGGATAGAAGGTGAGGCTGCGGATGTCCCCGCTCCCTGGATCCGAAGCGAAGAGGGCGTCATACGAGCCGCCTCCCGGCAAGCCCGTGCGCGCGGCAAAGAGGAGGACCCCCGACTTCGAGAAGTCGGGTCCGCGGAACTCAACGTCTGCGAAAAGCGGAGCGACCAGGGCTCCCGCGATGATACAGCCCAACAATCGTGCATTCATGTCATACCTACCCGGTTCATTATCGGCATATTGGATGGAATTTCCTCATTTGACGGGGTCCTCGATACTCGCTGTGGCAGAGGCCTGGGCGGCCACAAAGCCGTCCACGAGGAGCAGCAACCTGACAGGCCCTCTCACCTCACCCTTTCCGTAAGAAACCGCCACGCGGGAAAGGATACCCTCCGCGTCGGCCTCCACCGCTGTCTTTTGAGTGTAGGACAGGGGAAGGGGCAAGCCCGTTTCAGCCTCCACGAGGAGGAGGCTGTACACGTGGCCGGCCTTCAGTAGGCCCGAACCCGACAGCGTCACGGATGCCTCTTTGGAAGCAACTGCGGCTTTCATGGCTCCGACCTCGGCGCTGGTAAAGGAGGGCGATTCCTTCCGCGCGCCAAGCTCAAGGCCCCCGAACACGGCCATTTTCCCCGAGTCGAACTCCGACATGCCCAAGAGCTTGAGAAAGGGCCCGTAGAAGGAGATGCGGTCGCAAAGTGCGACGGCAGCAAGCTGAGCCTGGACGAAGGGCCCCTCGGGGCTGGGCACCGAACCGGCCGAGAGGCGGTAACTGCCAAAGGGCATGTCCCAGGAGCCCACAAAATTGATGCTGAAGCCCTTGTGATCGTGGAGGGTGAGGACCCCTCCGTCATTTTCGACGATCAGGGGAAAGCGCAGGGCCTGGGAGGGGTCGGGAACGACGCGGCTGCCCTGGCCGCTGGCATCGGGAACCTTTTTCCCCGCAATGACCCAGGCCAGGGCGCTCGAATCCTTCGCCTGGCCCTCGGCCGTCGGCAAGGGGCCCAGCACATAGGCCAGATAGTGGAGGCTGTCGAAGCCGATCTGGTTCCAGGAAGGCAGCATCGAGGGATTGGGAGCGGCCAGGCGCTCGAGCCTGAAGACTGTCGTCGCTTCCCCGGGCATCACAGGCATGCCTGCGGGCCTTGCAGGCAGGGTCCAGCCTGCAGGACCGGCTCCGCGCGGCTCAACATCGAAGGCGAAATCCCCCCTGAATGTCCCGCCCTGCCGCCCCCCGGAAAACTTGAGGCCAAAGCGGGAAAGATCCCGCTTCCACGCGCCTTCGACGCGGAGCTCGATCCTGCCCCCCGCCGGAACCGTCCACTCCCGGGTTGGCACAATTGTGAGGAAGCGGCGGTTCGCTCCGACCTCCAGCGCGAAGGCCGGGTTCCCGCCGATGGTCACCCTCACGCTGTCACGGTCGATGGCCGACAGGAGGGTGTCGCCGCCACTCCGGGCAAGGAGCGTGAAGGCGAGGGCCTGGTTTGCGGCGATCGAGGTGGGCGGGCGCGGCGACAGTGCGCCGAAGGCGCCGGTCCACAGGAGGTAGGTCCCCTCGTCGGGGATGCCCTCGCCGCCAACCGCGACAGTGGCCGCGCCATCGTTGCCGGATGCCGCGCCGGATGCCGCGCCGGTGGCCGCGCCGGTGGCGGCGCCAGCGTTGGCGCCGCCAGCGTTGGCGGCGGCCTTCCCCGTCTCAAGAAGGGGCCAGTCCCAGGGGACAAAGAAAATGCCTCCCGACTCGCCGGCAACGACAATGCCCTCCGGCCCGAGGGCAGGCGAGGCGTTGAGGTCGTCGCGGGAGCCATCGATGCAGCGGTAGCTCCAGCGGAGCCTGCCGTCGCTCTCGAGACAGACAAGGCGACCGTCGCCTGTGCCCACATAGATGCGATCGTTTCCATCCACCGCGGGCGAGGAGCGTATCGGCTCGAGCGTATCGAAGGCCCACTTCTGCCTGCCCGTACGCGGGTCGACCGCATAGACCGTCCCGTCGGCAGATGGCTGTATCAGCGTGCCGTCGGAAAGCTGGGCGGCAGAGGCATAGATGTGATCACGGGTGCCGAAGCTCCACAGCTGTTTCCCGGAATCCTGGGCGAAGGCACGCAGGTAGCCGTCAAAGCCGCCGAGTACGAGGGCACCGCGGGCACTGGCGCTGGTCAGGAGGGGCGTCGCCGCGATGGTCCCGAGGCCGCCAGCCGTCCATAGCGGCTTGCCGCCCCTGATGTCGAAGGCGAATACATTGTTGATAGCGATGAAATCGCTGCCGAAGAAGAGCCGCCCCGTGGCCGCATTGATGGCCGGCAGGGACCACACCATCTCGTTCCCAAGGTATTGGGTCTTTCTTTTCCCGCTGTCCCGGTCGAGGACATAGACAAGGTGGTTGTCGTTGGGCGCCAGGATGGAACCGTCGGGAAGCATGCCCGCGTTTCCCTCGAACCAGGACACATTGTGGAGCTCGACGCCGAACTCCTTCTTCATCTCCGCCGGGCCCTGGGCTGCAAAGGTCCACTTCACCTTTCCGGTCACGCGGTCGGCGCAATAGAACAATCCGTCGCCTGCGCCGAAGAAAACGTTCCCGGAATCGTCGAGGAGGGCCGAGGAATCAATGATGCCAGCTGTGGCGATCTTCCATTTCAGCCCTCCGTCCCGCGCAAGCGCATAGAAGTTCCCGTCGGCCGACCCGATGTAGACCGTGCCTTCGCCGTCGATGACCGGCGAGCTGAAGATCCCCTTGCCCGTGGGGAAGGTCCAGGGACGGGTTCCCGGACTGCCGTCGGAAAGGTGGGCCTCTGTGGGCTTGACCGCGCTTCTGCCTGTCTGGAGGGCGTTTGCCCGGAACTTGGGCCAGGGGCTTGTTGGGTCGAGGTGAAAGACCGCGGTCGTGGAACCAGCTCCAGAGCCTGCGGGAGAAGCGGTGGCCGTATCGGGAAGGAAGTCGTAGCGGCCGAAGGGAAAGGCTGCGACGACAAACACCGCAAGGCCGGCGATGAGAAAAAAGCCGAAAGTTGCAAGGAGGGTCCTTATGATTCCGCTGCCCCTTCGGGGCAGTCCAAGGCCAAGCTTCATGGAGCGAACTGTAGGGCCGACAGCCTTTGAGGGCAAGATGTACTGTGTCAGAACGCATCGATCCCTGGCAAAAGTCCGAATTATCATGACACTTTCTCCGTTTTTGTCCTTATTGAATAAGACAGGGAAAAATTATAGACTTCGCCCGCCCTCCCTTGGGCATCGCCCACAATCGGGCGCCATCCCCAACTTTCCTTCCGCAAGGATATATAGCTATGCCCGACTCGACCAAGAAAATGGTGATGATCGACGGAAATACCGCCGCTGCCCACGTCGCCCACGCCGTGAGCGAGGTCATCGCCATCTACCCGATCACACCCTCCTCCAACATGGGCGAACTTTCCGACGAGTACTCGGCTGCGGGGCGGAAAAACATCTGGGGAACCGTGCCCCAGGTCGTGGAGATGCAGTCCGAGGCCGGCGCCGCAGGCGCGGTCCACGGTGCCCTTACCACTGGTGCGCTTTCAACAACCTTCACCGCTTCCCAGGGTCTCCTCCTCATGATCCCGAACATGTACAAGATCGCAGGAGAGGCCACTCCCACCGTCTTCCACATCGCCGCACGCGCCATAGCGGCCCAGGGCCTCTCGATCTTCGGCGACCACCAGGACGTCATGGCAGCCCGCCAGACCGGCTGGGCCATGCTCGCTTCCAACAATGTCCAGGAGGTCATGGACACAGCCCTTATTGCCCATGCCGCGACCCTCGAAACCAAGGTTCCCTTCCTCCACTTCTTCGACGGCTTCCGCACCTCCCACGAAGTGCAGAAAGTCGAAGAGTCGAGCTACGAGCTCATGCGCCAGATGATCTCCGACGAGGCTGTCCGAGCCCACCGTGCACGCGGCCTCAACCCCGAAAGCCCGATGATCCGCGGCACGGCCCAGAATCCCGATGTCTACTTTGCCGGCCGCGAGGCTGCCAGCAAGTACATCGCAAAGGTCCCCGAGATCGTGCAGGCCCAGTTTGACAAATTCGCGAAGCTCACCGGCCGGCAGTACCGGCTCTTCGACTATGTCGGCGCCCCCGACGCCGATCGCGTCATCATCGTGATGGGCTCAGGTTGCGATGTCGTCGAGGAAACCGTCAGCCACTTTGTCGCCAAGGGCGAAAAGGTGGGAGTACTGAAGGTCAGGCTCTTCAGGCCCTTCAGCATCGAGCATTTCATCAAGGCCCTCCCCGCGACCACGAGATCCATCGCCGTGCTCGACCGCACCAAGGAGCCCGGAGCCCTCGGTGAGCCCATGTACGAGGATATCCGGACCGCGATCGGCGAGGCCATGGAAGGCAAGACCGCCGCCTTCAAGCTCTGGCCCACCGTCATCGGCGGCCGCTACGGTCTCGGTTCCTTCGAGTTCACCCCCGCGATGGTCAAGGCAGTCCTCGACGAGCTCAAGAAACCCGCTCCGAAAAACCATTTCACCGTCGGCATCAACGATGACGTGATGCACACGAGCCTTTCCTTCGACGAGACCTTCCTTATCCCGAGCCCTGGCGCCACCGAGTGCATCTTCTACGGCCTCGGCGCCGACGGCACCGTCGGCGCGAACAAGAACTCCATCAAGATCATCGGAGACGACACCGACTTCAACGCCCAGGGCTACTTCGTCTATGACTCCAAGAAATCCGGATCCTACACGGTGTCGCACCTCCGCTTCGGGCCCGGCAAGATGACCAAGCCCTACCTCGTGGCCGCAGCCGACTTCATCGCCTGCCACAAATTCAATTTCCTCGAGAAGTTCGACATGCTCGCCAACGCCAAGACCGGCGGCGTATTCCTCCTCAACAGCCCCTTCGCCGCCGACAAGGTCTGGGACCAGATCCCCGTGGAGGTGCAGAAGCGCATAATTGAGAAGAAACTCCGCTTCTACGTGATCGACGGCACCGACCTCGCCGACAAGGCGGGGATGAGCGGCCGCATCAACACGATCATGCAGACCGCCTTCTTCAAGATCTCCGGCGTCCTGCCCGAGGTCGAGGCGCTCAAGCTCATCAAGAAGTACACCGAGAAGACCTATGCCCGAAAGGGCGCCGACGTCGTGGCCAGGAACATCGAGGCCATCGACATGGCCGGAACCAACATCCACGAGGCGAAGCCCTTGACCCAGTCGTCCATCTGAGTGGATGTCAATTTGGCAGGCT
>JBAXTA010000215.1:0-8250 GCA_037130415.1 Spirochaetota bacterium
CTTGTCTTTGATACTATTTGTTCAAAATATGAAAATCTGGGACAGGCTCTATATAGCCTGCGTTGAGGAAATTGCCTTCCATAAGGGCTGGATAGACAGGGCTCGGCTTCTTGCTACTGCCAGCACCATGAAGACCGAGTACGGCGAGTACCTTAGCTTCATCGCAGAAAACAAAGGTCCTTGATGCCCTTCACCATCGAGCCCGGCCCCATTGAAGGACTATTTCTAATACAACCCAGGGTTTTCGGCGACGAGCGGGGCTATTTTCTGGAAACCTGGAGCGACATGGACTTCGCTGCTGCGGGGCTTGATGCGCATTTTGTCCAGGACAACCAGTCCCTGTCACGCAAGGGCGTACTGAGGGGTTTGCATTTCCAAAAGCACTTTCCTCAGGGAAAGCTTGTGCGGGCCATACAGGGTGAGATCTTTGACGTAGCTGTCGATCTTCGAGCGGGCTCAGCAACATTCGGAAAATGGCACGGGATGATCCTTTCTGGAAAAGCACAGAACCAGTTCTACGTGCCGCCAGGATTCGCCCACGGATTTCTCGTACTCTCGGACGAGGCTGTCTTTGCGTATAAATGCACGGATTTCTACCACCCTGAGGACGAGGGGGGAGTTCGCTGGGATGATCCGGCAATTGGTATAAAATGGCCAGCGCTAGGTTTCCCACCCATCCTTTCAGGAAGGGACTCTGGTTTGCCAAGCTTGAACTAGGCAATATATAGCCAAGAAGAGGTTTCAACAAAGGAATGGTAATGCCATGGATGGCGCTGAGATACTGAACGAAATACGGCTGGGAGAAGACAGTCGTAGGCAGTTCAAGGTCAATCTTACCAATCCTGAGCAAGCCGCTGCAGAGATCATCGCATTCCTGAATTCTTCCGGGGGCCGCATTTTCATCGGCGTAGGTGATGACGGTTCTATTGCCGGTTTAGACGCTGCAGGCATTCGTCGAGTCAACCAGTTGCTGAGCAACGTAGCTAGCCAGAATGTTCGTCCTTCAAGCAGCATACAGACGCAGAATATCCGGATTGACGAGCACATAATTATGCTAGTCGAGGTGCCGAATGGCCTCAACAAGCCCTATTGTGACAATGAAGGTCGTTTTTGGATAAAGAACGGTGCCGACAAGCGCAAGGTAACGAGTCCTGAAGAACTGCAGCGGCTATTTCAGGCAGGGGCCAAGCTATTCGCGGATGAGCGCCCGGTTCCGGAGACTTCCGTAGACGATCTGGACATGTCTGTGTTCGCAGACTTTTATTTTCGCAAGACCGGTTCGCGTCTGGATACTGCGACCCTTTCTGCTGGCAGAATTCTTGAAGCATTGGGCTTTATGAAAAAGGGCTCGATCACGCTCGCCGGACTTCTTTTGCTTGGCAAGGACCTTTCGAGGCATGCAGCGCTTTTTCACATTGCCGCCGCTTCGTTTCCTGGCACCAGCCTTGCTGATGACTCATTCCTCGACAAGGTAGAATTGAAAGGAAGGCTGCCGGAGCAGTTTGCCACTGCGATGACTTTCCTGGAGCGCAACCTTCGTCATGTCCAGGGGAACCCGGCACTGGGCTTTAACCAGGTGGGTATGCTCGAAGTATCTCGCGAAGCCTTGCAGGAAGTCGTGGTCAATGCTCTGGTACACCGCGATTATCTGATCAACGCATCCATCAAGCTATTTGTGTTTTCGGACCGCGTTGAAATCATAAGCCCCGGGATACTTCCCAACAGTTTGTCGATCGAGGCGGTGCGGCTCGGCGTATCGGTGCCACGAAATTCGGTCCTTTTGTCTCATGCCCAATATGTCATGCCCTATTCCGGCTTGGGTAGTGGCCTTCCGCGCTCGCTTGCGCGCTGTCCAGACATGGAACTGGTGAATGACGAAAAAGCCAATAGGTTTGTCGTCCGTTTCCCACGCTGAAGGGGATCGCTTTACGGAAATTGGCTAAAGCGCAGGTCTTGGAGGTTGCAAGCCATGGACTTAGTTGACGCCTCTTCAAGACGCCTGAGAACAATTCCTATCCGATATATACAAAGAATGTTCTGGGATGGTCCCTGTCCGGATAAAGATGAATGGATATGCCTTGTAGAAGAGAGAACCGCAGAGTGGAACGGCTGCACTCGACGGGCGGCCTTGGCCTGAGGTAATGCGAAACGCCCAGCGAAAGGACGCGGGTATCGATGCAGTTTCAGCGGCGGAAATAATCGGTACCTTTCCGACTGGCAGATTCAACAAGATCAACTGGAGCATGCCGGTCGATCGCTCCTCTTTCTTCGTCGATCTCCGTACTATTTGCGAAGGGATTCTGGGGCTGCCTGGAGGCAGCGCTTCGTTTACGGAAGGATAGAGATTGAAGGTCAAAGATCCCAGCCTTTGGCAACCGACGGGCGCTGGGCAAATAAAGATTGCCGAGATAGCTCGGGTTGCTGTAGAGGGTTTCCAACCAACTATTTTCATTGTTTACCTGTATGGATCACGCGCAACTGGAACTGACAACGAGGAAAGCGATTTCGACTTTGCTGTGGCGGCGGACAGACCGCTTGCCTTCGGTGAACGCAGAAGGAGGCGGGCTTGGAGGCCCCTCTGGCCGCGGAAATCCTCTTGGGAATGCCCGAAGCGGAGTTTCAATCAGTGCGCTGGAACAGGGAGCCCTCGTGGAAGGACTTCCAGGCCGATATGTCGGTAATCGCCTCGGAACTCACGCGAGGGATCGAGAATAGCTTGTTCAGCCAATAGAAAATTGGCGGGGTCAGACCCCCGAGTTTGTCATCAGGGCCTGGCAGAGCCCCAGGGCCTGTCACTTCGGGTTCGTCAAAAGGCGGGCTGCTGAGAACACGCAACCCCCTCATATGAATAGATGTTCATATGTTCATATGTTCATATGTTCATATGAGGGGTAGTGCTATCCCTCACCCCCTCTTTTCCTGTCCCTCCTGTTCATCCTGTCTTCTTCGCTTCTGTTTCAGGAATCAGACAGGATAACAGGATTGGCAGGATTATCAGGAAAGGAAATAGAGGGGCAGAAGACCGTGTCGACCGCCAGAGAAGCGATGGCAGAATCTGAAGGGGACAGACCCCCCGTGCGTGTCATGCTCGCGTCGCTTGGCATGAGTGAGTGCGCGAAGCGAGAGGGAGGGGGCTTTGAAAGCTCTACCGCGGGAAGAACGACTTCGCCTCGCGCTTTCCTTGAATTGGGATTACGAGGTCGAGCCGTCCTCGCTGCTCGAGGTGATCGACGGATTTAGAGCGAAGACGGGACCCTTCGACGCGCAGCGACTTCTGGTGCGAAGCCTGGAACGACTAAGCTGGCATCGCATTGTCGCGCTCTGGGGCGTAGAACGTCTCATCGAAGTGTACGATCCGGCACTGCTTTCCCGTATCCGGTCGTCCGAATTCAGGAGGCGCTATGCGTTCGTATTCGGAGTATTACGAAAAGAAGCTGTATCCGCTTCAGGATGGAGTCCTGAGATGCGTCGAAGGATGCGGGACTCGCTTTTTTCTCACCGGTGGTACCGCGCTCAGCAGGGGCTATTTCAATCATAGATATTCCGACGATCTGGACTTCTTCGTCTGTGCGGACGATACATTCAACGAAGAAGTGGAGCTTGTCCTGGCAGGGCTCGCGAACGAAGGTTTTCGCTGGGACGACAGCCGGGATTTTATACGCGCCGGCGACTTCTTCACCTTGGCAGTCGAGATGGCCCCATTCCCGGATATCCGCCTAAAACTCGATTTCGTAAACGATGTCGCGCCGAGATTCGGCGATCTTGCGATTACACAAGTGTTCAATAGGACCGATTCCCTACGCAATATCCTCAGCAACAAGCTGACGGCGTTGTTTCGATTCGAGGCGAAGGACCTGGCCGATATCCGGACGATTTGCCGGAACTATTCCTTTTGCTGGGGAAGCATTCTCGACGAGGCGAGGCAAAAGGAGGCGGGCTTGGAAGCCCCTCTGGCCGTGGAAATCCTCTTGGGAATGCCCGAATCGGAGTTTCAATCAGTGCGCTGGAATAAGGCGCCCTCATGGAAGGACTTCCAGGCCGATCTGTCGGTCATCGCCTCGGATCTCACGCGGGGGATCGAGAATAGCTTGTTCGTCGCATAGAAAACTGGCGGGGCCAGACCCCCGTGCGTGGCAGGATCAACAGGATAGGAAGAATCTGGGGGACAGACCCCCAGAATGTTCAAGGAGTGCATTATGGTAGTTATGCATCCACAGTATGTGGTGAATGACGCTCAAGAAAAAAAGGCGGTCTTGCTTTCATTCGACGAATGGAATGCCGTTCTTGATGCACTGGAAGAACTTGATGATATCGCCGAATACGACACAGCCAAAGCGGGAGACCAGGAAAGCATTCCCTTTGAAGAGGCCGTTCAACAGTTGCGAAGGGGATAAGGTATTTGAACTATTCAATCGAAATTCTCAAAGCAGCCCAAAAACAATTAGGGAAGATACAGGGTAGCGAGCAGGAGAAAATCGTCAGCGAAGTTCGAGCTCTTTCCGTGAATCCTCGTCCTTTGGGTTGCATAAAATTGCGTGGGAGAGATGCTTGGCGGATTCGATCTGGCGATTATAGGATCATATATGAAATCAAAGACAGCACACTTGCAGTAATTGTAATAGCAATCGGGCATCGTCGTGAAATATACCGGTGAATGGAGTAAGGGGGATTTCTTTGAGAAAGGCCAGCGCAATGGCACACGAAGGAACTTGATACAACAGGATAGGAAGAATCTGGAGGGGACAGACCTTCCGTGCGTGGCAGAATAGGGAGGAACCGATTGCTAGTCACCATCTTGGGCACGTATGAGGATGGCAAGGTCAAGCTGGACGAGCTGCCTCCTGGCGTTCATTACGCGAAGGCTATAGTGACCCTTCTCCCTTCCCTCGATCTCGATGATGTCGCTGCCGCGATGAAACTGTCGGCTTCAAGCTTTGCGGAATGGGATAATGAGTACGATTCGATCTATGACAAACTTTGACAAATGGGAAGTTGTGCTCGTTCCTTTTCCTTTCACCGATCTTAGCCAAACCAAGAGGCGTCCTGCCGTCATCCTGTCGTCGATGGAGTACAATGGACGAGGAGACGCGATAATCGGTTTCCTGACGAGCAACCTAAGCGGATCCGAACTCCCAGGCGATTTCGTCCTAACCGAACCTGGCATTGCAGGGCTTCCGTTACCTACAAAGTTCAGGTTGAAGCTTGCGACGATTGATTTGTCCATCGTGGTAAAGCGATTAGGTACACTCTCCGAATTGGGATAGGAACGGGATATCCCGACAGATAGAAACTTTGCTAGGCTGAAGGCACTCCCTAACCTCATCGCCTCTTTTCCTGTCCCTCCTGTTCATCCTGTTATCCTGTCCTCTTCTCTTTCTCGTCTCTAAGAAGAAGAAGACAGAATAACAGGATTGGCAGGATCAACAGGAAAGGAAATAGGGGCAGAAGACCGTGCCGACCTACTGAGAAGCGATGGCAGAGTTGGAGGGCGATAGCCCCCCACCGCGCGTGTCATTGAGAGATAGGGGGCAGCCTCGATGAGGTTGAAGCAAACAGATAGGGAAGCGATTGTCGAGACTATGCATGAGGTTTTCGGACCGGAGGCTCGAACCTTTCTTTTCGGATCGCGGACCGACGACAGAAAATTCGGTGGCGATATCGATCTCCTTGTCGAAATCGAGAGGCAGAGCTGGGATTGGATCGAAGCTACGATCCGCGCAGCCGCCCTGATAAAGCTTCGGATCGGCGATCGAAAACTGGATTTGGTGGTCACGGATCGAAGCCCCTTGCGTGAGGCCCAGCTCATCGTCCAAAACGCACGGGAACAGGGGGCGCTTTTGTGAACAGGGAACTCCTTGCGACGTTGAGGTCTTCTGTTTCCGAGAACGATTCTCATGCGGCAAGGATGGGAAAGGCCAAGGAAGCCTTGACAAGGCTCTTTCCCCTGACGGCCGCATCCTTCGCCGCCCTCGACGATGCGAGCGTGACAGTTCTCGATCAGTTCCTATACCGATTCACGAAGATGCAGGATTCTCTTGGAACCCGCTTTTTGCCAGCCCTGTTCAGTTTGCTGGAAGATGATGACAGTCCTAAGGCGTTCCTGGATATCCTCGACCGTCTCGAGCAGTTGCGCGTGCTGGAGAGCGCCGAGACTTGGCAGTATTTCAGGGAACTCAGAAACAGGATAGCCCACGAATATCGCGAAACGCTCGAACAGACCGTACAGACCCTGAATCTTTTGTATTCGGAAATCCACCGATTCCTCAATTTGTATGCCATAGCTCGGGAGGCTTGCTTGCGCCGCTTGGCATGAGTGAGCGCGCGAAAAGAGGGGTCTGACCTCGCGGCTCAAGAGAAAAGCAAGACTACAGGACAACTGGATTGGCAGGATCAATAGGAAAGGAAAAAACTGGAGGGGGCAGACCCCGGTGTCTGTCAGCGCAAAAGTGACTACGAAAACCAGGCTGTAGGAGTGCGACAGATTCAGGAGGTCTTGGGATGATTTCTTCGGTAATTGAAAGACATGCCAATGCCATGGATTGCGAAATATCGCAGGATACGATCTCCGTCATCCTGGGAGATGGGCGTACGGTTTCAGCCCCGCTGGAATGGTTTCCTCGGTTGCTGCACGCCACCAACGCGGAGAGGAAGAATTGGGCATTGATCGGCAATGGAGAAGGTCTTCATTGGCCGGAAGTCGATGAAGACATTTCGGTGGCTGGTCTTCTTCAGGGGATTCCTTCTCAGGAAAGCAGTGCTTCACTACAGCGTTGGCTCGATGCAAGGACTTAATCGATACGTCGGCGGGATGGCCATACCTTTTTCCTCAATATGAATCCCCGATATCATCAAGCAGGTGATTTGGATTTGACGGGGTCAGATCTGTGTGTCATCCAGAGGATGGCATTCGAGGAGAATGCGGCATGAATCCATTCAAGTACGGGGCCGTCGTGCGCGGCGAATACTTCTACGATCGAAGGGAAGAGCTCCAGAGGATCGTTGCGACACTCTCAGGCGGGAACAACATTGTGCTCTTCGCTCCTCGCCGCTACGGCAAGACATCGTTGGTGTTTCGTGCCATCGAGGAGCTTGAAGGCAAGGGCTTTGCATGCGTCTATTTCGATTTCATGCCCATATATTCGCGTGAATCCTTCATCGAGGCCTACGCCAAGAGCATCTTGGCCAAGCAAGGGAATTGGGAGAAGGCTGTCAAGAAGGTAGCGTCGTTGGTTACCGGGATCAAGCTCGGGTTGACTCTCGACCAGGCGGGGGTGCCGGAATTTTCCGTCAATTTCGCCGACACCAAAGTGAATGAGAAGACGCTCCAAGAGATCCTGGAGATGCCGGAACGGCTTGCGGGTGAGGGCAAGAAGTTCGTGGTGGTGTTCGATGAATTCCAGGAGATCGGCAAGCTCAATGGCGAGAATTTCGAAGGTCTATTGCGAAGCACCATTCAGCGACAGCAAAGCGTCAACTACCTGTTCCTAGGCAGCAGGACGCACGTGCTCAACGATATGTTCAACAACAAGACAAGGGCATTTTATGATTCTGCCATGTCGATGCAACTCGAGTCCCTTCCGGAGGCGGAGTCCGCGGCCCATCTCCAGAAGCGCTTTGGCGAATCGAATATCGGGATCGGGGACCACGAGGCGCGGTTCCTCATCAGCCAGGCGGGAAACATTCCCTACTACATACAACTGCTGGCAGCCGAGGTGTGGCAAAACCTCGTCCCTGGGCCGGCTGAGGTGACCGAGAAGACCATCCTCGAGTGTGCGGGCCGTATCCTCGAGCTCAAGAGCGATTACTACACGGAGCTTTTCGATCGTCATTCAGCAGTGCAAAAGCGGCTGTTGAAGGCCTTGGTCGTGTGCGGGGACGGTGTCTTTTCCGCGGAATACTCGAACACATTCAGGCTACCGGCCCTATCCACCACGCAAAAGGCCCTTTCTGGGCTAATCGAGAGCGGGATCGTCGAAAAGATGCAAAGTCACTATGCCATCGGCGATCCATTTTTCAGGCTCTTCATCAAGAACTACGCCTTTTAGCATAACGCCACGGGGCGTAGTCAAACTCAAGTCCTAGATCGATAAACATTCAACATCCAGTTGTTTGGCAATCTTGAATTTCGACAACGATAGGCTGGAGCGCGAGAAATGACTGTCAACATGGTCAAATTCGGGGATATCCTCATTTCGCGTCCGGCAGGGAGAGAGGCTTTTCTGGCCGCAAAGGCGTACTTGTTCACCGAAA
>JBAXTA010000216.1:0-8179 GCA_037130415.1 Spirochaetota bacterium
ATGCCGCGAGCACCTACATCACCGGCATCATGGTGTACCCGGCTGTCTTCGCCTTCGGCCTCGTCGCCTTCGGCTTCCTCGGCATGGGTCCGGTCACCATCGCGGTCGACTCCTATGGCCCGGTCACCGACAACGCCCAGTCCGTCTACGAGCTATCCAGGATAGAGCAGATCCCCAACATCTCGAAGGAGATCGAGAAGGACTTCGGTTTCAAGCCCCAGTTCGAGGTGGCCAAGGAAGCACTGGAAGAGAACGACGGAGCTGGCAACACCTTCAAGGCGACCGCCAAGCCAGTCCTGATCGGTACCGCCGTAGTCGGTGCAACTACGATGATCTTCTCCCTGATCCTCCTGATCGAGAAGTCCTTCAACATCGATCCCGCGACCGTGCTCAACATCCTCAACCCCTACTCCCTCATGGGCTTCATCGCCGGCGGCGCCGTCATCTACTGGTTCTCCGGAGCCTCGATGCAGGCTGTCACGACCGGTGCCTACTCCGCCGTCGAGTTCATCAAGAAGAATTTCAATGTCAATTCCAAGGAAGCGGCCTCTGACAAGGATTCCGAGGAAGTCGTCCGCATCTGCACCGTCTACGCGCAGAAGGGCATGTACAACATCTTCCTCGCGGTCTTCTGCTTCGCACTGGGCTTCGCCTTCTTTTCCTCGCCCGCAGGCTACATCGATGGCGACCACTCCCCGGCTGCCCTCCAGATGCTCAGGCCCATGTCCTTCTTCGTGTTCTACCTCATCGGAATCGCGGTCTTCGGCCTCTTCCAGGCCGTATTCATGGCCAACGCCGGCGGTTGCTGGGACAATGCCAAGAAGATCGTCGAGACCGACAAGGATCTCAAGGCTGCCGGTGAGGGCAAGGGCTCCGCTCTCCACGATGCGACCGTCATTGGCGACACCGTCGGCGACCCCTTCAAGGATACCTCCTCCGTCGCGATGAACCCAATTATCAAGTTCACGACCCTCTTCGGGCTCCTGGCCATGGAGATCGCCATCTCGGCAAGCTTCCGCAATGTGGCCCCCTGGATCGGCATCGTGTTCTTCTGCGTTGCCCTCGTCTTCGTGTGGAGAAGCTTCTACGCCATGAGGATCCCCGTGCTTGAGACGGCGAAGGCGAAGTAGCAAGCAAGCGATCAAGCAAGCATTTGATGTGGAAACGGGGCGCCAGGGATGGCGCCCCTTTTTTTGGGTTCGCGTATTCAAGCGGGAAGGAAAAATCCCCGGAGAATCGGGTGACCAGCGGCATGGATTCCGGAGGAAGCTTGAGATGCGGAGTGATCGATGCGCCTCAAAGGCTCGTCATGCAAAAACAGGTGGCGACGAGGAGCTGGAAAGCCTGTTTTGGAGGGTCATAAGTGTTCGATACGCCAAAAGAACTTCTCGACCAGATTCGGCTCGGCGAGGACTCGACCTTGGAGCTCAAGGAGATTGTGTTCAGCGGCGAGCATGTCAGCGGTCCGCACCGCGATAGCATGGCCGACGAGTTGGCCGCGATGGCGAATACCTGGAGCGGTGTCTTTGTGCTCGGTATCGAGGACAAGACGAGGGGAATCCTTGGTATTCCAGTAGCCAGGCTCGATGCCGTGGAGACCTGGATCCGGTCGATCTGCAATGACCTCATAGTTCCCCCTCTAATCTGTCGGATCAAGAAACTACTCCTACCTCTTGCCCAGGGTTCCGACCGCGCCATCATAAGGATTGACCTGGCAAGGAGTCTCTTCGTCCATCGTAGCCCGGGCGACTATTTCCAGCGTATTGGGAGCTCGGAGAGTCAGATGAGCCCCGACCTGCTTGCGAGGCTCTTCCAGCAGCGCAGCCAAGCGCGGTTGATCCGCTTTGACGAACAGGTGATGGCTGAAGTTCCCGCCGAGGCCCTTGACCGCCTGCTGTGGCAGCGCTTCACCACGGCCCTCTCGCCGAAGGGCGATCGCGAATTCCTGACCAAGATGAAGCTCCTCGTCGAGGACGACGAGGGTCAGCTGCATCCGAGTGTTGGTGGAGGACTCCTCGCGACCAGGAACCCAACCGAATGGCTGCCGAATGCCTTCATCCAGGCGGTAGCCTATCGCGGTACCGAACGAAACGCCGAATTCCAGATAGACGCGAAAGATTACAAGGGTCCGCTCGACGAGCAGATCAGGGAGGCATGCCGCTTCGTGGCGCGGAACATGCTGATCGCTGCGACCAAGGCGCCTGCCCGCCGCGACCTACCCCAGTATTCGATGTCGGCGGTCTTTGAGGCGATCGTCAATGCCGTCGCCCATCGGGACTACTCCATCCATGTGTCGAAGATCCGCCTTCACCTCTTTCACGACCGACTCGAGCTTTTCTCGCCCGGGACCATACCGAACTCGATGACGATCGAGAGCCTTCCGCTCAGGCAGGCAGCCCGGAACGAGCTTATAGCAAGCCTCCTTGCACGCTGTCCGCTCTCCCTCGAAGGACTGCAGAGCGAGCGCGGCTTCCTGATGGACAAGCGGGGCGAAGGCGTCCCCATCATCCTCACGGAGAGCGAGCGCCTCTCGGGCAGGCGTCCCGAATACCGACTCATCGACGACAGTGAGCTGATGTTGACGATCTTCGCGGCAAATGGAAAAGGATGAGCAGGATTTGGGATTGTGCGAGAACTCTTGCTTTTCTCCTTTCTTGCCTGTGTTCTACTCTCTTTCATGTGCCTTTGTGTGCGCCAATCTCAGGCCTAGTGATCTTGGTGTCCGCTCAGCAAAAGGATATCCTCGAGCAGTCCATCTGCTTTCTTGCTTGGGATCAGGACGTATTCCATCCTGCTCGCGTCCGCCATCTTTGCCGCATAGGACTGCTTGGCGAGGGTGACTGGATCGTCGAGGAGGTTCTCACCCTTTACCTCGACGATGAGGAAGCGACCATCCATCATCTCTATGAGGAAGTCGGGATAGTAGGTACGTAGGGCATGGGAATCGGGATCGATGTAGTGGACATGGAACTCCGTCTGTCCCGCGGTGAGCATGCCGGTGAACCAAAGCTTCTTGATGTTCGCATTTGGAAGGTTCTTGCCGAAGAACAGGAACTCGGGATTCGAATCGAAGTAGTACCCTGAGACATGGAAGCTTTTATCGGAATGAGTCGAGTAGCGCGGGGACTTTTCTTCGACGAACCGGTCAGGGTCGACACGGATATGGTAGCCCTTGTCTCCTTCGGGGGGATCCTTGACCAGGAGCTTCTGTATTTTCTGTTCCGGGCCGAGATGCTCTTCGATGGAGAACAGTTGCTTGAAGAGCCGAGGGATGATGACTTCGTAGAGGATGCTGTTGGATCGATTCACCCAGGCGAGCAAGGTGTCGAAACCCTCCGACGAGGATTCGAGCAGTTCTTCCACCTCGAGCGGTCCCTTGTTGAGATAGCGTGCGACCTCGGCGACGAGCATGATCGGCGTGAACTCGATATCCTCCCTCAAGGCCGAAATATCCACTTCAATTCCTTTGTCGTTTTGAATGGTCCTAAGGTCGATGGTAGCCGCGGTCAGGCGATAGGCGCTGGCTTCGAGCTTGTCTAAGTCCAGGGAATACCCCTTCTTCAGCTCTTTCCGAACGAGGTTGTAGAGGGTCTTGCGTTCGATGAGTTCGACAAAGACCGGGGGCTTTCGCGGCTTCACGATCTTGTCTTCTTTCCCGTCGTCGGGCCTGTCCTGGAACTCGTCAATCGAAAGCCTGAAGTTGGCTTCGAGCTCCTTCTTGAGGATCGTGTAGTTCTCCTCGGAGAGGAACACGTGCCCCTCTTGTTGGATGTCCGTGATCGAGCGAAGGCAACGCATGGTCGCCTGGAGGACGAAGATCTTGGACTTGGGCTCGCGGAAAAGGGCCACGGAGAAGAGGGAGCGGCAGTTCCACCCTTCCTTGCCCTTGCCGACAAGGAGGATGAACTGCTTCTTCGACTCTCGTGAGTCAAGTTTCCGGAACTCGCGGATGTCGTCGCTCGTGGTCAGCTTCTCATCTCCCACATTGACGAGGACCTTTGAAATCGGAAGGTCAAGTTCCAGCAGGACCTTCTCGACCTGGGGCTTGAGTTCCTTTTCCAGTTCCTCGATCGTCGAGGCGAAGATGGCCATCTTGGGCAGCATGCCCTCGTAGCGGGTCTTCCCGTGGGTCTCGACAAAGGTCCTGATGGCGTTACGGATGAAGGCCAGGGACTTCGCGTTCTTGACCTGGGTGACCTTGGCCGTCTTGAGATAGCGGTCCTTGATCGCGTCCTTGAGGGAGAATGCGTAGACGACCTCGGGCATGAGCTCGTTCTCGACATAGGGAGTTCCCGTGAAGTTGTAACAGGCGACGACGCGTGTCTTGGTACGCCCGAGCTCCTTGGCCAGGCTGTCGATGGTGAGACGGAGGCTCGTCTTGGACTCTCGGTCTGCCATGTCCCTCTTGAGGGACTTGCCGAAGGCGTGGTGGGCCTCGTCGACGTAGATGCCGAGTTGGTGGAGGCGCGAGAGCTTCTGGAAGCGCTGGTTGGTGGAAAGCTCGTCCTCGCTCTCGATTTCGTAGAGGTCTTCATTGGGATCGCCATTTATCGCCACCTTGAAGGCATCGGGCCCGAAGAGTTGGTCGGTGGCTGTCTTGTCCTTGTTCTGCCGCTTCCTGATGATTTTCTGGGTGTTAGAGATCACGACATTGAAAGAGGAACGATCGAGGGTGTTGAGGGTCACGCCCGATTCCTCGAGAAAGTGGAACTTGATCTCCGATTCGATGCTCTTGGCGTATTCTGGCGGCACGACCTTGGTCATATCGAAGTCCTGGATTTCCCTGAGGGACTGGAGGACGGTCGTGTCTGGAGCGAAGACGATGGCGTTGTGGCAGAAGCGCTCGTCCTTGGGAAACTTGCGGGCGAGGAGGAATTCATAGTAGATGCAGGTCGCCATGAGGATGGTCTTGCCCACGCCCATCGTGAGGGCGAAGATGTAGTTCGCGTAGTCCTGCCGAACGGCTGCCAGCTTCCTGAAAGCCTCGTCGTAGGCGCGCGCATCTTTGGCCCTGTCGAGGAAGAGGTCCCCTTGGGCGGCGATGGGTGTGTTTTGGAGCTGGAACTTGCCTTCGTTGTGCCGCCAGGCATCAAGGAGGTCGGCAAGCTGGGGATTTCCGAGGTACTCCTTCAGGAAAACGTACATCTCGAAGGCCTCGAACTGCGGGGCGCGGAGAAAGGCGGTTCCATTGGCTGGATCGTTGTAGTCGAGAAGGCGTTTCGTGAGATCCTTGTAGAAGAAGCGTATCTGCCCGCGGCTCTTCTTGTAGAAGGCCCAGAGGTACTCGAAGAATGGCTGGGTGACGACTGCTTCTTCGGCGGCTGCTTTCTTCGCCATGTCAGCCTTCCACATTCCCTTCCCAGGACTCCGCGAGGAGGTCCGTGATCTTGACCCGGATTGTCCCTGCTCCTTCTGGGATATCGTAACTTCCCGCCACCAACTCCTTCTTGTCGGGAATGTCGGCCAGCCCGGGACTGAAGACGGCACCGTCGTAATTCCAATCGATCAAGACCGAGTCGACGAGTTCCCGCCATTCGCCTACCTTGCTTTTTTCGAGGGAGAGTTTCTGAAGGAGGTTCATCGGGTAGAAGCTCTTGATCTCGAGGGTCTTCTTCTTCCGGACGATTTTGGCCTCGGCCTCGCGCTTGAAGTGGAGCTCCTGCCTGTCGCGGAGGATGTCGAGGACCTCGAGCTCGACCTTGAAGCCGAGTTTGTCCATCTCGGTGAGAAACTGGGCGCGGAGGTCCGGGTCGTGGCCCATGCAGACAAAGCGGATCTTCTCGTCCGCCTTGCCAGGATTGGCCTTTGCGCTTCGCTGCCAAGCCTTGAGATCGAGGTTGTTGAGGATGGGATTGAGGTCGGCGGCCGTCGCAAGGCGGTTGACCGCGAGGATCTTGACCATCCAGCCATCGAGCTCGCCATCCCAGAGCGAGTTACCCGGGAGGGCCTGGATCTCGAGGGCCTCGATGAGGAGGGCCCGGGCTTCGAGCTCGTTCCGGAAGAAGTCGTAGTGGTTGACGGTGTAGACTTCGAAGCCGGAGTAGAGCTTTGCTGGTTTCCCTGACTCGTCGAAGCCAAGATCGGGGACCGCAGACTTCAGATCCTCAGTGACGCCGAGGAGGCGCTTGGTACTAGTCTGAATTGCACCGAGATTGATGTCGGCGCCGAGGAATCGGCGACCGAGCTTCATCGCGACCGCCTGGGTCGTGCCCGAGCCCATGAAGCAGTCGAAGACGAGGTCGCCTTTTTCGGAGAATCGTCCAATCAATAACGACAGTAGCTCTTCATGTTTTTGTGTTGGGTAGTCCTTTCGGTTTTCATACGCTTTGCACGACAGCCAAAGAGAACTCGCAAGCTTTTCATCTGATGGGGGAAACCAGTTTTCCAGAGTCCCGGTTTCTGATTTCCGAAGAAATTCTAGTTTCTCTCCTTGCTCGCGCCAGTAGTCCACAAGTTTGTAGTCCACTCCTCTCTTCTTTCCTTCCAGGAGGAAGTCGGCATAATTGTTTGCGGCAACTTGAGCCCGGTTTTTTTCCCACTTCCACTGACCAGTCGTTATATTTACTCCCAATAATAAATAGCGCATGGTTGGCCGATCTTCACCGCTCCAAAACCGATGCCAATATCCATCTTCCTCTTTGATTTCTTGTTTGTCCCAGGCCTGTCTATATTTGGTCCGTGGGTTCTTGCTGTAGAGAAAAAGATTGTCGTGCGCACACGAAAGTGCCGTGATACTTTCGAACTGGGCCTGGAGGTTCTTGGAAATTGGGCGCTTGACGATTATCTCATTGCGAAAATTGGGGATCCCAAAGACTTCATCCAAGATACACCGAAGGTACAGCGCTTTGTGGTAGTCGAGGTGCACCACAATACTCCCATCCTCCGCCAGCAACTCCCTCATCAGTATCAGCCGCTCGTACATGAACTGGAGGTACTCGTCGTTGGTCCAGATGTCCGTGTACTGCTTTTCCTCGAAGGCGCTTGCGTCGCTCGAGGCGCTACCGCCGCGGAGCTCGATCTTCTTCTTGTAGTCAGCCTTGGAGTCGAAGGGCGGGTCGATGTAGATGAGGCGGACCTTGCCCCGGTACTCGCGGAGGAGGTGGCTCATCACCTGGAGGTTGTCGCCCCAGTAGATCTTGTTGCGCCAGCCTTCCTGAGTGTCGCCGTGGCTCTCTTTGATCTGGGCGGGGAAGTACATGGTGTTGCGGAAGGGGCGCTTGCCCGTCCATCGGAGCTCGGAATAGCCGCGAATGGGCTCGTAGTCGAAGGTGTACTGGTCGGCCATCGGCTTGAGGTAGGCTGGCGGGCTCTCTTTCGTCTCTTCATTCTTCACTGTTTTCCTCCGGGTGCATCGGAGGCCAGCCACCGTGATCTGCGGCCCGGTAGACATGTAGGGCGGGTGTTGCGGTGTCTGACCTATTAGCTCCTCGGCGAAACGGCTGTATTCCATTAGCTTACAAGTGGTAATCGGATAGCATATTGAGCTTGGTTCATGCCGAGCCGACACTTGCGGCCTGATGAAGGGGCACGGAAACGAAGGAATGGGGGCGCGCAAGGCCCTGTCGATGAACATGAAACGTCTGCGTGCTGTCCAGGGACTGTCCCAGGAAGACTTCGCTGAACGCGCAGACCTCTCGCGCCCCTACGTCGGCGACATCGAGCGCGGCTCCAAATTCCCGAGCCCCGAGGTGCTCGACCGCATCGCGACGGCTCTCGGGGTGGCGGTCGCCGAGCTCTTTTCCGTCGAAGGAGCGAACCTCGAGCGTTTGAGCTTCAGTCAGAAAGTCCGGGAGCGCCTCCACTCTAGCCTCGACTCGGCCATCGATGAGTTGTCGATGGAAAGTGCAAAGAATAAGGGCTCAGGCTAGCGGTCTATTCCAGTCAAGAGGTACGAAACATGCCGCTACACTCCACGCTCAATAACAGTGCGCTCTGACAGACGGGCCATCAATGTCCGGCCGATGTACTCGTTCTTCGGGTGCCCGCTTTCACCTATCAGCAGTTCCTTCATTTCAGGGCTCAGCGAGCCGACGAGCGCCTCGCCTCCCGGTTCAGGCAATAGGTTGAAGCGGCCGCTTTTCGGCAGAAATAGAGACTGCCCTGGACAATGATGTCGTTCTTCTCCTTGACTTCCAGCGCCTCTGCCCGACTTCGCGCTCTCACGATGTCGTCAGAGGAC
>JBAXTA010000217.1:0-8175 GCA_037130415.1 Spirochaetota bacterium
GGAGAAGCCCTCGGGGCAGGGGCCGCCAAGGTCGTCGCGCGCCCCGAGGAGACGGTGTTCCTGGGGGAGTAGGGCGGCGTTGCGGCTCGGTGAGGGCTCATGCCGGAGCCCTGCCCCGACATTCGATCTACCCAGGGAGGCAGCCAGATCGGGCAGCCATTTCTGGCAGGCCCCGTCATCCCTCCTTGAATGCCTTTATTGCCGCTTCAAGATCAGGAACGAAGACAATCTGGCCAGTGCGATTGCTTTCGCGAATAAAGGCCTGAAGTGCCGGACTCCGGTAGCTGGAAAAATCACCGATGATGGCGCAGCGCACTCGATAGTTCGCGAATTTCTGCAGGATTTCTCCGGCGAGGCCCGTCCCCAGGCGGAAAAAATCCGGATGGATCTGCGAAACATGCAGTATCACGATTCGGGCACCAGCGTTTCCAATTACATACAGGGCATCATGTGGCGTGCCCACCTGGAGGCTATCGCCATCGAGTTCCGCGATGCTCATTTCCCCCAGTTCATGCAGTTTGAAGTTCATGGACCTCTCCCCTATGGCAGCTCGCATTCTGGGCCAAACTCAGTAGCAGCTGGCGGCCAGGATACTCCAAGGCCTGACCCTCAACAGCTGTCGAGAGATCGGCGGCATCATAGGATATGAGTATCACATTACCTTATTGAAAAAAAACCAATGAACTCGAGGGTCGTAGACAAGTATCTACATGCCGACTTGAGCTTTGCCGTGGCGACGGCATGGAATTCCTGCAGCACCTGTGTGGAGATCACGGGTCAAAGCCCCTCAATTTCCGCTTGGCTCAGGCCGGACCATTCGCTCTTTTTCGACATCGAATCGCTTATTTAGCGCTGGAGCAGCGTTACGTAGCCCACAGTTGACCAAAGAATCCCGCCCAGGGGAGGATCTCGATACCGTCGGAGGTCAGTCTTGCAGTCAGTTCGCGGCTGACAACCACATAGCGTGACAGCATGCCTTCCTCCTTCAGGGCGCGGAGCCCGCGAAGGTCGCGGTCGTCAACTCGTGAGGTCGCCTTCACTTCAATGCCTGTGTGGTTGCCCAGGATGAAGTCAACCTCAAAGCCGCTGGTAGAGCGCCAGTAATTGAGCGCGGTACGAGGCGAGCGGTAGTCCCTCCAGGCCGCGAGTTCCATATACACGAAGTGCTCAAAGAAAGGACCAAAGTCTGCCGAACCCTCGGTCACCACGGGAAAGCCCCTCAGGGCGCGGACCACCCCGAGGTCGAAGAAGTAGAACTTCGCGCGCTCGATGGCCCTGCGTTTTACCGATTTTGTCCACGCGTGGACCTCCTCCCCGAGCAAGGTCTCTTGCAGGATGTTGAACCAGGATTGTACGGTCTGGCGGGCGAGACCCGCATCGGAGGCAACGGAAGAAAAGACCAACTCCTGCGCATTGCAGACTATCGCCGCGGTAAGGAAGCGGGAAAAGTCGGGGATGTTGCGAGCCAGGCCCTCTGCTGCGATCTCCTCAGTGAGGTAGCGGCCCACGTAGGAATCCAGCGCATCCTCGGGGTCGTCGGCAAGGTAGTGGGAGGGGATAAGGCCCGAGCGAAACGCGTGAAGCAAATCAAAGTCCGAGCCCAGCTCGTACCAGGTTAGCGGCCTCATCACACGGTCGCGGCCTCGGCCTCCCAAGAGATTGTTCCCGCTTTGATGAAGCTTCCCTGCGCTCGAACCGGTCAGGAGGAAGCGGAGTCCCTCTTCCTCAATCAGAAGCTGCACCTCGTCGAGCAAGGCAGGACACTTCTGGATTTCGTCGATGCAGACTACACGGTCCTGATACTTCCGGGCGGCAAGTTCCTGCCGTAGCAGCGTGGGATCAGCGAGCAAGCGACGCAGAAGCCCCTGATCGAGCAGGTTGTAGCTGCGATCCACAACGCCGGCGAGTTGCTGCCGCAGGTAGGAGGACTTGCCAGTCTGCCGAGGGCCAAAGAGCAGGACCGTATTTTTCTCTAGAAGAGAAACCAGCTCCAGCGCCCGGGTGATGTAGCGTTCCATGAATACTGCCCTCTGTTATGGCGTATATCATGAATGCTGCCATCTTGTATAGCCCGATTTTCCCTCAGCCCCAGCCCTCTCGTACCACGGCTTCGACATACTCAGAGGTGCGGGCCTTCCTGCCTGAGGCAACGAGGTTTTCGTCTTCGGGCACGAGGATTTCGTCAGGGGTAATTGCGAAGAGTGGCTGCCCCTTGTGGACGACGCTGCCATCGCCCCCGCTTATCAGTATGCGGTCTATCGTCCCGGAGAATGGCGCCGGGATCTTGTTGAACATCTTCATGGCCTCGATGATATAGAGGCTCTGGCCCTTGTCGAAGTGCGTGCCTTCAGTGACAAAGGGTGGAAGCCCCGGAGCCTCCTGTCCGTAGTACATGCCACCGACGGCGGCCACGATCTCGTTGACGCGGGCCAGGGGGGGGGGCGCGAGGGCGCGGCGCATTTTGGCCTGTACAGCAGGATCGGCCAACCTGTCGGGGATGGCGATCTCCAAATCCTCGCCCACGCGGAGGTCCCAGAAGCCCACCCTCTGGCCCACCAGGAAGAGCATGCTGAGGGCTTCGAGGCCAGCCTCGTAGCCGTAATGGGCCGATCGGATGTCATCCCACTCGACCTCCGAGTAGTCGCCCTGGACTTCCTCGCGGGCAAGTATCAACTCAAGCCTGTCGTACTCCTCGCGTTCGAGGCCGAAGCGCTCGCGGAGGGTGCGGTAGAAGGAGAGGGCCTCGCTGAGGAGCTCGTGGTCATGGCTCCAGATGAGGTCGGCCGCCGGCTTGTGGGGACGGGCGGCCATGTGGAGGAAGATGTAGGTCTCGCTCAAGACGCCCAGGGGATTCCTGATCCAGACAACCTTCCCACCCTCGAAGCGGAAATTCCTGGTGTTCATGCTGAGCCAGCCGGAAAGCAGGTGGGGGTCACCCAAAAGCCGCTCCATCGGACGGAGGACGAGGGTCTGTTTCCGGTCGAAGACCTGCGACATGGTCTTGCCCGCGTGCTGGTTGCCAGGCATATCCGCCTCGATCTTGCGGACGTACCTGGCCTTGAGGAGGTCCCAGGCGTGGTAGGGATCGACGAGGGTCCCCTCCTCCTTGAGGGCGCCGACAATAGCCAGGTAGGGAAGGACAAAGCGAGTCGTGGGCTTGGCCCAGACATTGCGCCCGAGGAACCAGTGCACCAGTCCGATGTGAAAGCCGAGGTTGGTCGCAAGCCCTGGACCGTCGATCGTCGTACTTATGAGGACCTCTGCCAGGGCGGCGAAGCTCGCCTTCCTCCCCTCGCCGGCGGTGAGGAGGAGGGCAATGTTGGAGTCGTAGGCGCCCGCGACGTAGTAGCGCATGAAGTGTCCGGTATCTGGATTGAACATGCCGATGCCCTGGTCGTCACGGATCTCTCCGGCTATGGGCTTGGACCAGTAGCGGATGGTCCCTCCCGCGTGGGGCGCCAGGGACGCGTCGGTCGCGTTGAGCCTGGCCTCGACAGCGGCCCCGAAACGCTTAAGGCGCTCGGGTTTCGGCAGGCGTTCCCCGTGGCGGGCAACGAGGGTCATCGCCTCGACGAGGGAGTCCACCGTGAAGCTGTCTGAAGGGTCTCCAGGATTGGTGAAGCGAAGGGAGTAGCAGAGCTCGGTGACGCGATGCTCCACCTGGATCCTCGTGTTCACCTCCATGAAATAGTGCTTCTCTCCGTCGACGATGCACTCGAAGGTCGAGACGGAATCGAGACCGACAGCCAGGCCGAAGCGTTCAGCGTCGGACTCCATGCGCGCGAGGACGGCGAGGTCCGCTACCAGGACCAGGGCTTCCACCTCCCTGCCTGCCGAACGCGCGTCAGCGATGGCGGCAGCAAGGCCCTCCTTCGTGACGGAGACCTCGAGGAGCTTCTGCTCGTGCATCTGGAGGGAGCAGTCGCGGCCACCGAGGGCGAGGCACCAGGAACCATTCCCGATTAGCTGTATCTCGTTGTGCCTTGTCCTTTCGACGTTCAGCTCGAGGAGGACGTTCTTGTTGTCGCCCACCCCGGTGGCCTTGACCTCGGAGAGGGCTTCGCGCAGGGCCGCAGGGGCCTCGGCTGCTGCCCGGGCGATGGCAGCAGCATCGGGGCGGCCCGAGCCCAGGAGGGAGGCGCCCAGGATGCGCTGCCCCTTTCCGCCGCCGCCCCCGATGGCCTTGATGCGCACACGGCTTCCCGGATGGGCCTGGAAAAGGGCAGTTACCTCGACCCGGGCCTGCTCGCCGAGCTCCTCGATACTGCAGAGATCGAGTCCCCGGGCGTAGGAAGCCTGGAGGACATTTTCAGCCAGTTCTGGCAGGGCGATGCCCCCTTCGGCGAAGACCGCAGCTTCAAGGGGAAGGCAATGCTTTTCGGCGCAGGCCCTGAGGGTGGCCCTGTCGGGGCACTTCGAAAGGAGGGTCCTTGCGGCAAGATCGTCGACACCGGGGGTTACGCTCACGCCCACCGCGAGGGCAGTGCGCTTGGCCTCGTCCTTCTTGCCCGCACGGGCCTGCACCGAAGACTTCGGCCCGATGAAGAGGAGCCCTGCCCCCTCTATCGCCGCCACGAACTCCTCGTCCTCTGCCATGAAACCGTAGCCGGCAAAGATGGAATCATAGCCGTTCTCGAGGGCGATGCGGATGATCTGGCCGATCCTCTCGACGCGCTCCTCCCTGCTGGCGCCCGTGTAGTCGGGCACACGGTGCACGCGCTCATGGTCGGTAAGGGAGCGGAGCTCAGGAGCGAGGGCTCGGGGGTACACGATGGAATCCTTTTCGGACAAAAGGATGCCGAAGTGGGTGATCCCCATCCCGGAGAACACGTCCATCGCCTCCTTGCGCACGGGACCCCGGCAGACGATGAGGGGGTGGAGAGCCTCGCAGGAGAAGGAGCGGAGCCAGGCGGAGCCCTCGACCGCAGCCGAGCCCGCAGCCGCGGCCGGGGCCGGAGCCGGGGCCAAGGGTTCAGTACCAGTTATCACGATTGCCTCGATTCAGCGCCCGACGGGCGAGCGCGCCTGTCGGACGGTCTGTGGGGAATTGCACCTGGGATATCCTTACTGAGGATTTCACAAGTCGGGCAACACAAGATCGCATTCCATACCACTGCTTATTGATCGAAATGCGATCATGTGTTGTCATGTCTACGAAATCCATAGTAGGTCAGTGGAATTCACGCTGGATGCCCCCGAAGGGCGAGGGACGGTAGTGCCTGAGGAGGAAGGCCATGTTCTCACCGAGGACCCGCCGGAGGTCGGTCGGCATGACCAGGGAAGAGATGGAACCAAGGCTCAAAGCCTCCCTGGGGTTCATGAGTTCCTTTTCGTAGCGGAGGTTGAGCTCGGCTTCCTTGCCTTTGAGCCAGTCGGCAGCCTCTCGCGTGGCATCGGCCCTGGCCGCTTCCGCCGAGCTGCCCGCCGCAGTGCTTCCAGCTTCGATGCGCGCCTGGATTCCTGTCCTCACCCGCTCTGCGATGGACGCGCGGAGCTTCCGGAGTTCGTCCTTGTAGACATATTCCTTGCCCGCCGTGCCCATGACAGCGAGGCGGGCGGTGGGGAGGGCCAGGACGAGGTCGGCCCCGGTGGGGTAGTTATTGAAGGCAGCGTAGGCTCCACCGTAGGCGTTCCTCAGTATTAATAGGATCCTGGGCGTACGGATGTCGATGATGGAGTCGAGCATGGCCCGGCCGTGCTGGACGATGCCCCGCGTCTCCTGCTCGCGGCCGGGGAGGAATCCCGTCGCGTCCTCCATGAAGATCATGGGGATGTTGTAGAGGTTGCAGAAGCGGTTGAAGCGGGCCACCTTGAGGGCAGCGTCGACATCGATCTGCCCCGAGGCCACTGCGCTGTTGTTGGCCACAAAGCCGACGACATGGCCGCCAAGGCGGCCAAAGGCTGTCACGATGTTCCTGGCACGGTCACGCTGCAACTCGAAGTAGTCGCCATGGTCGCAGACCTGCTGGATCACGATGGTCACATCAAAAGGCGTGTTGAAGCCGGTCGGAGAGTTGAAGGCCTTCTTGAGGAGGGTGTTGATCTCCCAGGTCTTGCGATCCAGGGGATCGCTGGTCGGCTGGTAGGGCGCCATGGCCGAGTTGTTGTCGGGAATGTAGTTGAGGAGCTGGATGGCCGCGCGCAGGGTGGATACCTCGTCGTCGGTGGTGACATCCGCCACTCCCGACAGGCCGTGCACGCCCGGTCCGCCGAGTTCTTCGGGGCTCACATCCTCGCCTATGACCGACTTGACCACACCGGGACCGGTGAGGCCGAAGAAGGTGTCCCTGGGCTGGATGATGAAGCTGCCCTGCCGCGGCAGGTAGGAGCCACCACCGGCGTTGAAGCCGAACATGCACATGATGCTGGGAACCACGCCCGAGATTTCCCGCATGGCGGTAAAAGCTTCAGCATAGCCGTCGAGGCCGCCCACGCCGGCGGGAACGTAGGCTCCCCCCGAGTCGTTCATGCCGATGAGTGGAATGCCCTTTTCTCCCGCCATCCGGAAGAGCCTGGCGAGCTTGCTGCCGTTGGTCGCGTCCATGGAACCGGCGCGTACGGTGAAGTCATGGCCGTAGAGGGCGACATCGCGCTTGCCCATGCTGAGGATGCCCGTGACCAGGGAGGCACCGTCGAGGTTCTTGCCCCAGTTCTGGAAAAGGATGTTGGGTTCGCGGTCGGTGAGCACCCGGATCCTTTCCCAGACAGTCATGCGCTTCTTGAGGTGCTGGCGCTCGATCTGGTCGATGGGAACCGAGTGGATGGGCCGCTGGATGAGGTCGTAGCCCTCCTGCATCGCCTCCTCATAGGGACCGGTGGCCCGGGCAATCTCGAAGGGAATGTTGAACTCCACCTTCTTCTGGGCCTTGAAGGGGTTTTTAAGCTTGGGCAGGATAGCCTTGTGAGACATCTCGTTACTCCCCTGAGTTTCCGGCAGCAGCC
This sequence comes from Spirochaetota bacterium, assembly GCA_037130415.1. Taxonomy (GTDB): domain Bacteria; phylum Spirochaetota; class Spirochaetia; order Treponematales; family Rectinemataceae; genus CAIJMU01. The sequence continues at coordinate 6,943 of JBAXTA010000217.1, forward strand.
GTCTTGATCAGGATAAATTCCACACGGCGGTTCTTCCAGCGGTTGACCGCGTCCTTGAAGTCTACGACGGGTCTGCCCGAGCCCATGCCCAGGACCGAAAGCCGCTTGGCATCGACGCCGGCGGCGGCAAGCATTTTCCGTACGAGCTCCGCACGGTCGGTGGACAGGGGAAGGAGCTCTCCCTTTTCCTCGGCTTCCACCTTCGCAGCCGAGTAGCCGTAGATCTTGCCTATGGAGTTGGCGTGCCCCTCGATGGCAATGCTGTAGCCCTTGAACTTGTTGAGGATCTCGGCGATGCGCGCTATCACCTTCCCGTTCTTGTCCACTGTATTCGCGTCGAGTCCGTTGAAGTCAGCGGCGTTGGCCCTGAACACGATGGAGGGAACCTTGATCTTGAGCTTGTCCGCCTCACGGATAACCAGGACATCGACGGCGACCTTGCCATTGAGCTCCGAGCGGTTCCCATAGACGTCGGCAATCGTAAAGCGGAGATTGTAATCGGTGGCCGATTCGACCGTCTCGCCCTTGGTCGACTTTCCGTCCCAGGTGATGACCGAGGCAGGAACGCCCTTGCCCGACCAGGATGCGAAAAGCCTTTCCTTGGGTTTGGATCCCGGCGTCTCCTCGACGGAGAGCTCATTGATGTCGAGCTTCCACGCCGCCAGTTCGCTCCTGTCCTTTACGGCGATCCTCATGGTGAGCTCGTCGTCCACGCCGTCGTTGTCGGGGCTGAAGAAGTCAGGCGAGAGCCCGAGCTCCACCGCTGGCGGAGTGATGTCGACGATGACGGTGCCGGTCTTCGACTCGACGCGGTCGCCCTTGCTGTAGTCAACGCGGAAGAGCCCTGAATAGGCGCCCTCGACAACCTGGCCGTCGGAGTTCTTGCCGTTCCAGGACAGCCGCGAAGGGACGTCCGAATCCGAGCCGGAGAAGGAGACGCGTTCGATGCCAGCGCTGTCCAGGATGGAAAAACGCCATTCGGAGACGCCGTCCCGGAGGTTGACCAGGAGGGAGAAGGAAACGTCGTCCATGACCCCGTCGCCGTTGGGAGAGAGGCCTGCCGCCGAGGCAGTGACAAAGACCTGGGCCTGCCGGGCGTCGACGACGATGGAGGGAATGACAACCTTCGTTGCGTTGCCTGCCGAGTCGGTCGAGGAGACTTCATAGCGATAGCTTCCATCAGCTACCCTGTTTCCAGCCGAGTCGGTGGCATCCCAGACGAGGTCCTCAACC
>JBAXTA010000218.1:0-8163 GCA_037130415.1 Spirochaetota bacterium
ACAGGAGGAACTTTGGACGTAGTCCAAAGTTCCTGAGTCGCGCAGCGACGCGGCGTGCGAAGCGCGCCCATCCAGCTCTAGCGAGCGCAGCGAGCGTTCTATACAGGAGGAACTTTGGACGTAGTCCAAAGTTCCTGAGTCGCGCAGCGACGCGGCGTGCGAAGCGCGCCCATCCAGCTCTAGCGAGCGCAGCGAGCGTTCTGTGCCGGAGCATTGAAAAAGGCGGAGTGGAAAACCCCTCCGCCTTTTCCATCAGGATACTGGGCCTACTTCCTGCGCACGACCCTGAATCCCACATTCCCTCCCTTTAGGTCAGGAGTATAGCTGGGATAGCGGTTGGTAACCGTACAGGTTGAATAATAGTCCATGTAGCTTCCGCCTCGAAGCGTCCGGGCAGTTCCGGTGCTTGAACCAGTCGGATCGGTTTGCTGCGCTGTCGGGAAATCAGCATACCAGTCCCAGCACCACTCCCAGACGTTGCCGCTCATATCGCTGAACCCAAGTTCATTGGCGGCCATGCCTGCAACTACATGCGTCGTGCTATTGGAGTTATAGTTATACCAGGCCACACTATCTATCGTGCCCGAACCAGCATAGGTGAAATTGCCTGAGCTGTTTCCACCCCGCGCAGCAAACTCCCATTCAGCCTCGGTGGGCAGGCGATAGCCTGATTTCATGATATCCATGGTTACGCCCGCGCTCGTGATCGGGTAGCCAGTGGCGGGAGTCCGGCTTGTGATGGTGTACACAGGGGGCCGTCCCTCTCGGATGGACAGGAGGTTGCAGAACTCAACCGCATCATACCAGGTCACCTGTTCGACGGGCAGGAGTCCACTGCTGTCGAATTTTGATGGCGAGCTACTTGTTACGAACTTGTACTGGTCCTGGGTGATTTCGGTGTTGCCCGCCACAAAACCGGATACAGTGACATCGCCTCTGCCATTGTTGAATGTGCCACCCGTGACCTCCAGCATCGCAAGCAATGGATTGTACGTGATAGTGGCAATGCCGGAATTCGAATAGCCTTCCGCCGAGCCAATCGCCTTGATGACGGTGAGGACCCCCGCCTTGACCGGAATGCCTCCAACCAGTTCCGGCGAAGTAACCGTCGGGTCTGAGGGAACACCAGTGGTACTCCAGGTGTAGCGGATTTTCGTGGTCGGAGTTTTTGAAGTAATTGTGACAGTCGTATCAGCTGAGAGAACACCTTCAGGAATGCTGAAGACTGGCGTCTCGACGAGCCTTCCTTGCGCGGTCACTGTTGTCGCGACAGGGGCGATGACCCGGAAACCGATGTAGTTTTCGCGGGTTTGCGGTTCAATGCTCGGCCTGGCATTGACTGCCAGGTCATCGCTTGCTTCGGTTATGCTGCCACCCTTGTAGATGCGGTAGCTTCCCGAAATCGGCCCCGTCGGATTGACCTCGGCCACCGTAGCCAGCGTGGAATCCCAATCCCAGACCCATTCGCCGACATTGCCGCAAAGGTCGTAGAATCCAAGCTCATTCGGATTCAGGCCCGCTACGGGATGGGTTACGGGAAAACCATCGATGCCAAGGCTGTTTTTTTGATACCAGCCAATTTTATCGAGGGAATTGGATCCTGCGTAAGTATAGCCCTTGCTCGAGAACCCCCCCCGTGCTGCATACTCCCATTGAGCCTCGGTCGGGAGCCTGTAGCCGGAGGCAGCAAAGTCCGCGACTACGGTCGCGCTCGAAATCGGATAGCCATCGGCAGGCACGCGATTGGTAATCGCATAGGCGACCGAAAGCCCTTCCTTGAGCGAAAGCTTGTTGCAGAACTCGACAGCATCAAACCATGATACACCCTCGACCGGCCTGGTCGTGTCGCTTGAGTACAAGGCGGGATTGTTTCCCATTACCGTCAGGTATTGGCCCTGGGTGATTTCCGTGGAACTCATGGTAAAAAAGCCGAGCGACACATCATGTCCCGGCAGTCCTGGGCCGGAGCCCATCTTGAAGCTGCCCTCGCCCACCGGCAGCATGTTGAGCAACCGGACTCCCGGCGTCACGGACACCGGGGCGGAGATATCGCTTTCGCCGTATGCGTTGCCAGCAGTCACCACAAAGGCGAAACTGGTCCCGTTGTTGAGATTCGGTATTGTTGCCGTTGTGCCAGAGATCATGGAGGAAGGCGCAAGGTTGTCGGCCCTTGTGGCGACGGTGGAGTTGGTCTTGTAATATACTGAATAGCTGGAAGCAGCCTCGCTCTCGGTCCACGACAGGTAGACGACCTTGTCTCCCGAGCTTGCAACCACTATCGAGACTGGATCGGGCGCCAGGCTCTTGGATGTGGCGTTCGTCCGCCTGACGACCCGGAAACCCCGCATGGCACTTGCCATGGCTGGCAGTGCCTGATCGCGGCTGGTCACCGTGCAACCTGCAGCTACCGATTCTATCGATCCTCCGCGGACCACCCTCGAGCTGCCTGTGGATGGACCCTTGGGACTGACCTGGGCGTCCAGTGGATAGTCTCCATAATAGTCGTAGCACCATTCCGCTATATTGCCCGACATGTCATAGATCCCAAGCTCGTTTTCCGTCATCTTGGCCACTTCATGCAAGGATCCACCCGAATTGGTGGCATTCCATCCGGCGCTAGCCATCGTTTCGGCGCCTGACCATTGGTAGTCGTAGGAAAACAACCCGCCTCTCGCGGCGAATTCCCACTCGGCTTCGGTGGGTAATCGGAATCCGTTCTTGGAAAAATCGGCGGTTACCACATTGGCGCTGCTGCTCGAATAGACGGATTGAAGTCCCTCGTGGGCAGAAAGGGCATTGCAGAAGGCCGTGGCACTGAACCAGTTAGCTGCTATTGGAATGTTCGTCCAGGTAGCATCCTGCGCACTGGTTGACATTATTGCATTCCACTGGGCAACCGTCACCTCGGTTTCGCTCATTGAAAAATCTCCGACCGTGACCTTGTGAACGGGTTTTCCCTCGACACCTTCGGAATCCGATCCCATCGAGAAGGTCCCCCCGACAACATCCACCATCTTGAGCACCCGATAGCCTGGGGAGCTTCCGCCACCGCCAGGATCGATGCCCAGGCTGGGACAGGCGACGAAGAACGTGGCACTGGCCACCGCGAACGCGAGACTTCTTGTCCTGTGCATGGTTTTCTCCATTGATCGTTCCTTCACGGAAATCGAAAGACGATCACCCTGGCTTCCGCCCGGAAGTCTGATGTGCATAGTTCAGCGCATCCTGTAGCATATCGCGAAATTCGGTCCTTCCTCGCCGGTGGTCACGATGATCCGTGGTCCAACCGTAACGAGATCGGGCTGCCTGAAATATCCCCGCCCTCCGCTCTTGTTCGCCCTTCCGAAAGGAAGTCGCTTGATGGATTTTTTCGCCGAAACCACCTGCTCCGGAGCATCGGTCCTCATGGCCTTTCCCTCGTCTGACAGGAAGGTCTGGCGGTTCACCACAAAAAGCGCATAATTGCGATCGATTGCAACGACAAACTTCCTGCCGACCAGGGGAGCGCAATCGAAGGCATTGAGGAAATACCGTTCCGAATAGTCGGAATCGACCGAAAGAACCATGCGGTTCACTCCGCCACCAACTGAATCACGGGCCTCGAGGACATAGTTGCTCCCGCGGTCGGTCAGGAAATGGTAGATACGGCCATCGAGCACGCTGAAGGAATCGTCCGACTGGGCGAAGGAACCGGAAACCTGTTCGAGCTCGAAGCTCGCATCCTTGATTGGCATGCGCCAGTAGCCATCGCTGAAGGCAAAGTAGAGTGCCCCTGCGAGACCGGAGCCGGAAAAAAGCGCAAAACCGGGCTGCTGACGTGGCGTGCTTCGCGATATGTTGATGACCTTGATGGGGAGTGGCTGATCCATGGCGCGCATGGAAAGGGGATCCTGGACAGCGAGGATCTGGCGGCCCGCGACAACGGCCACCCCGGGTCCTTCGAATACCGAATTCCCGGGCAACCATACCAATTGTGCCTGGGTCAGGCCGCGCACGCGCGATTCCGATCCATCCGCGCCTTTCTGCACTGCACAGAGCTGTACATAGCCCCCTTTGTCAATACTGAAAATTTCGAGGTCCATGCTGCCGTTCTCGAGCTGGGCGAACCCCGCTACGAGGAGCGCGGATTTCTGGCCGTTTGAATAGGGCAGCATTTCCATGACACCGGCGAAGGGGATTTCTTCCGTAGTAAAGTCCGTCTCGCCCGTGGCAGGATCTATACCGAGAATCCTGACCGAACCTGGCTTCCTGACCATTGCGTACAGGATGCCCTCGACCCTGTCGATCGCAAGCCCGGCTCCATAGAAGCCGCCAAGGGCCGCCTCTTTTACAGGAACCGAATACTGGAGACGACCGGTATCGAGTGCGAGCTTTACGAGTACGGGTTTCGTGTCACGATCGATCAGATAGTACAGGCTGCTACCATCTGAAATCGGGGCACTTTCGACAATGCCGGCAAGGTCAGTGATCCATTCCCGCGAGATGGCTCCGCTCGTGGCAGCGCTGTCGTCCATGATCGAGTTCCTGGTGCCACCACCGAACCGTGTGGTCCAGTCTCCCCGCGACAGCTTCACCGTGACGGAATCAGACTCCACCGTATCGACGATTCCGCCATGCTGATTGACCGACACCTTGCCGGAAATCGCGACAGATCCATAGCCAATCGCAGAAGCCGGGAGGAGGCTGAAAAAGCGATTGGCGCTTCCGGAACCCATGTCGCACCAGGGAACCTGGTTTACAAATACCGTAGCCCGCCCCAGGCCACCCATTGGAAGATTAGCATCGAATCGGAGTACAAGGTTCTCAGAACCCACAGAAGCGCCTGCTCGGGGCTCGATCATCTTGAATACTGCTGCGGTGGACTGTGGGAACAATGCAGCTGCAGTCACGCCAAGGACGAAAATCACCAAGATGGAATGAAGCCTATTCCTCATCGTTCCTCCATTGCAGAATCCGCCAGGGCGGGCACTGCGGAAACAGTCGCTGGAAGCGCGCCGCGCAGCTGTTTGATGTCGATGATCCGGCGTTCGGATGGATAGCACTGGTCAAGTCGAAGGTCATGGGAGGATATCACGGCGGTCAGCCCCATGGTCCTCCTGACGCGTTCGAGCATGGCGACAATCCTTCTGACATTGACGACATCATATCCGGAGGTCAACTCATCGATGAAGATGAGGCCTCCCTTTCTCGAGCATCCGCTTGAATCCCTGCTGTTGGCAGGGGCCTCATTGCCATCAGGCTCATAGCCGAGGGCGACGAGGGCACGCATGAGGAGTATCCGCTTGAGTTCGCCGCCGGAAAGCCGCCGTGCGGGCATATAGTGTTTTTCTGCAAGGAGCCCAGCCTCATGAAGGGCAGCGCTGGCGATTTCCTGCCTCCGAAATGCTGCCACACCGGGCCAGAGTCGATCAAAGGCCTCGGCTACGATGTTGATGGCCACCATGGTCGGATCGTAGGCAAGTCCTGTTTCCTGAAACACATATTGAACTTTGCGTCTGAAATCTGGTCTGGCTATCGGCCAGCGTTCCTGCCCTTTCCCTGAGATTCCTGGGATCCTGTGCTCCACGCAGCCGGCCTTGGGAGCCAGTATTCCAGCAGCGATCTTGAGAAGAGTCGTCTTCCCTGCGCCGCTTGGCCCTTCGATGAAGACCAGCTCTCCCTCCGCAACCTCAAAGCTTGGAATGGACAGCGAGAATTCCTTCGCACCAGACCCATATGAATACTCAATTCCCTTGAGGCTGAGGATGATCCGTGCCCCGGAGGGAGCCGAGTGCAGGGTGGGGTGGACAGCGTCGCCGGGCCCAAGGTCAGCGTGGAACTGTGGGGGAAAATGGCAATGAATGCCATGGTTGCCTGGCTGATCAACGCTACAGCTTTCCCTGTGTGCCATTCCAAGGCCGGTCCAGACCGAGCAGCGCGGCACATATACGCAGCCCGAATGTATCGATTCGGAGCTATGGCTCGGGTGCTCGTCACGAAGTCTTTTGCCTGGTCCAATGCCCTCAAACACCCTGTGATCGAGACGGTGAAGGTCGAGAAAATAGGGATGGACCCTGGCTCCGGCAAGGGATGCCTCAGGCCTGTCCTGAACGATCACGCCGCCATACATGAACACTTTCCGGAGCCGGATGGGACCATCGGCCTTTCCGAATTCCTCCGTCAGGCTTTTCACGAAGTCCATGTCATGGGTAACGATGACGCAGGCCCGGTCCAAGACTACGGTCCTGGACATGTAGCCCGAAAATGCATCGACTACAAGTTTCCTGCTGTCCGTATCGAGTCCTGTGGTCGGCTCATCGGCGAGCACAAGCTTGCACCTGCCTTCGAGCGTCAGTGCGACATTGAGGCGCATCTTCTGGCCACCGGAGAGATCGCGGCAGTAGGTAGATTCTTCCACCGTCTCGAGCTCGCCTCCGAGTTCCCTGGACTTCCTGAAATAGCGCCTTATCAGCTGCTCGCGCTGACTGCCTTCCCTAAAGCCAGCCTCGTTGAGCAGCTCACCGACTGTCAGATGGGGTGTCAAGAACTCACGGTTTGCCTGATGGATGTAACCGATCCGTTTTTCCCTATGAAGAATCTCATAGCGTTCCATCCTGGTAGCTGGCCTGACAGGAATTTCGACAGACCCTCCCAGACCATCGCCAAGCCTGCGGAAGGGCGCCTGGGCCATGCTGACTGTCTGGCCGAACATCCTGACGGCTCCGGCGGCGACGCCGGGGATGGGAGACCGCACACCTGCGAGGGTGTTCAGCAGTGTTGTCTTTCCGCTGCCCGACTCCCCGATGATCAGGACCAACTCTCCTGGCCGTACCTCGAAATCTATGCCACGAAGCATCTTCGAGAATCGCCTGCGTGCACGATCCCAGGCAAAGACGCTGAGCCTGTCGATCGAAACGATGGCGTCAGCACTCATTGATGGTTCCAGCAAAGAAGAGTTCCGCTGCCAGGTTGAACAGTACAAGCAGGAGGGCGATGCTCCCAATTGGTACGAGGAGTTCGGCGATGTTCGGCAGCTTGCGCAGATCGAGGGGGATCAGCGTCGCCAGGGAGTGATAGCGTCCCTGGATGAATCCGAGGGCACCGAGTGAGGTCTCCATCAGCACGGCGACTGCGCCGATCCTCGAAAGCAGTCCCAGGATGTGGGCCAGCGAATTCCTCCACAAAACATGCTTTATCACTATCTCGAGATAGGTCTTGCCAAGCTGCATTTCCGCATCGATAAAGTCCTTTTCGAGGAAGAGCTGGATGCGCTCGAAGACGGTCTTGTAGACGGTCGGGACGAACAGGAGTCCCATGAGTCCCATCAGGGCGCTGAAATACACTGCCTCCGATGAGTTCTGCGGGAGGGCTGGCAGGAATAGAAGGAGAAAGACCAGCTTTGGGACGGAATCCAGCATCTCGATCACCGTATCGAGAATTCCGAAAAAAACCGAGCGCATCCGGTATAACTGCCCACCGACAATCCCGAGCATGACGCCAAGCAGACCGGCGATCACGGCAAGGAGGAGAAGACGTGAAGGATAGGCCGCAATCGCCAGCAGGACGAGTCCGACCACTGAATGCCCTCCCGCATCCGTGCCGAAGGGGTAAAGCCATGAAAGCTGTCGGCCGTCGGAGAGGGAGGAGATCAACTCAGCCCGTGGCCAGCTGCTGGCGCCTTCCAGCCGTATCTGGGCGAGCGGGCGACCACCAAGGGTCAAAGCCTCGCTGGATGAGCCCCTTGCAACCAGGCTGGTATCCTCGGACAGAACCTCGGTGCTACCGGGAATCAGCCCATCATCGCCGAAAGAGTCCTGGGATGGCGGTTGCATGCCCTGGCTACCTTGATTCGAAGGCAGGGCTAGGCCAGATGGCTGTGGGCTTCCTGAAGCTGGGCCCTCCGGTCGCCCGACATCCCGTGCGCTGAATGAAAGGACGGAATCCGAGACCACTGCATCGTAGACCTCGGCCTTTTTTGAAGCGCGAAGGCTGTCGAGCCTGATGTCGGCTGCCGCGATGGTCGCGAGGTAGGACCCCGGTGAACCCTGGGCAGCGCCAAGGATGGTACAGGCAATCAGGATAGTTGCGAGCACCGCAACTACAGCCGCCCTCCATCGGTGCGCGTCAAGCACCAGGACAATCCGGGCCGAGGAATGTCCTGGTTTCAGGAGCCGCTTCCGCGAC
>JBAXTA010000219.1:0-8045 GCA_037130415.1 Spirochaetota bacterium
ACTTTGCCAAACTACCTGAAAGACACCACCATCCCCGCCCCCGACCAGCACTCCATCGCCAGTTGCTGGGATACCTGGCGAGATCTCGGCCAACACTGGACTGCCGAGATGCTCTGGCTGGAAGAAGAGAATAACCGCCTTTTTATCGACGCCTACGGATTGCAGGACGAGCTGACTCCCGAGGTACCAATAGAGCAAATCACCCTTACGGTGAATCCCTGGTACCGGTACAAGCCGCGAAAGAGCAAGACTGAGGCGACAGATGACGACGGGCCAGGGATCGCAGCGGAAATCCTTGAGGAGGGCGATAGCCCGACTCAAGATTGGAGCACTCGCACGCGAGACGTCGAGCGTGTAGAAGCCGGTGCCGCCGAAACGGCGGCAGGCCCCCGGATCTATATCGAAGGCGAACGGCGCATGCGCGAAGACGGGGCGCGGGAGCTGGTGAGTTACGCCCTGGGCTGCCTGATGGGGCGGTATAGCCTTGATGAGGGCGGCCTAGTGTATGCCGAGGCCGGGGGGCAGGGTTTTGACGGCGCGCGCTACCGGAGCTACCCGGCGGACGATGACGGCATAGTGCCGGTGACCGACTGTTTGTGGTTTGAGACGGACGCGGCGCTGCGGGTAGAGGCTTTTATCCGTACTGTGTGGGGCAGCGGACAGCACGAGGCGAACATGGCATGGCTGGCGGAGGGGCTGGGGGCCAAGGGCAGCGAGCTGGCGCTGGATTCGCTGCGGCGCTACCTGGCGGGGGACTTTTACAAGGACCACCTGCAGGTTTACAAGAAGCGGCCGATCTACTGGAAGTTCTCTTCGGGCAAGGAAAAGGCCTTTGAGGCCCTGGTGTACCTGCACCGCTATAATGCGGGTACCCTGTCGCGGATGCGCATGCAGTACGTGGTGCCCTTGACCGGCCAGGTGCGCAAGAAGATAGACAGCCTGGATGCCCAGGTCCGGGAAGCGGCGAGCACCGCGGAGCGGAAGCGGCTGGAGAAGGAGCAGACGGCCTTGCAGAAGAAGCTTGCCGAGCTTGCCAGGTTCGACGAGGAGCTGAACCACTATGCCCAGTCGCAGATAGCGCTGGACCTGGATGACGGGGTGCGGGTGAACTACGGGAAGTTCGGCGGGCTCTTGGCCAATGTGAAGGATGTGTGCGGGAAGGCAGAGGATTGAGCATCCAGCTACATAAGTATGCTGGGTACAGCATACTTATGTAGCTCTGTGGAAGTCAAATTCGATATTTGGGCTAGTTCCAGCTGTCAGGAATGCATGCTATAATCCTGACAGGTTGATTTCTGTAAGAGGTGTCTAATTGCTTGCTGATAAATTACTTTCAAGGGTTTACGGCATGAAGAGGGGTTGGTGTTTTACCCCAAAAGACTTCCTCGACCTGGGATCCCAGTCGGCCATCTGGCAGGCCCTGTCCCGCCTGGAGAAAAAGGGTGTTATCCGCAAGCTCATGCGTGGCGTGTATGACTACCCCGAGAAGAACAGCTTTCTTGAGGGCTATGCCAGTCCGGATCCTGATCGGGTAGCCAGGACCATAGCGCGAGGCAATAGCTGGAACATCGTCCCCGACGGGACTACTGCGCTCAACCTGCTTGGCCTTTCTACCCAGATTCCCGCCGAATGGAGCTACCTGACCGATGGCCAAAACAGGCGCTACGAGCTGGATGGCATTCGTATTGTCTTTCGTAAGCGAGCCAACAAGGAAGCCTCGGAACTCTCCAGGGATTCTGCCATCCTGGTGCAGGCCATCAAGACGCTTGGCAGGGATGGCATCGATGAGCGCGTCGTAAAGAAGCTGAGTGAATATCTCCCCGCCTTGTCCTGGGCCAAAATAGTCAAGGAATGCCGCTACGTCACCGGCTGGGTCCTCGATGTTCTCAAGCAAGCTGCCGACCGTGCCGCCATCAAGGAAGGCCAGGTATGATCGAGCTGGCAAAGGGGCCGGACCGGCGCAGACAAGAATTGTTCCGCGAGACCTCCCGCAAGATGGGTGTCCACGAGGCCATCATCGAGAAGGACTTCTGGGTATGTCTCATCCTGCGGATACTCTTTTCATCGGAGCGCTGGGGGGACAAGGTGGTCTTCAAGGGCGGAACCAGCCTGTCCAAAGTATATGGGGCGATAGAGCGCTTTTCTGAGGACATAGACCTCATCCTGGACTGGCGGGAGTTGGGGTACTCGAAGGACGACCCCTGGCTGCCCGAGAGCAAGAACAAGAAAGACCAGTTCGTAAAAGCGACGACACCCATAACGCGTCAATTCCTGAACGATGTCTTTGCGCCATCCCTCCAAGAACTCTGCGATAGCGAACTTGGTTCACTACTGAATATTCGAGCAGATGAGGATATCGTTAAGGTCGAATACCCGAGGGCATTCGACAATCCATCCATCCTTCCCTATATCATACTGGAGCTGGGCCCTCTTGCTGCTTGGACGCCACACAAGGACGCCGTAATCACTCCGTATGCCGCCGAGCAGTATCCTGGCGTGTTTACGACTCCTGAGTGTCACCTGAGAGTTGTTACCATCGAGCGCACGTTCTGGGAAAAGGCGACCATACTACACCAGGAATATCATCGGCCCGACGACAAGCCGATGCCCGCTCGTTATTCCCGCCATTACTACGATGTCTTCAAGATGGCTAAGGCCTCTATCGCCGACTCGGCGATCAAGCAGATCGATATCTTGCCCAGGGTCGTCGAGTTCAAGGAGCGGTTCTATAAGGCGACCTGGTCTAGTCTTGCCAGTGCCCGCCCCGGTTCGTTCCGCCTGGTTCCCCCCTCTGCGCGAATCCCTGATCTTGAACGCGACTACCAGGCAATGGGATCCATGTTCTTCCATGCGGAACCATCGTTCGACGTCGTACTGGAATCATTAGGAAGCCTTGAATCTCGCATCAATACTGTTCACGCACAGGATAAGGACTTCGCCCCATGATAAATCCAAACGTAATTGAAGCTATCGCCCTTCGCATGCAGGCGCACGACTGCTGCCATAATCCGTTCCGGCTTGTGTTCTGGCATAGCGACGGGCTTGATGCAGGTGAGTTTTCGGAGTACCGGGAAGCTTGTGCCGAGCATTCCTGGGAACTCATCGACGCTGCCACCCTTGGCCCGTTAGCCCTTAAATCGCGACTGAGGGATGAGCTGGATGCTTCCTTTGTGATACTCCTTACCGGAGAGCAGCCGGAGCCAAGAAGAGATCCCCTCCTGGACCTGAAGCTTTCCTATCCGGTGTTCAGGGCCGATGACCTTAGCCTGTATCTGGATGAACTGGGGCTTGGTTCCCGGATGGATCTCAGGGACTATGTCGCTTCCCGCCTGGCATTCTTCAAGAGCAAGGCCCGACGGGACGGCCTCTGCAGCATCGGACTCAAGGCTGCGACGGAGACTCCTGCTACTCTCGATGCCAAGCTTCTGGCGGTTCTTGCCAATGCGGAAGGTTATCGGCTCGAGGATCTGCTCCTTGCCTTGGTGTCACGACTTGCGCCCGAAGAAAGTATGGAATCCTTCCTTGGTCCATTTGGTCTTGAAGGGGTCTTTTGGGCTACCATCAAGGATGCCTTCGGATTCGATGATGCGAATCCCAACCTGTCCAAACTCGTTTTGCGCCTTTTCTACAGCGATCTCTCGTATGCCCTGGATATGGGACAGGCGGCAAAGGCCAAGAAGAAGATCACCTCGTATCTGGTGCCTGATACCGGCGCGGCGTTCCGGTTCTGCCAGAGCTGGCGGAACACCGTATCCGCCCGTCCCGCGTACATCCACTGGATGCGGTGGATAAGGTCTTCTACGGAATCCCTGCTCAACGAGCTTCTGGGCGGACTCGATCTTGTCTCCCTTGATGGCATCCGCTGTTTCGATGCGAACAAGTGGATGCTCGCCTTGCTGGTGAACGGCCTCAAGGCACATGCGAGCGCTGATGAGCTCAGGAGGATCGCCGAGTTCGCCCAGGCCAAGGCCTCCCAGGATTTCTGGTTGAATCCGGGTGAGTCAGAACAATATGCCAAGGCTTATGCCGCCTGCGAGGCCGGCGCCACGTTCATGCTCGCCATGACGACCTTCTCCCCCGACGCGAACATGGGAGCGCAGGCCCTCGCGAAGTCGTACTGCGACTCCTGGTACCGCATTGATCAGGCCTACCGCCAGTACCGCGAGCAGAACGAAGCGCTGGCCTCGTGGGACTTGTTCAAGAACCTTGGCATGCTTCTGGATTCCGCCTATGTCGATAGATTCCTCCAGGTGCTGGGCACAGCATGGGAACAGGCCTTGCTGGGAGACCGGCAGACTCTTGACCAATGGTCCATCCTGCCCGGATGCAGCCAGGACGATTTCTTCTCCCGCCATGTCAAGGCCCCGCTAGATTCTGGAGAACTGCGCAAGGTGTATGTCATCGTCAGCGATGCGTTGCGCTATGAAACGGCCATGGAGCTCCATGATCAACTTGCCGCGAATTCCAAACTCAAGCTGGACTGTACCGCCATGCAATCGATGCTGCCCTCCATTACCCGCCTGGGCATGGCCGCGCTGTTGCCGCATCGCACCTTGTCCTGGGGCGCGGGCCAGAACCTCATGGTCGATGGCCTCTCCAGCCAGGGACTCGAGGGAAGATCCAAGATACTGGAGAGTGTGAACGGCATCGCCGTTGATGGATCCGAGCTGGTAGCTATGAAGCGGGAAGCGGCTCGGGCATTCGTCAAAGACAAATCGGTCGTCTATATCTACCATGACAAGATCGATGCCATTGGCGACAAGCAGTCGTCGGAAGACCATACCTTCAGCGCATGCCGAGATGCAATCAAGGAAATAGAGGGCATCGTGAACTATGTGGTGAACAGCCTCCAAGGTTCGCGTATCGTCATCACCGCTGACCATGGTTTCATCTATATCCCAGGTGATCCGCCGGAATCGATGAAGACGACGCTCCCCGCCGCGATCCCAGGAACATTTGACACCAAGAAACGCTACATCATCGGAAAGCAGCTTGCCGAGTATCCCGGAGCCATCAGAGGGAGTCTGAAGCTGGATGAGCCTGCCTCCGAGATAGGCTTCCTTGTGCCTAGGGGGATGCAACGCTTCCACTTTAAAGGGGGAGCGCAGTTCTTTCATGGTGGCATCATGCCCCAGGAAACCATCGTACCCGTACTGACCGTTCGGCCTGCCGGGGAAGGCGCCAAGTCGTCATCAGCTGTACGAAAAGTGGAGCTGGGCGTCATGTCCTTGCCCCCGACGATAACGACCCGACAGATAAACCCGCGCATACACCAGGATGAGCCAGTCGGATCTGGCATTCTGGCCCGGACGGTTAAGGTCGGCATCTATAAAGATGGCCATCCTGTTTCTGATGAACCGGTGGTTCTGTTCAATGCCAGCAGCAGTACCCATACGGATCTACGGAAGACAGTCCCCTTGCATCTGCTGGGAGACGAGTTCGTTGGCAAGGCCTTGTACCGCTTCTCTCTTACTGATGAAGAAAGCGGAGTGGAAGTCTACGGCCAGGATCTGCACATCTCTCTTATGATTGCAGACGAGTTCTAACAAGGGCGGGGGACAGATATGAGTGATGAAAGCCTTGATGATAAATTATTACGCCTCTTCCCCGGGAAGGTAGTCCGAAAGGACCTGACGGTCGCCATCAAGCAAGGGGCCAATGTCCCCATCTTCGTCCTTGAGTACCTCTTGGGCATGTACTGTTCAACAGACGATCCCGATCTGATCGCCCAGGGTGTCGAGAAGGTCAAGCGGATTCTATCGGAGAACTATGTAAGGCCCGATGAAAAAGAACGGGTCAAGATGAAGATACGCGAAACCGGGAGCTTCAAGATAATCGACCGGATTACCGGCTCGCTCAACGACACCAAGGACATCTACGAAGTGTCGTTCTCCAATCTGGGCATCGGCAAGGTTCCCATCGCCGATGCCGAGGTAAAGCGATACGAGAAGATCCTTTCCGGCGGTATCTGGTGCATCATCACCATGGGCTACCTATTTGAAGAAGGAAGCGGCCGTTCTCCCTGGGTCATCCAGGATCTTAAGCCCATCCAGCTTCCCAGCATGGACATGGCGGAGCTCCTTGAAGCCCGCAAGCAGTTCACCGAAGAGGAATGGATCGATGTGATCCTCAGATCCGTGGGCATGGAGCCGCTTGAGTTTACCCCACGGGTCAAGTGGCATCTGTTGACCCGCCTCGTGCCGTTCGTCGAGAACAACTTCAATTCCTGCGAGCTGGGGCCGAGGGGTACCGGCAAGAGCCATGTCTACAAGGAAATCAGCCCCGCGAGCATTCTTGTCTCGGGTGGCCAGACCACGGTCGCCAACCTCTTCTACAACCTAAGCTCCAAGGCCATGGGCCTCGTAGGCCTGTGGGACGTAGTCGCCTTCGACGAAGTGGCCGGCATCTCCTTCAAGGACAAGGATGGCGTCCAGATCATGAAGGACTATATGGCTTCAGGTTCCTTCGCCCGCGGCAAGGAGATGAAGCCTGGCTACGCTTCCTTCGTGTTCGTCGGCAATATCAACCAGCCGGTGGAAACACTCATAAAGACCAGCCACCTCTTGTCCCCATTCCCCGAAGCGATGATCGATACTGCATTCTTCGACAGGTTCCATGCCTACATACCGGGTTGGGAAATTCCCAAATACCGCCCGGAGTTCTTTACCCGGCAGTTTGGCTTCATCGTCGATTACCTTTCCAGCTTCTTCATCGAGGTCAGGAAGAAGACCTTCTCCGATGCCATCGATACCTGGTTCCGTCTGGGAGACAATCTCAACCAACGCGACGTGATTGCCGTCAGGAAGCTCGTCTCCGGACTTCTCAAACTACTCTATCCGGCTGGTGATTTTACGAAAGAGTCTGCTCAGCATTGCCTGGAGTACGCTCTGGAAAGCAGGCGCCGCGTCAAGGAGCAGCTGAAGAAGATAGGTGGCATGGAATTCTATGACGTGCATTTCAGCTATATCGACAAGGAGACTCTGGAAGAGCGATTCATCTCTGTCCCCGAACAAGGTGGCGGCAAGCTGATACCGGAAGGCTTTCTCGCCCCTGGTACCCAGTACTGTATCGCCGAAGGTTCCACCGGCCACCTTGGCGTGTACCGCATTGAATGCCAGCTCACCCCGGGTCATGGCGGACTTTCGACATCGGGCCTTGGTTCGAATGGCCAGGCGAAGGAACCACTCAAGCTGGCCTTTGATTTCTTCAAGGCGAACCTTTCCCGTATCGCTGGGCAGGAGAAATTCTCCGATCATGATTTCCACCTCCATGTCGTGGAGCTGCAGAATGCAGGGTATCCTACCAGCACAACCCTTGCTGGATTCGTTGGGCTTTGCAGTTCAATTCTGCGGCGCCCCTTGCAGCCGCAATTGGTGATTCTTGGCGATATAAGCCTTGGCGGTTCTCCGAAGCCGGTCACCAACCTGGCGGATACCTTGCAAGCAGCCTTCGATGCAGGAGCAAAGCGCGTGCTCCTGCCCATGAGTTCTGTCAGCGCCATATCGACAGTACCCGGAGAACTTTTCGCCAAGTTCCAGACAGCCTTCTATCAGGATCCCACCGATGCAGTGGTGAAAGCGCTGGGGATGGAGTGATTGGCGAAGGCTGTCCTGTTTATTTCGGGCAGCCTCGTTGCAAGAGTGGGGTGGCGAGAGCGCTGGAGCCGCGAATCGTCGAGCCGAAGGCCTAGCTTGCGTTAGGACTTCGAAGCCAGGGGGAGCCGCAGATGTTCGCTGACTGATCCGCAGAAAATGCCGGAAGCCTCCCGCAGGAGGCTTCCGGTCGCTTTCATGAGGGGTGCTCCCCCTCCTTACTTCTTCAGCCCATGCTTCCTCACGAACTCCTCCAGCACCCCCGCCAAATCCGGCTGCCCGATCTCCTGCAAATCATACCCGACCTTCACCGTCGGGTGCTTTATCTTGACGATGCGATTGAGGTCGATCGGCGTCGCGATCACGACCGTATCGCAGATCGTCGCGTTGATCGTGGCCTAGTATATCGTACATGCTAAATAGACGGTTGACGAATCCTGATTGACTGCTATG
>JBAXTA010000022.1:0-25446 GCA_037130415.1 Spirochaetota bacterium
CATTCATTCGTAATCTATTGTTTTTTAGGGTGGCTTGAGATGCTCTGAATTGCTGTCGAATAGGGCCATTCTCGCTAATCATTTATTTTTTTAAACACGTGGGTGGCTATTTGTCACACTACACAAGACCCTGGCAGAGAGAAGCTGACAAGCCGATATACATTACTCCCGACTGACCAACTTGGTGAGCATCAGCACTGAGTCTTCCAGAGCTAAATACTCCGTATCAATTATCAAATCGGGATCGTTTGGCGCTTCATAAGGCGACGATATTCCAGTGAACTCTGGAACCTGTCCAGTTCGTGCCTTGCTATAGAATCCTTTCGGATCACGCGACTCGCATACCTCCAATGTGGTGCTGACAAATACTTCCCGAAAGAAATCTGTACCAATAATCTGGCGAGCCATTTCGCGATCAGCGATAAAGGGTGAAATGAAAGCGGTGATCACTATCAGACCAGCGTCGTTCATAAGTCGAGTGACCTCGGCAATACGACGAATATTTTCGGTACGATCTTCAGGAGAGAAACCGAGATTTTTATTCAGCCCATAGCGAATGTTATCGCCATCCAGAACGTAGCAAGCACGGCCTTCAGAGACCAACGCATATTCAAGCGCGAAAGCCAAAGTGGATTTCCCTGCTGCACTCAACCCTGTAAGCCAAATGGTGAGTGCTTTTTGGCCCAGTAAAGACACCCTGTCTTTGCCGGTTACATGACCAGCGTGCCAAACTACGTTACCTGTATTTACTGCCATATTGTTACCTACTCTAAATTTTCCAGTCCGAGGCCAGGAAAAGTTAAAACTCGTTAGCGATCTTACTTATTGGCGGGCTTATTTTATGTATTTTTCAAAAAATAACAAGGGACCCCAATGGCTTCGGCAAAGTCCTTACAAAAAAACAAGCTCAGCACGAAACATATAATTTTGCATTTGATGTCATCCAATTTGTTGTTCCGTTCTGAAAACTTGAGATCAGCTTAAATCCTGTATGGCAGTTGCCAAATAAGGCGCTACAAAACAACCCACAACGGTGAAGCGACCGAAGCTATTGCCCCCCGTAACCTGTACTCTGCCTGCGGATATCCAGGCATGCGCCTTAAACGCCGCACTTTCAGCATCATTATCAATACCGAAGAAAAAAACATAGGGAACGCGGTAAAATCCAAGCAAAAGCCTTGCTGTTAAGGCTTGCGGAAAACAGTTCGAAGTCCATGGCGTATGACGGGAAGCCATCTGCACTATTTTGGCAATGGACAACGCCCTGGCTTCGCCGCAGGAACCGACGAGAGGCACCCAGGCAGCGACGCCCACAGATATCCCCAACCAGGGCGCAAGGTAACGGAACGGAATAACCAAAATGGCCAAACGGCTAACACCCAGCAATAACCAGCAAGGCAAAAACCACGCTTGATCGAATCCTGATCGACTCGTAAAATTTCGCGCCTTGCGAGCTAGCGTCGACAAGATGTACATGGACATAAATTTTTAGAAGAAGTAAACACTCACATAACACCCTGACTAAGGCCAACTCATATTAATGTTAGCCCCATCATCACTATTTACTTGAAACCCCAACGATAGATATAAATGTTTGGCTTGTTCATTTCTGGGATCAACCGTAAGCGCCAGTGTTTTTGCTGCGCCTGCCGCATTGTTTTGCAACGTCTGAATCAGGCTTCGTCCATAACCCCGGTTGCGCTCATCCGGTAAAAACGCGATGCAAACCAGCCTGATCGTCTCATTCCCATGATGTGTTACCAGATAGCCTATGGGTTCGCCGTTTTTTTCAACGATCAAAAACTCTCCGTCGGGAAATTGCGTGCGGTAGGCTGTTCTTTGCGCATTGAATTGCATACTTATCAGGTTATCGATCATAACCTCTGGCAGGCTAAGTTGCAATAAGTCGCCTCGGGTCGAGCGATAAAGTTGGGCGAGAAAATCCATGTCTTGCGGGACTTCGGGGCGGACATGCAAATCGGGATGGTTTATGGGCATGGCGCAAATCGCTAATGGAGATAAAGCTACATTGTAACAGCTGGTTGTTCGGTTGAAAACCATGCCTAACTATGCGACAGTAAGTCCCGTTTAAAACCAATCGCGAAAAACATGAAAAATATGGCCACCAGCAGCAAAAACTCATGAAGGCAGATGAAAACAAACTAAAAACCATGGCCATCACGCTCAGATGGGAAAGTGGTTATCGCAAGGGCGAACATCTTGCCGGGAGGGGCGCATTTCTGCCTGAACTCGACACCCTGGACACGGATTTTGCCGAGGCCATCAGGCTATCCGACATCCAAAACGGCAGGCTGCTTGAAATCGGGGCCGGGCTAGGGATGCAGGCGGTCTGTTATGCGCAATCGGGTTTTGAGGTAACGGCCATTGATGTTTCCCCCACAGCCGTGGAAAACGCCCGGAAAAAAGCCGCAGAACGGGACACCAGCCCCGGTTCGCTTACCTTTGCCGACGACAATATCCTAATGACTAACCTGCAAGTACCTTTCACCATCATCGCCGACCGGGGCTGCTATGCAACCCTTAAGGAATGGGAGTTGGAAGATTACTGCCGCAATGTGCGCCGCCTGTTAAATCCGGACGGCTTGTTCCTGCTCAAAGTCAATGCGGGGCAATACAAAAGGGCTAAGGTCTTGGAAACACGCTTTTGCATCGTGCAGTCGTTCGATACTTTTTATCATGGAGACCTCATACAGGGACCGCCGGCCGTTTTTTTCATCCTAAAGCCGCTTCCTGCGTGATCCTAGGCCTGTAACAATGCTGTTAAAGTACCCGCACTGGAAGGCAAGGCTCAAAAAAATCCCCGGGCTCGTCCGATTGGTCCGGCTATGCCGGTTCATAGGCGATGCCGGCTACCGTAGCGAGTGGCGGCTAAAACGCGACAAGCCGGACAATCTGTTCCAACCTTACAGCCTTACCGGCTTCGACCGCTACCCTCATATTTTCGCCTTTGTCGGCAGTTGTTTATCGGCCCACAGCGCCCCCCGGCTGTTGTCGTATGGTTGCTCGACCGGCGAAGAGGTGTTCACCTTGAGACGTTATTTCCCGCAGGCCGAAATCGTCGGCATCGATATCAACCCCCGTAGCATCCATATCTGTCGAAAGCAGCTTAAACGTGACCGCGTAACGCGTATTCGCTTCGAACTCGCAGGATCGCCCGATGCAGAACCGGATGACTGTTATGATGCCGTTTTTTGTCTGTCGGTATTGCGCCACGGCGAACTCGGCGTAAGCCATCCTGAGTTTTGCGACCGGCTGATCCGCTTTGCCGATTTCGAAAAGACCGTCACCGGACTTTGCCGCTGCCTAAAACCCGGCGGCTATCTAATAATCCGGGGTAGCAACTTCCGATTTGCAGATACAGCAGTCTCGTCAGGGTTCGACGCCGTATTCAGCGTCGAAGATAAAGCGCCCAGAAAAGACACGCCTGTTTATGGTTCCGATAACCGGTATCTGTCAGATACCGTGTACAATGATGTCATTTTTTGCAAAAGGATAAATCAATGAGTGTTATCGCAGGCATCGTACGTTTTTCCGGTGCGCCTGTTTCGGTAGATGATTTGGCGCTGGCTGCGGCCCGGTTGGCAGCTCCCGGTGTCGGCGAGGCTGCGCATTGGATCGGGGGGGCTGCCGGACTAGTGGCACGCCAACGGGTGGTGACCAACGAAGACATGTTTGAACACCAGCCTTGGACTAACGGCAGGCTGGTGATGGTTTATGATGGTAGGCTGGATAATCGTGAGGAGGTGGCTGAAACTCTGGGTATTTCCCTGAAAGGGAGTGAGATTGTACCGGATGGTCGGCTTATATTTTCCGCCTTGGAACAATGGGGGCAGGATGCATTTTCCAGGTTCATTGGCGATTTTGCCGTCGCTCTTTGGGATGTTCAAAATCGTCGTCTTTTGCTGGGACGAGATCATCGGGGTATGCGCACGATCTACTATCATCATGGCAAGTATTTTGTTGCATTTGCCACCACTTACCCGGCTCTTTTAGCTCTTCCCGGCGTACCCAAAAAGATCGACGAGCTTGGCGTCGCAGATTTTCTGATACTTAACATGAAGCATCCCGTGAATACGCTTTATGAGGGGGTTCGCAGGGTGCCCAAGGCCGGTTGCGCGGTTTTTGACGGAAATGGTTTGCGCGTTTCCACGTATTGGGATGCAACCCCCAAACGCCAAATTCGTTTGTCCTCCGACGGAGAATATGTAGAGGCGATGCGCGAACAACTGGAGCGTGCCGTGGCCTGCCGCTTGCGCGCAAAAAGCCCCGTTGCGGCGATGATGACCGGAGGCCTCGATTCGGCGGCAGTGGCCTCTACCGCCGCCAGACTGCTATCACCTGAGCGGCTTCTCACACTCACTTCCGTGCCGCCGGAGGGCATGAAATTGTCGCCGCCGTCGCCCGCCTGGTACGTTGACGAACGGCCTTACGTCAAAGCCATCGCAGAGATGCACCCTAATATAAATTCGGTTTTAGTCAGTTCCGACCAGCCACACTGGATTGAAACAGACCCTGCCCCATTTTTTGAATCTAGCGGCATCCCGTTGCGTAATCTCACCAATGTCGGGTGGTTTTTACCCATGTATGATGTTGTCATAAATTCCGGCAGCACCGTGCTGCTGAGCGGCGAGGGCGGAAATCCCGCCTGGAGCTGGGATGGTCTGCGTCTTCTGGCCAATTATTTTCGGCGCGGAAACTGGATCAGGCTTGCGCGGGAACTGGCCTTGATTGACCGCAATCGCCCGTATGGCAGGAATTGGAAAACCATTTTGCGCAGCGAGGTGCTGGCACCTTTGGAGCCACGCACGCTTAAGAGATCGCGGTTGAATTTGCGCGAGAGCGGGGCTGAACCTTGGACACACTACAGCGCCATTAACCCGACTTTTGCTGAAGAACTCAACCTTTATCAGCGCACACTTAGCGCGAAGCATGATTTTGTCGGCCCAGCGGACGGACTAGGATTGCGGTTGAAAATGAATAACCGGACGGAGCATGGGGCGGACGTGCATACCGCTTTGCGCGCCACAACCGGGATAGAGGAACACGCCCCGCTGTGGGACATCCGCCTGCTGGAGTTTTGCCTCTCCATTCCCGACGACCAATTTTTGCGGGACGGGGTGACGCGCAGGCTTACCCGGCTCGCCTTGGCCGACCGACTTCCCCAGTCCTTGCTGGATAATTATTTGATCGGGGCGCAAAATCCCGAAATCATGAGCAGGATGAGTAGCCTTCGTCCTGGAATGATGGAAGAGATCGAATCGTTCGAGCGGGTTCCGTTGATCGCGCGTTGCCTGGATTTGCCGAGGCTCAAGAAAATCGTCAGGGAGTGGCCTGCGGACAATATGCAGGTGCCTCTATTATTGCCCCGTGCCCTTGACATGGGACGCTGGCTCAGATGGACAGAACAAGGGCTTTGAGCGGGAGGCTGCCTTTAGCGCGAATGCTTTACCCGAACCGGCATTACAGATAACCCAATCGCCGCATCATAGGCCCGTGGTCGGCCTCGATGCAGGCGACCTGCGCCGGGGTGAGGCTATCTCGCCAGCCGCCCGCCACGCCACGGCGGAAGAAACGATCCATGCCGGGCTGGCGTCCCAGATAACTGCTTTTTTCTTCGGCGGAACGTAGGCGGTCGAAGCGCACCGCATCGACTGCCTGGGCGATTTTTTCCGGCGCGGCATCAAAACCGAGGAAACTGGCCGCAGCGCCAAAGCTGGCAAGCGGATCCCCCAGCATATCCTCGTATTTCAGGAGATGAAGCTTGATCGGAGCCGACAGCCAGCTTTCCGTGTGCAGGCTCCAACTGGAAAGCTTTTGAGGGAGCTGGTGGTTTACGCGCTGAACAGCCATATCCATCATACCCGATGGATTGCCCAAACGTTCAATGGCATAATCCACGGTGTTGGTCATCTGGTGGGCGAGGGATACCGCCACATCACGCGGATCGCGCACAATGAGGATCGCCCCCAGCGTCACGGCGGGCGGAAAAAGCGGTCCTCCGGTTAAGGTAGTAATCCAGGCATCGTGAGTCTTCCGGAAAAGCGGGGCATGTGCCTGCATGGCTTCGATTTCGAACAGTCTGGGTCTGGCCGAAGTTATTTCGTCCACGGTCAAGTAGGCAGAATCTATGTCCAGCACCCGGTCAAAAAATACCCGCGAGGAGGTGTGGCTTACCACCTTGAGGTTGTTGATGTCCACCGCATTGCCTCCCGTAGACAAACTTTCCAGAAAAGCGCGAAACCAAGTGCTGCCAGATTTGGGGTAGGCTGCCAGCCAGTAAATATTTTTCAAGATTTCTCCTTTGCTTTGAAGTGGGTCACCACGCGTTCGGCAAGCATTCCGAGGCTGGAGAGCGGGCCGCTTCCCACTGGCAATAAATAGATCGGGACTGTTTGGGCAATCATGGACGTGGATTTGAACAACGCTGGTTCGGACTGGATGCGCACACCGCTGGCCCGCCGGTACAACTGTGCCGTGAGCTGTGCCAATGCAAGCGCAGGGGGCAGCCGCGTGATTTCACCGATTTTGTCGCTCATGCCCCACCCAAAAATATAAATGGCAAGCAAAGGGACAGGGGCGGAATCGAAATCGCCTCTTGCCGGAACACGGAGTTTTATCGTGCCGGGACGGGTTGATTGCATGCCATCCTGTTGCAGCCCCAGAGCCTCTCCTACATCCGGCGATAACTTGAACTGGGGGAAGGTCGGTAGCAAATGCGGGCCGGATGGATCCACCACAGACACGTCGTCTGACAACAGCGGATATCCGTGTGCGTCCAGCACCGCAGAAAGGGCAGATTTTCCTCTCCCCGTGTCCCCGGCGAAAAGCACCGCGCCACCATCTACGCGCACCGAGGAAGCATGCAAAGGATAAAGGCCGCGCTGGTGGCATAACACCGCCAGACAGGTACTCAATACAAATAATCCAAGCTCCGATTCCTGCGCCCCGCTGGCGGGTTCCAGCAGGATTTTGCGGCCAGCTTCCACAAAAAAACGGCCTACCCCGCTCAACTCCAGCAAGTAGGCACCTCCACCCCATAAGCGGCTAAAAGGTCGGGTGAATATGGGGGGCCCGGCTGGTTCTTCAATTGATCCGAAGGATATTTCCACATCGGGTGGGCGGTCGCCGCCGCGCCATGGGAGAAGCTCCGGCAGGGGAAGCTCGGAGCGGACGCGCATTCCGCACAGGATGTAATCGCCGCTCATCTAAAAAGAATTTCCATGGAACAAAACGCTAGCGAAAATTTTGTCATATACTCACAGGTAAAAATAAAGTTATAATGTTTATTGTAAATCAGAACGGGTACAACTGCCCATCGCAAAATGGTTCGAAGTTCGAATGGTGTGGCAATGGCCTGCTTGTTGAAAAACCTAAACAACCATAGAGGAAATATACATGGAAAATCAGAAGAAAGTTGGTGGCGAGGAAAATATTCCCGTGTCGAAGGCGCGCAAACCGTGGAATGCACCGCAGATGACCGTCGTCTCGATTCCTGAGCTTACCGAGCACCAGGGGAATCCAGGGAGCGATGGATTTGGTCCCAGATCACTGTCGTGACAGTTGCCATGATTCTTGGGCAATGCGGGCTTCGCCAACATGGGCGAAGGTCGGCAGGCTAAGCATATAGCATTTGTTTCAATGTCCTTGCATTGAGGGCAACAGTTTCAAAATCATAGAGAACAGATAGCTTTTCGATCAGGTTTTTCTCAATGAACTCCCATTGATCCGGTGGGGTGAAACCACTATACCTCGAACGGCAAATATCGATTATCTGAGGCCGGATTTTTTTCTTCCTTAGGAAATCAACCAGCCGGTCTATCCGTTCGAGAATTTCATGCTCATCGTTTTTCCAAGTGGTTCGGACTTTCGTTTCCTCTACCTCATTCAATAAAACGTAGCATTTGCCCCCCTCATTTTGCATGCGCAGTTTTTTATACAGCAGGTTGAATGGGTGATACGGGTCTTGCAGGGCGGCGTAAGCCTCTGCGGTAATTTCAATCCCGATTTCCCTTTGCGTCGCCGGGTTTCTGATGCAGGAAAAATAATCGAGGTCTATATCTAAAATTTCCGGATTGGGGAAATCGCTTGCGGTCGGCAGCGTCGCATACTGGTATACGAATTCTTTTCTGTCCGAAAAAGGTATCGCTTTGATCTTGGGAACCAGCTCGCCAACTATCAGCGACTTTCCATCGCTGCCCTTCGATTGGACATATCCCTCTACTTTCCCTTTCTCCCTGATTACGCTGTCCGCCGTTACCGTCAGGGAATTGCCGGAAAGAGTCTGCCGAGTTTTTTCTCCTCCTTCCCTGTCCAGCCAGACGATATGATCCAGTATCCCCTGATAAATAGCCGGATAAATAAAGTTACCGATGGCGAGCTCGCGGTAGGTGAAATCGTAGATGCGCTTCAAGTCGCCCTTGATGGAATTTAGCGAGGTGTTTAAAACCGGGAGCGCGAAGTCCGAATGCGCGTCCACATGCAGCAGGCAGTTCCCGGAAGGCGCAAGTATTTTTTGTTCGACGCAGTAAGCCCAGAGTATGAACGCCTCATGATGTTCTTCTACGGTGTATAACCTGATTTTTTTCAATGCTGTTCAGTAAAGAATTAAGGTAGTGTTGCTCGTAGCGCGATAGTCGCGACGGCTATTATAAACCACGCACCATCCGTGGCAGATAAAGCTGAGTTAAAGGTGGGGCGAGCCGGAAGGTAAACCCCAAGCACACAGTGGTGTGTACTTGGGGCTTCTCTTTATTGCGCAGGTGCAGGATACATCCCGTCATTATTGATGCAGAAGTTCAATGCCAGACACGGTTGATAGTTGTCGTGGCTTCCGGCCGTCCCATACGGCACTATAGTCGCCGCGTTAAGACTTGTATTTATCGGCTTGGTCGCATCGGTTGTGTAAGCCAATTCGTTTTCATTAGCGGGAGTTACAAGGCGGCTGAGATAGGTCGTGTTAGTCGCCACCGCGACAGGCAACGCAGGTGACAGCAAATTAATTGCGTTGACCGAGTGGCTATGGGTTGGCAGTTGCGCGTTGCTTAACGCGACACTGGGTACCCCGGTGGTCTTGCCCAACATGTACGGGGTTCCTGATGCCCCCGTGCCGGTACCGACCATCGCCAGCCCGATCCGCGCGCCTGTGATTGGCGGGTTGAGATTGGGTACCATAAACGTTTTTTGTCCATCTCCACCGTAAGTGGTGCCTATCACCGCATAAAGTGCCTGGTTTAATTGGATTTGTAAAGTCTGTCCGTTGCAAGCGTACCAACCCTGGGGTACAAAGTTAAAAGCGAAAGCTCTTATCTCGCCTATGTATGCATCTGCCATAATTTTTCTCCTTAATATTTCTATGGTTTTGTGGGGAAAATGCCTTGCAAGGCGATGATGTAGTTCATCCCCATGGCCGGCATACGGTTCTCGTGCGCTTGATTACTGCCCCCCGATCCTGCTATGGTGTCTCCCAGAAGCGTTTTGATAGCCACCGGTGGTGTGGGCATGTTGGCGTAAAAAAGGTTGGGGCTAGGGTTGGCGAACAAAGCATTGGCGGGCGAGCTGGCGTTGGCCGCATCCTTGCTTGCCGTAAATGCGTGGCTATGGGAAGGGATTTGCGCTTCAACCACCGATGCCTGCTCGGTACCGCCAGTCTGGGCCAAAAACCTTGCCGTGAGGCCGGGGGCTGCGCCCTGACCCATCGGCAATCTGCCGCGCAGATCGGGAAGAGCAAAGTTGGTGGTACCGTTTCCACCAAACTGTATTCCGAGCAACGAATAAAGTGCTTCATTACCTGCGATGTTAATTAGAGCGCCATTGCAAAACGCCCAGCCATCCGGCGGAAGGCTATTTCTGCCTGCAAACGGCCTGATTTCTCCTAATATAGAATCCATTTTCTTCTCCTTTTATGATCGAGGTGGGTAAAGGCCGGTTGTGCAGATAAAGTAGCCCAGTACCAGATACGGTTGTACGTTGGTATGTGAAGCGCCGCCGCCCGCAGTACCGACTGTCGCCGGGTTCAGGATGACTTTATTGGCGTTCACGGTGGTGGTGTAAAGGTTAACTGGAGTGGTGGTGTTCGGCACAACGGGCTGGGCGATATGGGCGGCTTTGGAGCTGTTAGTATTTCCTGCCGAGTTCACCGCGCCGACCGAATGCGTATGGGGCGGCACTTGGGTGGCGGTTAAGGTCACTGTTTCTGTGCCAATTGCCGTTCCAACTCGAACTGCGTTAGTAGCGGAAGCAGCCACGCGTCCACGCAAATCTGGCAAGTTAAAGTTAGTGCCGGGTGTGCCGCCGTAGAAATTGTTGATCAGCGAGTAGAGTGCCTGATTTTGATTCACCGGCATCGAACGTCCATCGCATAGCGTCCAATTGTAGGGTGCCCAGTTGAGTGGTAATATTTTGATTTCACCTAAAAACGGATCCATTTATTCCTCCTTATAGTATGTCATTATGATGCATTGAGCTAAGTGGAGTGCAAACTTTGCAGAATTGGCAGAGTAGTATATTTGTAGGTTTTTTACCAGATAATTTGCACGGCGAAACAGTAACGTAAGGTTGGGTATACAGTTTAAGCCCCCACACACACTTCAATCTATAGAGGGGTATTTTCTCATTTGAAAGAGAAGATCAATATTCATCAAGGAATAAATATTGAGAGAAAAAACGAGCGATAATGTTCTTGCTAATGGGAAATTTCTGATGAAATTAGCAGTAATATTTTTTCATTATGCCTAAATGCACTTATTTGTCAATTAATAAAATCAGGAAGCTTTACATGACCTGTCTGGCTTGGATGACTGTAGGGCAACTTTTTGTTCTTTCCATATCCTCAATTTCTTCAAAAATATGTTCAAAATCCAGATTTGCAATATTACCTTGGCGAAATAAAGCTGAGTGTTTTACAGTTTAAGGTAAAAAGTTTTGTTGATAGGTTTGTGACTTCATGCAAACCCCCAGTTATAGCCTGTCGTTTGCCATCGTTTTTGACGATTTGGCGAATGGTATGATTATAATGGATGCTATTAGAATATCCATGTATTTGATGACCACCTGTGTCACGGATAACCCGGTTAGGATGAATTACAGATAACCCAGCTTACGCATGACTGGGCCATGGTCGGCTTCGATTCGTTCTGCTTGAGCCGGGGTCAGGCTATCTTGCCAGCATCCGATAATACCTTGGCGAAAAAAGCGCGTCATGCCGGGCGGGCGCTCGATGAAACCATTTGCTTCCTCTGCGACACGTAATCGTTCGAAACTAACAGAGCTGACTGCGGCCTTAACCACATCCGACTCGACATCAACACCCAGAAAGCGGGCTGCTTCACCCAGCTGGGCAACCGGTTCGGCCTGCATGTCCTCATACTTGAGCGTCAGCAACTTTATCGGAGCATCGAGCCAGCTTTCCACATGACCGCCCCAACTGGACAGATGCTGCGGAAGCTTCTGGGGATGCGCCTTCTGTCCATCTCCCTTACAGCCTTGGCATTACCCATGCGGGCAATGACTTGATCCACCGTTTGGTTCAGGTGATAGGACAGCGAAACCGCAACATCGCGCGGATCGCGCACCAGATAAACCGCGCCCAAGGTCAAGCCGGGCGGGAACAGCGATTCGCCCGCAGGCGTAAGTCCCCAGGCATCGTGAGCTTTACGCAGCATCGGCGATTTGGCTGTTCCAGCTTCGATCTCATATTGTCGGGGTCTGGCGAGGGTTATCTCGTCATCAGTCAGATCGGCGGATTCAATGTCGAGGATACGGTCGAACTCGCTTCGTGACGCGGCATGGCCGCCGCTAACGCTAACATTAAGTGCATTGATGTCCACCGTGTTACCACCGATAGCCAGGCTCTCAAGGAACAGGCGTAGCCAAGTATTGCCCGATTTGGGGTATGAGGCCAGCCAATAAAAACCATTCATGCTTGGGCAGGCCTGTCCCGGATTTATCGGCGGGTTCAGCATAGGCGATTTGATTTGGCGGACGCAGGCTGAAGCTGCTGCGCATGTGATTCCACCCGCTCTGCCAACCGGTCAAGACCGGAAAGCGGAAGACCCTTGCCTAAAGGCAGCAGATAAACCGGAGCCGCCTGAGCCAATCTGGCAACTGCCTTAAATAGGACATGGACTGGCTGGATTTTCATGCCGATGGCGCGGCGGTAGATCATCCGGTCAAGATGGGCCATTGCCTTGGCGTGAGCCAGACGTTCGATTTCGCCGGATTGTTCGGGCATCGCGCTTGCCAAAATGTAGATTGCTATTGGCGGCAGCGATTCGTGGTCGAAGCCAATAGGCGCAGGAACGTTGAATTTAGGTAGTCCCGGTCGGTTCGCTATCAGTCCCGTGTGTTCTAGGGCCAACGCTTCGAGAACATCGGGGGCCAATTTGCGCTGGGGAAAGGCTGGCAGCACCCTGGAACCGCTCGGGTCAACAGCGGCCACATCGTCGGTCACCAGTGCATGTCCCCGTGCGCCCAGCGCCGCCGCCAGAGTGGATTTACCCGCCCCGGAAATCCCGGCGATCAGCACTGCGCCGCCGTTGATGCGCACCGCCGAAGCATGGATCGGCAGCAAACCACGCTGGTGGCATAGTACCCCAAGCACCGAACCCAACAGGAAAGTCCGCAGTTCGGATAGCTGTGCAGTCGCCGACGGTTCGACCAACACGCGCCGTCCGCCTTCCACCCAAAACCGGCCTACATTTTCCAGGTTGAGCAGAAAATCTCCGTTCGCCCATAAGCGACTATGGGGTAGTGTGAAGATCGGTTCATCTTGGGATTTAGGGATGGCAGCAAAAGACACCTCAACGTCGGGGTTGCGGTCATCGCCTTGCCACAACGACAATTCTGGCAGAGCGAGCGCCGAGCGCACCCGCCAGCCGCATAAAATATAATCGCCAGTCATTTTAATGGTAAAATCGCGATTAGGCCTTCGGCGATCAACCGCTTAAGCAGCACCAGCACATCGCGCTGGATGGTTTCGGCGTCTGCGTCATATTCTTCGCCCAAGGCAATGCACAGATCGGATACCACAACCTGCCCGTCAAGCCGACGCCAGATGT
This sequence comes from Spirochaetota bacterium, assembly GCA_037130415.1. GTDB lineage: Bacteria > Spirochaetota > Spirochaetia > Treponematales > Rectinemataceae > CAIJMU01. The sequence goes on from JBAXTA010000022.1 coordinate 13,077, forward strand.
CGGTGCCGATGGCATCCAGGCCGTAGTAGTTGCCGTGCTCGATATCCATAAGCACCAGTTCGTTATCGATTTCGGCGGATAAGTGGTCTTCGCTTCGACTAACCGTCGACGCTAGGGATATAGGCTGTTTTTCCGGCATATTTAATCCAATTTGAAAAAAATTTTCATTTATACAGCAGCTTGGCGTCTTTTTAGCTCGCGCGGAATGCTGCTGGTTGCTCTGACTGATATTCAGGTTTTGTCCTTTGGCTCAACCAAAGGATAAGATAACATGGACGGATGCAATGGCTTACCCCAGGGATCATTCCCATTGCATTTGCCACTTCCGTAAAAATTAGTTGATTATACTGCTATTGATGGTTATGCAATAATGGGGCATTCAAAATTTTTTCATCATTACCATTCTAAACTTTCATGCTTTATTTATGAACTGTTTTACAGGATAAATCACCAAAACGGTGCTGGATGGCATCGGCTCCGCTCAGCCAACGGCCGTTCAGGGTGCCGGATTGTTATGTTAACAGCATTTAACCCATCTTCACCTTAATTTGTTGAAGGCCGACAACTCAATGCGCAAATCGGCATGGGCAATGGTTGTTTCTCTATGGGCGATAATCAGGATGGTTACTTTACCTTGTAACTGTCTTAAAGCCATCTGGATTTTTTGTTCATTTTCATGATCCAGGGCACTCGTCGCTTCATCGAGTATCAATAACTGAGGCTCCGATAACAAGGCCCGGGCGAGCGCAAGCCGCTGACGTTCTCCACCCGACAACCGAATCCCTCTATCGCCAATCACAGTATCCAGCCGGTCAGGAAGTTGAGCCACGAAATCGTTCGCGGCTGCAAGCCCCAGAACTCGCCATAACTCCTCATCGGTAACCGGTTTTGGCGATACCCAGCTTAAGTTGGCCCTAACGGTGTCATGAAATAAATAAACTTCCTGGGTCACATAAGCGACTCGCTGTCGCCAAGCCAGGCGGTTTTCACCTTCAAGCGCAATATTATCGCAATAAATATGACCGGCATCCGGCTCCAGCAGGCCGGCAATAAGATCCGCCAGCGTTGATTTTCCTGAACCGGAATGTCCTACCAGGGCAACGGTTTGGTTTTTATTAATCTGTAGTGTCAGGTTTTCAAAAACCGGTTTATTTGTTTTAGCATATTGGTAGCAAATACCTTCCAACCGGATTAACTCCTTTAATAGCGGACATTGCCTTTTCTGAACGCTTGGCTCTTGAGCATCTTCGCAGGCTTGTTGCATCTCGCTGACATCATTAAAGGCGGGGACTTTATGCAGCAGTTGTTGATAGATTTTTTGCAATTCGGATATTTGCGGCAATAGACGGGAAAAAATGACTAATAACAAAAAAATGGTCGCTAGCGGTATCGCTAATTTTGCCTGTGCCACATAAAAAAACAGACTAAAGGCAATCACCGCGCCGACCATATATACCCACTGAGTGATGGCGTTCATGCGGGTAAAATTTATTTGTTGCGCTTCCAGCGCTTCACTAACCCGGTACATTTGATCGGCGTGGTATTGCTCACTCGCGTAGCTTTTAATCATTTTTAAACTGCCCAGTTGCTCAGTGAGTATTTGGAAAATAGCTTTAAAACTAATCAGTTGGGTCTGACCGGAACCATAAACAATTCGATTAAAGGGTAGTAGAAATAGCAATAAGACGGCCGAGAAGCCGACTGCTAGGAGGGTCATTTGCCAGGATAATAGCAGGGCAAGTTCAAGCATGGTCATCATTAAGACTAATTGACTCAAAAAAGACAGCATAAGACTGGAGGCATGGCCGATAGCTTGCACCTGGCCTGTTAAACAGTGGGTAAAATCAGACATTTTATGCTGTACGATAAATTGCCACCGGCTATGAAGCAGGCTGCGATACAGCTTGTTACGCAAAAAGCTGATATATCGTTGCTGGACGCCTGTTGTCATTACGGTTAACTGATAACGTAGTGATGCGATCAAACTAACGATCAATACATAACTTATTAATATGTTAATCAAATTGACTTCAAGGCCCAAGCGGACAAAAATCTGATGGGCTGTATTTGATATGCCATAATTCGTCGTGCTTCCCATATCAAAGCCAACGAGTTGCAATAAAGGGATGATAAACAACAAGCCAATGCCGGAGGTTACACCCAAGATAAGCATGAGTATAAAAATAAGCGTCTGCTGCTTTGGGGAGAAGCGATAAAAGTCTTTAAAAGCATGCCATAGGCAAGCCATAGGGTGTTGTTTGTTCATATGGATAAGCGATGTTTCAAGCTATAAAAACAGACATATTTCGTAAGCCTATTGATATTGTCGAACAAACGACTGCGAAAAGTGGCTTCTGATAAAGGAGAGATAACAATAATGGTTCACCATGGCTAAAGCGGGAGCCCTTATCTTCAGCGAATTATTGTCATGATATCAGGTTTTATTTGGTCGTAAGCGTGTATAAAAAAAAGCCAACGGCTGCACAAGGTAATGCAGTATCCCCAACTTATCAGGGATCACTGATAGCAGTTTAATATCTTCTACATTTGGGGTAAATGTTCCTATCAGGAATAATCGTTTGTCAGGCCAGCCCTGAGAAATCAATCTGGCATAAAAATATTTTTCGTACCGAAAACGCTTGCTGCTTGATTTTTCTGACATATTAAGAAAATTGAGCGAATTATTGATTAAAATACGTGTAATCCTGTCTTTATGATAAAAATCAATAATAAGAGCCGGTAACGTTGTTTCATATAGGGTATTTGCCAATACCCAGCTAACAGTCAACGATCTCATGGAGTCAAGTTGCCTAGCCAGACGCACCAAACCATCAACGTTGAGCTGATTATGGGCTTCCATTTGCCCGATATAAAGGGCTATATCCACGAGCCATTTAAGTCGATGGTAAAACGTCTGGGTACCGTGCCAACAGAGATAAATAAGCTCATAATTGCTTTTATCCTCTAAAGCAGTGCCGTCAAATAATTGCCGAGTGTAGTATTTTGAAAGAGCAGTCGAATACTGACACGGCCTTACATGGAGCTCAAGCATCACACCTGCTTTACTGGTATAAGTGATATCTTTTACTGATTTTAAATAAATAAGTCGTTGATATTTAGACAACTGATCATAAACTTCACATCCATATCCTGTATTCATCAGTTTTTCATGAGCTTTATTAATTTGGTCTGCCGGGATAATCAAGTCGATATCATGAGAGTGCCGCTTGACAATATCACCATACAGCTTTTTAGCTAAGGGAATCCCCTTGAGCGTCCGAACGGGAATATCTGCGCTTTTAAATAGATGAAGTAACTCACCATAAGTTATAAAGTGTTGGTTGCTTTGACGAATATTTTGTTGGAATTTTTTATGTAAATACGCAAACAGATCATCTGGAAATAAAGTGACAAAATGATCTCTAATGTTTATATAGACACAAGGCCATATACGATGTTGGTCCAGGAGCGCTCTAAAACGGGTTATATCAATACTATTAATCAGTTCTAAAGATTGCCCGATCTGTGAAGCCGTCATGGTTGGCTTGCTTAAAAGAGCCGCAAGTTTTAATTCCGGACTGATCAATTTTTTAAGGTGGTTCATTTCACGTCTTTTTGCAAAGCCCCTAATAAATTTGAGGGTTCATATTGGGTAATGAAAAATACTTTAATTTTATACCATACCATTTACTGTGTTACTCATATTTAACTAGATTGACCTCACTCAGGGGGAAAACTATAAGGACAATTTTTGTAAAAGCAGAAAAAGCAAATCCCAATACGGACTCACAACAGAAGGGACGCCGGACACCCCGCTATCCAGCATAGAATCTTCGAGATCAATTGTTATCTCTATAATGAGCTTTCCCCCCTTCTTTTCTTATAATCTTTGCGGCCATGTCTGTGTTCTTAAGTTTTAATAATTAAATCCATATAGGTTTCTGTCTCAAAATATAGGAATAATGTCCATCTGCTTCTTCAGTCTGTCATAAAATTGAGGTCGACCCCTCCACAATATACAACAAAATGCACGCACTACCTCCTATCCTTAAACACATGGGCTTTAAACCCGTCTGTCAACGCAGTTTGATTTTAGAAGGCTTAAGAGTGTGAGTTAGCCAATGCGTAATGCAGACGGCTCCGGAATTCTCGTCATTAAATAACCTCGTGTTGCTTCGCTAAACTCGATTGTCTGCTTTCGGTGGGGAACCGGACGGTCAGATATTGGGAGCCAATGACAGGTTTGAGTCGATATTACTATTTTGCCAATGACCGGTATCGGGAAGCTTAAATCCATATCCGAATGACTGGAGTGGGTCGATTTTTGACGATCAACTAACTATCATTTTATTTATTCTGAGTGGCTGCTTTGAGTTTTTTCAAGCTACAAATTTTTGTATGGTATTTAGATCAGTGTTAAAAAAAGGCTATTGTTGAATAACCTCTAACATTGTTTAATTGAAAATATTAACAATATTCCCTCGGGACAAAAACATCAAAAGACCATCATATAGGTGCATTATCAGGAAGGCTGAGAAGCTAAAAATACCAAACCCGTAAGTAAGTCTTTGATCGTGAGGATGACTGAATAGGCATATTATAAAAGCGATTAGCATTAACCCTGATAATGGCTTACAAACTAAGAAAAGTAGTGGTCGAAACCAAAGTAATAACGTTAATACAATGGTTCTTAAACATTCGATCAGAAAAATTAGGACATTTAAAACTATATTCCAGGGTAAAAACTGAACATGTTTATGTTCAACATAACGATGTGTTACGTCGAGAATCGTCTCGGATGGAATCACTCTTTTTGTTTTTGAAAATTTTACTACGTTGCTCATTTTAGTACCTTGCTATTCTTGTTTACGTTTAATAAACCGTTACAGCTAACTCTTAATGCCTTGCTCCTGGTTTGTGTATCTCCACAAAAGGCGCGAATGCGGCTGAAGCTGCGCTGCGTTCGTCTTCGGTTAAACCTTCGCTCATACAAAAATAGAATAAATCTAACGCCAAATTTTGATCTGCTTTAGCTAATCTATTAAGTGTTGATAAATCGAATTCAATATCACCTAGAAGCGATGTAGCGAACGCCGCCAGCGTATAAGAGGCTTCACAAGAATAATCAGAAGCTACATGCTGAAAAATTCGTTCAAATTCCCCTGCTAATGGAGGTTTATCATTAATGATTCGGTAAACGGCATTTTTTTCTGTCATTTTAGTACCTACCTATAAAAAGTTATATAAAATGAAATTTTCGCGTCCGCGAAAATTTATTATTTTTTTCCAAAAAGATTAATTTCGACTTTTCCATATTCACCGTCAAGCATTACGCTTAAATTAAATACTTTGGCTGGTTTTTCAACCACATTACCAACGCAATAACTAGAACCGCCAAAATATCCCGACTTGAACTTAATATTTAACTTTTTTAATTTATCAATTAGTTCAATAGTTGTTTTATTTAATGGCCTCATGGTAATCACTTTTACGGCTTTTTAAGCGGAACTCTTTTCAGTCATTGCATGGTCGATAATAAGCTTGTAACCTTGTTCTTCAATTTCCGCTTTTTTCTGTATCATGGCTTGCTCATCTATAGTACAGTCCCATTGTGACGATCCTTCTTTATGCAAATTAGTTTTAATCAAGTTAGGTAACGATCATCTATTGTTCCTCAAATAATTAAAAAACTCATGTAGCTTATTATCCGGTTTTCGCTTTAATTGTCAAGCGTTATGGCTTGTCAAAAGTAAAATAGATAGTTTTTTTATTTAGTTTTCTTTTCGCTTTGAGTGGCAAAGCTTTTAATTACATCAGTCTGACCTATAACTTGAGTACGTAGGGCGTCAAGTTCGCCAGTAGTTCGGCTAAGTTGTGTGGCGAGCTCTCTGATCTCTTGACGCGTAGCGGTCAAATCAGTCTCTAAGGTTTGCTTGTCATTTTCAAGCTTACTTATGATTCCTGCGTTACTGTTCTTCTGTTCCCTTAACTGTTCAGTTAGACGTGAGACTTCGGCTGTGGCCGTGGTAGCCTCTTCAACCTTTATCCGTTCGCGGACATTGGTTGCATCAATCTTTTGTCCGGCCCCGGTAAGTTGCCTTGTAAAGTCAGTGGTAAGCCTGGTGATTTCTGCGGTATGTTGGTTGCGTGAGGCTTCGGCTTCGGAATGAACATTAGCAAGTTCCGTTTGTTGTGCCTCAATTTGTTGCCGCATCTGATCAGCGGTGGCAGATAAGGCCGCTTCCCGTGCTACGGAAGTTGTAGTCGCTTGTTGTGAAGCCGTGAGTGTTGCGGCAAGATCAGCTTCCGCTTTTTCAAGTTTTGCGTTATCAGCTTCACCTTCGCTTTCTAACTGCTCAATTGCTTCAACTGCTTCATTTAAGCGTCGCTTGATGGCCTTAATTTCAGTGTCAGCTTTCTCGCGAATAGCGGAAATTTCTTTGCTTGCTTCAATGACGGCGGCTTGCCAGCATTGAGAAAAGGCGGTTTTAACATTATCCGGCATTTCAAAGATGATCGGTAATGGCGCAGCGTGTCGTGTTTCTTGCCAAGCATCTATATGTTTATAAATAGTTGTGAGACTTCCCCCACCTAATGCGTCGCGCAAGGTTGTAGGCGTAACCTCTTTTCCGCTTGTAGCTAAGGCGTTGGCGGCTTGAAAAACCTCCTCTTGAGTATGTAATGCTTTGCGTCCCATAAACACCTTTAATATAAATGATAAGATAAAATAAGATATTACTTTTTACGTTATCTTATTTTATCAAAAATATTTATAATTATCATTAAAACTCAGTAATTAAATTTATATCTTTCACGTAAGCCTGTGAGTTATCGATCTCTAATTAACTGCTTTAAATTTTCACACTATCGTGTAATTCGAATTGTCACGGCTCTTTAAAATAATTTTATAAACGGAATTTAAGTAAAGTTGTAAACAAACTAAACTTGTTTGTTATAAGTGGATTTATTTTAATGACAGTTTTTATCCACAGGTGCAATACCAAGAATAAAATAAGAATAAATAAAAAGACTAAAAGAAGAAAAGAATAGTGGTTTTTGCTTGGCTTAAAAACATATTGTTATCATGTTGTTAGGCGTGTTTTTATTATTTTGCTGCGGGTTAAATCTTCTACTATGCCAATAACTGCGGGTTAAATCTTCTACTTATCGTCTCAACTGCGGGTTAAATCTTCTACTTACTGCGGATTAAATCTTCTACTTATCGTCTCAACTGCGGGTTAAATCTTCTACTTTGGGTACAAAAAGAGTCTATTTTTTCTGTCTAATGACATCAAAAAACCACCTGCGGGTTAAATCTTCTACTTACTGCGGGTTAAATCTTCTACATCTGCGGGTTAAATCTTCTACTTATTGCGGGTTAAATCTTCTACTTTGACCTCACTTATCCACAATTTTCAAACCATTATCTCGCGCCTTTGTATCATTATCAGTATCTCGTTTGCCAGCGGCTTTCTGTTCTTTAATAAAATCACTGGAAGGGTAAACCGTATATTTGACATTAATTACTTTCTGCCCTTCTTTACGCTCTAAACTAGTGTGACGTACTAAAACGCCCTGGCTTACAAGTTCATCCAGCGCACTTAAAACTTTCGTTCTATTGTCACTTTCTCTAGCTTGTTGTAACAAACCGCTCCCCTTTAAATCCTCATACATAAAATGATAATCATTAAAAAGATTGGCTTGTTTGAAGCGGTGAATAAGCTGCTTATAAATCCAGCGGGAAAGTGGGCTATTACACCTCATTAGGCGATTATAGTTAAACTGGCGGTAATCAAGGCAATTTATGGCATTGGAAATAAATACAGGCAAACGAGCGATATGCTGCGCGTCCGTATTAGCTATATAATCATCACGACCTACGGTGACAAGGTCTTGCAATATTGCACCACTCCATATCTCCTTACTTTCTTTTAAAAAGGAGATATTGCATTTATTCATTACCTCAATGGCGTGTTTTATTTGTGGCCGGCTTCGTGTGCACCCCCTATCTTTTAGTTCACGGTAAAGCATAGATAACGAAAATCTTACCCACGTTTCACTATTTTTTGGGTCATGGATGCCGTATTGTTGATTTGAAAGGATTTTCTTAATGGCTTCCTCTATCAGTTCTTCGGTCGTACCTGGGAAATAGGCTTTATAGCTGCCATTAACCTTGATTAATGCGGGTTGTACAACAACCATGTATTTAATGTTTTTATCAATATACTCCCACTCGTAGGGGTCTGGATGGCCGTTCTCTGGGCGTAATTTATCTAAAGTACGTGTTGGAAAATATTTTGGAATGCGTTCCCATATCGCGATGGTATTTGATACCTCACTTGTATTATTGGTGATAAACGCCCCAAATAAATCAAACTGAAGACTCTTAATCGGTTTTTCAGGCGGCGATTTTTCCTCGTCCTTTTTATCCTGAGTCGTTTTTAAATCCCCTCCGGCGTAAATGGGTGTAACCTTTTTTTTATCTAAATCGCGTTTCATTGCATCCCCTATACTGATATAATACCGCTTGTTAAGCGGTCGGCTATTATCTTTGACTGGTTCGCTTACGTTGACTAACTTAAACCCGGACATCAAAACTCCGGGTTTTTTTATTCCTCGTTTTTCGGTCTTTTCGCTGCCTTGGTTTGCTGCATGGGTTGTTGTGTTGCTTCGGCAATTTCGCTTCTGAATTTAGGTATCAGGTAACTAGGGGCAATTAACGTAACCTGTTCCCAGCCGTCCGGCAACGAAGTCCCGGTGTTGACCGCCGCTTTCTGTGATTCATGATAGCGCTGTAATGTCCGCCATACAACATCGACGGCATCGCCAGCTGCTTGCCGCGTCCACCCGAACCGATCTCCTGCGGCCTGATAGGTCAATCCGTCCACCAGTACGGCGCGAGCCGCCGCCATGCGGTCCTCTGATATTTTAAGCAATGGCCGTAAAGCCTCGAATTCAACGGCAGTCATTCGCTTTTTAGAGCGCATAGTTAATTCCCATAATAACCAGTTTCATTATTCCTATCTCTTATTAAAAAGGCAGTGCTATAGCCCTGCCGGGTAAACACTATTGCTTAATATCGCCAAAGATATTCAATAGACTGTATTTAGCATCACTATTCACGCCATGCAGAAAGGCGACCAAAGCAAACGCTCCATGTCGATCACTGCTAAAATGATTGTCTCTAAGCCCTTGAAGTACCGCCCTACCTGTATCTTTAGCGTTTGCGCCTGCGTCGTAGAACGAACGGAGCCAAGTATCAATCAAATCCCTGTCGGTGCTGCTCATTGCGTCGAAAACTGTTTCTGGGGAGTTGCCGCGCACAAAGATGGCGCTGTAGGCAATATCGAGCAATAGAAAAACAGACGTGTTGATCTCGGTTCCTGTTTCAGTGGTGACGGCTACGGTTTTCTCGTCCGCGAAAATACCATCGCCCTGCCCTTCACGTTTTGTGTCGTGTTTGCTTTGCTCTTCAAGCCATTTTTTGTTTTTTTTCTTTTTATTTGGCTTGACCTCTTTTTTAATAGCAGCGGCTTTGTCGCGGGCGTTAGACTTGCCGCGCGTACCTTTGAGATCATCAACCAGTTCTTTAGCCTTAACTGGGTCGATTTTTTCAATTGTTTTAACCGTATTGATAACCTCAATGTCTGCGCTCACATTTTCGATGACCAAACGTTTTGCCTGTTCCGGCAAGTTTAGTAAAGAAAGCGTCTTAGAGAGCCATGCGCGGCTTTTATGGTGCTTTTCAAGCACTGCCTCAACATTACCCAAACTATCAAGGTCACGTTGAATTTTCTTGGCTTCCTCGATCTGCGTTAAGTTTTTGCGGTGGATATTTTCAGCAAGCTGCATATCCTCTGCTTCTTCGTCGTCCATTTCCATGACGCGTGCGCGTAGTTGCGGCAAGCCTTCAAGGATGGCGGCACGATGGCGGCGCTCACCCGCCACTAACAGGTAAGGTTTTTCACGCCCATCACGGTTCGGGCGAATAACGATAGCTTGTAATTGTCTCTTGCGAAGACTGCGGCCAAGTTCGGCTAGTCCATTTTCATCATCCTCAAATTCCTCCCGTACTTGAACCCCAACCTCAATATCATAAAGGTTGACCAATATTTCGTATTCGTTGGGGTTGCCAGTGTCGCCGAATAAGGAATCAATGCCAGCGTCCAGAAAAGCGTTACTTTTGCTCATAGTTTTTTGACCTCGTGTTTCGGTTATAGGGCGATTATATGTCAAGCCGGGCTAGAATAGCGGCGCAAGCTGCCCGCCACTCTTGGGCTGCCTTTAAATGCCCTGAGCCACGGGGACTAACCCAAACCGGACGACGTAGCGCAATCGCCTTACGAACCGCTGCGCGTTCCGCCAGTGCTTCGGGAATGATTACCTGGCCGTATTTTTCGCGCATACTGGTAAGGGCGTTCTGCGCCTCTATGCTGCGGCTATTAACCTTCATGGGGAGTATACCTAAATGCTTTAAACGCGGGTTAAATCCCTGTGTGCGGATAACATGAATGGTCGCCATTAAATCCGCAACGCCAGCCAATTCATACAAACCCACTGAAACCGGCGTTACCACATAATCAGACGCGGCCAATGACGCCATAAGACGAATACCCAATAGTGGCGGTGTGTCGATCAAGCAAATGTCAAAGTCTTTCGCGAAGCGGCGCAAAGCTAGGCCAGGATGACGGATAACTTGGTTCTCGGCTTTGTCGATTGCCAGTAAGGCGTTATCCGTGCGGATAATAGCCAAACGGTCATTGATCGCTTGCGGCTGCTCGTTGTTCGCCTCGACGGCGTAAAGCTTGGATGCGGTCAAGCCGGGGGCTGCGCCCTTGGTGGCCGTGAAAGTCAGGGACAGGCTACCCTGTTTATCCATATCAACCAGCAACACACGCAAGCCAGCATCAAGCGCGGCATAAGCCAAATGCACGGTTAAAGTGCTTTTACCGACGCCGCCTTTTTGGTTAGCAATAGATAATATTTTCATGAAATTTTCCTTTTCGGTTCGTTAAGTTACGCTGACTAAATTATTATTATTGTTATTATTAGGTTGCTATTCTAAAGAATGGGCCGCTTTTTGTAAAGCGTTTTAGCTTGTCAAATTAAAATAACCTTTATGGTTTTTCGATGCGCTCAAGCCGCCAGCTTGAAAGACTAGGTCGATCCGGGAAACTTGTTTGTGACAAATGACGCACCACCCGAGAAAAAATATCATCACGTTTCGCATCTTCGGGAGCATAAACTTCGACATAACCTTCATAAGGTGCCCACATACCGGCCACACTACTGATATAACAAAGGTACTGGATAAATACAGGTTCATCAATGACTTGGTCAGTCATTGTATTTTTGTTTAATGATGCCATTTAACAACTCCTTTAAGGTCGACAGAATATTAACCCGCTGCCGATAACAACTGTTGTTTTATTACACCCAATTTTTCCGGCGAAAAGTACAGGTCAAATTCAACGTTACAATCGGTTAGTTCTGCAATTGAAATGTAACCCAATTCAGCGAAAACCATATCGCCATTGAGCACGGTAAAACCGAACGCCTGAGATACACCACTTAAAACATCCTTTTCAGTAATGTACCAATCGCTGCCACCGAAAAAATAATGCAAATAAACCATAGCATCATCCCCAGCTCCATCCTGCTCATAAGTCACTGGCATGGAAGCAATCAGCTTTTCAACATCGATAACTTTCTGCATGAAAAAATGGTCCTCTTCTCCCAGGCAAGCATGTTTGATAACGAACAACTGCGACTTAGAGAAAAATGGCTGAATAGCCGACACAGCATTTAAGGATTGAGCTTTCAAAGAATTTTTCATTTTTAATTCCAAAGTAGGTCACGGAAACCGCAGCGGACGGATGTTTTGCTTTCATCAAAACATGGTTTATTCTACCGAACATCTGCCACTATGTAAAGCGTTTTTACTTGTCAAAACAACAATAATTCAATTAACTTTCAACAACATAACCAACAGAATTTGTTGGCTACTCCCCGTCGATGCTCTTGTTTGAGCTGTCGTGGAAAGATTGAAAAACAAAGTACGGTTTTCATTTAAAAGCAGTCGGCGAAGCCGCTCCCTGGATGGAAGCGTAAACAAACAAAATCGTCTAGGTCATGATGCCCTCGCCGTCGCTGTGGAATTCGTCAGGCGGAGGCTTTTTTTATAGTCAAGGAATGCTTTATAGCGTAGCGACCCTTGACTATAAAAAAAACGAAAGCCAGAATTTCCACATAAAGCGGCGGTGAGGACATCATGACCGGCTCAGATTTGTGCAATACGACAGACCGCCAAAGGCTCAAAAGAAACAGTCAAGGTGCTGTTCCTTGTCTGTTTCGTTATCTATCAGCAAAG
>JBAXTA010000220.1:0-7990 GCA_037130415.1 Spirochaetota bacterium
ATAAGGGTGCATGGCCGGATGCCGCAGGCGTCCGGCGAATTTATGCAGTGCTCGAGTAGGGGCTCCCCTAGCTTTCCTCCAGCCCCTTCAACTCGATGTTGTTGAGGCGCAGGCGGTGCGAGATCTCCTTGGCGAGCCGCGAGAACACGATGGTACCTGCGTCCGGATGGCCGCGGGCTATTTCCCTGAATCGTGCGTGGGAAAAGGCATAGATGCTTGCATTTCCGTCTGCTATCGCGTCGGCGGAGCGGCGGTCTTTATCGAGGAAGGCCATCTCGCCGAAGAAGTCGCCCTTCTGGAAGGTCGCCAGTTCATGGCTCCCCCCACCCTGCAGCGCGAGCGAGATCTTCACCGCCCCGCTCCGTATGAAGAATATCTCGTCGCTCATCTCACCCTGCGAGAAGACCTTCTGCCCTGCCGGCAGTTCGCGGAGTTCGATGCTGCCTGCGATGATTGCCATTACCTCATCAGGTATTCCGCGGAAGATGCTGAACTGCGCGATCTCGAAGGGACGTGGATCACGGACGACCTGGTGCTCAGCCAGGAGGCTGTCCTCGCTCCACTGGATGGCCTCTTCGAGGCTGGCTGCGATCTTGAGTCCCTCGTTCTCCTGGGCGAAGCCGAGCTGCTTCATGTATTCGAGCATCGTAATCCCGCCGGCAAGGCTTGCGTTGATGGAGGACAGGCAGAGGATGCCACCGTGCTCGTGAACCTTGCGGTGGATCTGCTTGAGCATGTTGACTGCGGTGAAGTCGATGGACCTGACCCGCTTCAAGTCGATGATGAGGCGGCGAGAGCTCGCAAAGGAAGCTTCCAATTGGGTGTACAGCTGGTCGGCAGTGCCAAAGAAAAGCTGTCCCTGGAGCTCACAGACCGTGGTCGAGCCACCATGGGCCTCGAGGACGGCGCGCTCCTCTTCTGTGCGCCGCTTCTTCGAGAAGACCTTGGAGCCGTCGCGCTTGTGGCGGATCACGGGGAAACCCACCTGCTCGCGGAGGAAGAGGATTATCGCCATCGCGATGCCGACGCCCGAGGCTACGAGGAGGCTGTAGGAGAGGGCCGCGACGACGACCGCCACTATCACCGCGAAGTCGAGGCGCGTTGACTTGTGCTTGACCAGGTCAAGGCTCTTCAGGTCGATCATCCTGAAGCCGACCACCAGGAGGATGCCCGCGAGTGCGGAGATGGGTATCCAGGCGATGAACCGCGCCAGAAGCAGCAATATGGCGACGCCGAAGGCACCTTCGAGGATGCCTGAAAGCCTTGTACGGCCTCCGCTTGAGAGGTTGACGAGGGTTGCACCCATCGTGCCCGCGCCTGGCATGCCGCCGAAGAGGGCAGAGGCACCGTTGCCGATGCCCTGGGCCATGAGTTCGCGGTTGGAATCGTTGCGCTGGCCGGTCATGACGCCGAGGACTACACAGGTCTTGAGGGTATCTATGGACAGGAGCACTGCAAGGGTGAGGGCCGGCACGAATACCGTGCCAAGGGCCAGGGGCCCGAGCGAAAGCAATCCGCCCCAGTGCTTCCCAAGGTTGGCCGCCAGGTCGGGCAAGGTTGCCTGTATTATTCCAATTACTTGCTTATTGTGCTCGAGGACGCGAAGCTCGGGAAAGAAGGCCGACAACGCGAAATAGGATGCAAGGCCCGCGACGAGGGCCAGGATGGCGGCTGGCACCTTCTTCGTGACCTTCGGTGCGAGGATCATCGTAAGCACTGTGATGATTCCGACAGCCAGCCCTGTGGGCTTCCATCCCGCAGGGTTTGACAGGCCACTCCAGAGGTCCAGGTGCTTGTCGTAGCCGAAGAATTTCGGAATCTGCCCGATGATGATGGTCAGGCCGACGCCCGAGAGATAGCCGGCGACCACAGGGTAGGGGATGAACTTGATGAGCTTGCCGCCTCCGAGGGCGCCGAGCGCGAGCTGGAGGAGTCCCGCGCCAAAGGCTGCGACCGCCAGCACCTGCGGAATGAGAAGTGGATCGACCTTGCCTCCCTGCGAGAGTTCCAGGGCGAAGACCGAGAGCACCGCAGCCGCAGGGGCGCAGGGCGCGGAGATGAGGGCGGGCGTGCCCCCGAAGATCGCAGCCAGCAGTCCGATGAAGATGGTGCCGGTTATGCCGGCTATTATGGCAGTCCCCGAAAACTCGGGCCCCAGGGGCCCGTAGATCACCAGGCCATAGGCTATTGCGGAGGGAAGGGCGACGAGTACGGCGGCAAGCCCTCCGAAAACCTCGCCCATGGGTTTTGCACCGGAAGGATCCACTTTCAGGGAAGCGGTTTCAGCCATTTTTTCCTCGCTTGTCTTTCAACACTCGTCAGGGACTCGGGGTCCGGCAGGGCAACAGGAATCTCGTGTCGATTCCTGCTATCAAAACTGCGGGTGCCCTTTCAGCATTCAGGCTGACTAAAGATTATAAGTCAGGAAATGGCGCACCGCAACTGGAAGCGGAGGAGGCAGGGGACTCTTCTGTCATGGCAGGAAACCATTACCGGGCCAGCCGGCGAAGGAGCTGGAAGGCGGTCTGGCCATCTTCCCTTACGAGCCTGAGAAGCCATGGGCCATCGAGTCGCTTCTGCTCCCACCATGCTTCTCGCGCAAACCACTCCATGCCAAGGTCCAGGTCTTCCGCCGAAGCTGGCCGCCACTGTGCGAAGAGCCAAGCTCCCGCCTCTATGCAAAAGCCCGGAGCTCCCGCTCCCTCATCCAGGCCAGGAGCACTGGAGAACGCGGCATAGGGCAAGGGATGCGGCAGTCGGGCCCGGGGACCGTCCTCCGTTGCTTCGAAGCTGTCAGGTGAAAAAAGATAGAGTTCCCCTGCTTCCTCGGTATCCGGACCCAGGGGAAAGAAGCCGTCCGGATAGATCGGAACCCTCAGTGTTCCTGTGAAGATGATGTCGCTGCGAAGGTCCAGCTCAAGGAGGGCAGGGGGATGGTCCATGGAACATCCTCCCTGTCGGGGGGGCTGCAGGTCAAGCAGCCAGAGTTTCCATCCCACAGGGCTTGATAGTCCACGGAAGTGGAAGAAACGCAGCCCTCCCACGTTGCATCGAACCCGGGTTCCATGCACCATTCAAGCGGTACACGCCGGCTGCGACGGCCGGTCATCCGGCCAGGCTCAGACCTGCCAGGCACCGTCTCCTAAGGAGCTCCCATGCGCTTCAACTTCCTCGATCTCCTCCTCCCCCGAGAGACCAAGTTCTATGATCTCTTCCTCGAACATGCCGACACCCTCCTCGACGCTGCCCGAAGGCTCCGGAAGCTCGCCGGAGGCCTTGATTCCGGGGACGCAGGCCATGAATCGCTGAAGGCCATCATCACCGAGATCAAGGAGATCGAGCGTAAGGCGGACAAGATCGAGTCGAAGATCGACATAGCCCTCGAGGAGAGCTTCATCACGCCCTTCGACCGCGAGGACATCCACATGATCGCCGCCTTTGTCGACAATACGGTCGATGAGATCAAGGCCCTTGTCGAAAAGGTCGAGACCTATGGAATCGTGCGCCTGCCTTCGAGGAGTGCCGACTTCGCGGACATCATCCTCGATTGCGCGCAGAAACTCCGCGAGGCCTTCGAAAGGATGAAAAAGAAGGAATCCGTCAGCTCGCAGGTCAAGGCCATCGGCGAGGCCGAGCGCCACGCCGACGTCCTCTTCTCAATTGCCATCGGCGACCTCTTCAAGGAGGCGGCCACCCGTGCGGGTGGCGCGGATGCCGTCGAGATGATCAAGACCAAGGAGGTCTATGAGGGCCTCGAGGAAATCGTGAACAAGATCGACGGTGCGGGCAAGCTGCTCCGTCGCATCATGATCAAGCAGGGCTGAGCGGCATGGAATATTTTTTCATGGTCGGGGTCATCGTCGTTGCCCTGGCCTTCGACTTTTTCAACGGCTTCCATGACGCGGCCAACGCGATCGCGACCATCGTAGTTACGAAGACCTTGAATCCGGCCCAGGCTGTCGTCCTGGCAGGGCTGGCCAACTTTGTGGGTTACTTCACCTTCGGCGTCGCCGTGGCCAAGACGGTCGGCAAGGGCGTCATCGACATCAGACTCTTTCCCGGTGAGCTCCTGCTGCCCATACTTGCGGCAGCCCTCCTGGGCGCCATCCTCTGGAACATCATCACCTGGCTTCTGGGCCTGCCGACCTCATCGAGCCATGCTCTTATCGGCGGACTCGTCGGCGCGGCCCTCGCTGCGGCGGGACCGAAGGCTGTCATGGCCTCCGGCGTCACGACCATTGTCGAGTTCATCGTGCTCGCACCCCTCCTCGGAGGCATTGCGGCCATCCTCCTCACGAACGTCGTCCTGGCTCTCTCGCGCAATGCCAAACCCAAGCCCGCCGCGAAAACCTTCAAGATCCTCCAGCTGTTTTCCGCCTCGGTCTACGCTTTTTCCCATGGCACCAACGACGCCCAGAAGACGATGGGCATAATTGCCCTGGCCCTTGTGGCTGGAGGTGTGAGCCCCGACTTCAGCCTTGTTGGCGCCAACCAGTGGGTCGTGCTCTCCTGCTACTCCGCCATGGCCCTCGGCACGATGATGGGTGGCTGGCGCATCGTCCGCACCATGGGCACGCGCATCACGAAGATACGCGCGATGGAGGGCTTCTGCGCGGAGACCGCCTCCTCGGCCGTCATGCTCGTGACGGCGCATTTCGGCATACCCGTTTCAACCACCCACGTCATCGCGGGGTCGATCATGGGAGTTGGTACGGTCGAGCGGGCTGCCGGGGTGAGATGGGTCACGGCAAGGAAGATCGTGTGGGCCTGGTTCCTGACCATTCCCTTTGCGGCGAGCGTGGCGGCCCTGTCCTTCCTGGCCATCAAGCTCCTCCTTCAGCTGTTCTAGCCCCTTCGGTCTGCTATACTTATAGCCATGGCACGCTTTTTCAACACCACAGGGCCCTGTAACCCGGAAGACCATTATATGCTGGACCCCGCTGCCCGCCTGGTCGGGGCCGACCTCGTCCGCTACGTCGAAAACAAGCTCTACTGGGTGCTCCACGCGCCCAGGCAGACAGGGAAGACAACCTTCCTCCAGTCCTGGATGCGCGAAATCAACGCCGCGGGCAAGGCTGTCGCCTGCTATGTCTCGGTGGAACGCTGCCAGGGCCTCCTTCAGCCAGAGCAATCGATGCCCGCCATCTGCGATGCCATCGAGGACTGGGCAGGCCGGCTCCTCGAACCTGCATATATTCCGAAACGGCCAAGCGGCGAGCCTTCGAGCCTCCTTGAGCGAAGCCTGGGCGAATGGGCGCGCATCGTCTCTCCGAAGCCACTCGTCGTGCTTTTCGACGAGGTGGATGTCCTCCGGGACCAGTCAATGGTCAGCTTTCTCCGCCAGCTCCGGGGCGGCTTTGCGGGGCGCGGCATCGGGAAATTCCCGGTCAGCATAGCCCTTGTCGGCATGCGGGACCTTCGGGACTACCTCATCAGGAGCAAGGATGGGGCTCCCGTAAATCCTGGCAGTCCCTTCAATGTGAAAGAGGATTCTGTTTCCCTCAGCAGCTTTACAAAGGCCAATGTCAATGCGCTCGCTGCCCTGCACAGCCAGGAGACAGGTCAGGCCTTCGAGGCAGCTGCCTTGGATCTCCTCTGGGACTTTACTCGAGGCCAACCCTGGCTCACCAATGCGCTACTCAAGAAATGCGTCTGGACCCTCTGTCCCAAGGGCGAGACGGTAACTGAGGCGGAGGTACGGCAGGCCAGGGAAATCCTCATCGAGGCACGGGCTGTCCACCTTGACAGCCTTGCTGAGCGCCTCCGCGACCCCCGGATACAGCGCATAGTCGAGACAATCCTCGTGGGCGAGTCGCGCCCCGAGATGACCCGGGGCGACGACTTTACCCTGGCCCTCGACCTTGGGCTGGTGACCCTGGAGGGTGGCAGCCCCCAGATCGCCAATCCCATCTACCGTGAGGTCATCGCCCGGGTGCTTTCGCAGGAGTACCAGTATTCCATTGCAGCCCCCGAATTCGCCTGGCAGAAATTCGACGGAACCCTCGACATGGATGCCCTCCTCTTCGAGTTCCAGGCTTTCTGGCGCCGCAACTCCGATGTCTGGGAGGGCAATGCCGACTACGTCGAAGCCTTCCCCCACCTGCTTCTGATGGCTTTCCTGCAGCGCGTGGTCAATGGGGGTGGCAGGATCGAGCGCGAATACGCGGCCGGTCGCGGTCGTGTGGACCTCGCCGTCCAGTTCTCGGGAGCCTGGTCCATCATCGAGATCAAGCTTGTCCGCCCAGGGGATGGGCGGGAATCCACGGTCACCGAAGGCCTCGAGCAGGTCGAGCGATACCGCCAATTGATAGATCCCAGGGCCCCTGCCTATCTCGTGGTCTTCGACCGGACTCCCGCAGGCCGTGCCCTGGCCTGGGCCGAGCGCCTGACCTGGGAAGACATGGCAAGCACCAAGGGCAGGGTGACTGTGGTGGGAGGATGAGTAGCCCTTCGAAAGCCGAGCGCCCCATCTACCTCGACTACAACGCAACGACCCCCATAGATCCAGTCGTCGCCCTGGCCATGCGGCCCTTTCTCGAAGGTGCCATCGGGGGAGGCTTCGGCAATCCCTCCTCGACGCATCCCTATGGGGTGGAGGCGAAAAAGGCAGTCGAATCGGCCCGCGCCGAAGTTGCCGCCCTGATCGACGCCTCTCCTTCCGAGATCATCTTCACCAGCGGGGGCAGCGAAGCCAACAACCTCGCGATAAAAGGCCTCGCCTTCGCCAGGCGCGACCGAGGGCGGCACCTCATCTCGACGGCGGTGGAGCATCCCGCAGTCCTGGAGGTGCTGGCCTGGCTGGAAAAACAAGGGTTTAGCTCTACGCTTCTTCCCGTGGATTCCCTGGGCAGGGCCGATCCCGCCGACCTCGAGGCTGCCATCAGGCCCGACACCATCCTCCTGTCGGTGATGCACGCCAACAACGAGGTCGGGACCATCCAGGAGGTCCGCGCCCTTGCCGACATCGCCCACCGCGCGGGTCTTGTCGTCCACTGCGACGCAGCCCAGTCTGTCGGCAAGATTCCTGTCAATTGCGATGACCTTGGCGTCGATCTCCTTTCCATCGCGGGGCACAAGCTCTATGCGCCCAAGGGCATCGGCGCGCTCTATGCAAGGACGGGCATCGAGCTCGACCGGCTCGTCCACGGGGCAGCCCACGAGTCAGGCCGGCGCGCAGGCACGGAGAACCTCCTGTGCATCGCAGGCCTCGGGGCAGCCTGCGCCCTCGCTGGCCGCGAACTGGGTGCCCGTTCAGGCCACTACCGCGAGCTTCGCGACCTCCTTGAATCGCTCATCGTTGCGGCCCTCCCCGAGGCCTTGGTAAACGGAGACCGGGCTTCCCGGTTGCCGAACACGCTCAGCATCAGTTTCCCGGGAGTCGACGCCGGCGCCCTCCTGTCGGCCCTGCCTGGCGTCGCGGCCTCGGCCGGAGCGGCTTGTCACGCAGACCGTGTGGAGATGTCCCACGTCCTGGCGGCCATGGGCGTTCCGCCCCGACAGGCCATGGGAACACTGCGCTTTTCCACGGGTGCCTTCCTCACGGTGTCCGAAGTCGAATCGGCCGCCGGCCAGGTCATCGCCGCAGTTCGACGCATAGCCGGCTCTGGGTCCCTGGCGCTCGGTTCCGGCACGGGTCCCATCCGATTGACAGAGCACACCAAGGGCCTCGGCTGCGCCTGCAAGATCGGCCCCCGCACCCTCGAGAAGATACTCGCGGGTCTGCCGAAGGTTACCGACCCCGCCGTTCTCGTCGGGGCCGAGACCTCGGACGACGCAGCGGTCTATCGAATCTCCGATGAATTCGCAATTGTGAGTACCCTCGATTTCTTTACGCCCATCGTGGACGACCCCTGGACCTTCGGAGCCATCGCGGCTGCAAATGCCTTGTCGGATGTCTGGGCCATGGGCGGCCAGCCCCTCTTCGCCCTCAACATCGTGGCCTTCCCGGTCGGCGGCCTCCCCCTGTCGGTGCTCGGGGAAATACTCCGCG
>JBAXTA010000221.1:0-7937 GCA_037130415.1 Spirochaetota bacterium
GGAGGGACTGGCCGCCAAAGCCCGGATTCACGGTCATGACGAGGACCAGATCCACTTCAGCCAGGAGCTCCTCGATGGCCGAAAGCGGGGTCGAAGGAACGAGGGAGATGCCGGGCTTTCGCCCCAGCTTGCGTATTGCCTCGCAGTGCCGGTGGGCGTGCACGGTAGCCTCGAC
This sequence comes from Spirochaetota bacterium, assembly GCA_037130415.1. Taxonomy (GTDB): domain Bacteria; phylum Spirochaetota; class Spirochaetia; order Treponematales; family Rectinemataceae; genus CAIJMU01. The sequence goes on from JBAXTA010000221.1 coordinate 176, forward strand.
ATGGAAGGTAATGAGGTCGGCACCAGCCTCGGCGAAGGGAGTGAAAAGGGACTCAGGCTCTACCGTCATCAGGTGGACGTCGAAGGGGAGAGAGGATCGGCCGCGGAGGTCGGCCACCATCTTGGGACCGAAACTCAGATTGGGGACAAAACGCCCATCCATTACGTCGAGGTGTACCCAATCCGCAGCGGAGAGGGAAATGGATTCGACGGCGGCGCCCATGTCGGAAAAATCCGCGGCGAGGAGCGAGGGGGCGACGAGGGGTACCTTCATCGGCGCGACAGTAGCATGGCGAAGACTGTCGCGCAACGAGGCTGGTCGACCGATGCAACCAGGGAAAGCCTCCGCCAGGCCCCCGGAACGCCTGTCGCAGGGGCGCGGAATGCTTCCAGATTGACCAAGGCTTCTCTTTTAGTATAGGCTTATTTCATATACGCAAACCGAGTTCGAGTGTCCGGGAACGATTCACCGGCTGCCCGGAAAAGGTCTGCTGTATCGGTTGGCCTCGACAGGCGCAGGGCGACCGCAACAGGCGAGATGGGCCCATCCTGAGAGATTGGAAGTGTCATCATACAGAGTACCGTCGAGAGCAGCGTAGAGAAGAGCATGGTCGAGCACGCACGGGTTACTTCTCTCCTGGCTAATGCCTATGAGGCGCTGCGTGGCGTCGATCTTTATACGGCCTCCCTGATGCTCGAAAAGGCCCTGGCTGTCGACTACGAAAATGCCGAGGTGCTCTTTGCCATGAAATGTGCCGGCTACTGGCAAGACGCAGAGATGCGCCTTGATGGAGTCGCCAACCCCTTCGAAAGGGGTGAACTCGTCCTCGGCATCTGGAAAACCTTCAGTGCTTTCCAGTCGAGGCTGCAGGGCAGCTTCGAACCCTGTCGCTATGCATTCAAGCAATACTGCTTTTCACTCGCGCTCGCGCAGTACCGGGCCCTGCCCACCGAAGAGGGCGACAGCAATGTCGGAGAACTCGCCCTGCGCGTAGGCCGCTGCCTCAAGGGCGCCGGATCCTACGATGAAGCCCTCGCCGAGCTGTCGGTCGCGACCAAGGAACGCAGGGAAGATGCCGAGGCCCTCGCCGAGCTGGCCGACGTGCACGGACTTGTCAACGAGATGCGCGAATCCAAGGCCCTGTTCCGCGAAGCCTTTTACATGGGTCCCCACCGCATCGCCCTCGACTTCCTCGAGTCGGAGATGATCCAGAGGCTCGTCGAGAAGGTTCGGGAGGCCGGCAAGACCGGCTCCGAAGTGGCAGAGTGGATTCCCGTCTACGCCAACCTCCTTGGAGTCTTCACGGTGAAGCGCGAACTCAAGTACGTCGAGGCGGCCAAACTCAGGCAGTCCATCTACCAGCTCGAGAACGAACTCCGTGAAAACGCCCAGGACCGCATTTTGATAATCCCCCGGCTCGTCAACCGGTATTTCTGGCTCATCGACCACTGCATGGCCGCCCACGAGGACCGCGCGCGCATCGACGAGATCCTGCTCAAGCTCCGGTTGCTCGATCCCCAGATACACAAGCTCTATACCGCATGAAGAGGAGTGCATATGTCCGATACTGAACAGCCTGAAAAGGTCGAGAGCGCCCACGAGACTAAGGTTCAGGAGCTCCTCAACGAGGAGAAGTGGACAAGGGCGGCGCTCACCGCCCATACGGTTGCCACCTTCAAGGAACTCGACCTCATCATCGAGGAAGCCAAGCGGGACAAGGTCGAGGAGGCCATCAAGATCCTCTGCGACGATCACCTCGCCCACACCAAGAACTCCGTCATTGCCCTCTACCTTTCTGGGGTGATTTCCCTCACCCGCCAGCAGCTCGACGATTCTGCCATGACCACCCTCATCGAGCTGTTTGCAGACAACCGCAGGTGGGCAAATGTAGAGTTCATCTGCAACCGAATGCTCGACTTCGGCGAGAACAAGGTCGCCCTGCGCCGTCTTGCCGAGTGCCTCGAGGCGGAGAGCCGTGGCGATGAGAAGTACGCAGTCTGGGAGCGCCTGGTCAAGGCGGACTACGAAGAGACCGACATCGTCAAGCACCTCGCCGAGCGCCGCGAGAAGGAAGGCCGCAGCGAAGAGGCCATCGATTTCTACAAGAAGGCCCTCCACCGTTATATCAACAAGGGTTCGTTTGCGAACGTCAAGGAACTCTGGGGAAAACTCGGCGAGGTCTGCCCTGACGACATTGACTTCTTCTTCCACGTGCAGCGCAAGATCGCCAAGCAGATCTCCGAAGACAAGGCTGCCGCCCTCCTCCTGGACCTCTACAAACACTACAAGACTCTCCAGGACTGGAATACCTCCCTCGATATCCTCAGGCTTGTCATCTCCTATGACGAGCGCAACGCTGCCATACGCAAGGAAGTCGTCGAATGCTACCGGGGAAAGTTCGCCTCCCACTCGCACCTCGACGACTACCTCAGGCTCTCGAACATCGCGACCACCTACCGATCCATCAACGAGGCAATGGCCGACTTCGAGAAACACATCTCCTTCGACGCGGGCAACTTTGTCTTCCACCGCACCTGGAACGTCGGCAAGATCGCCAGCGTCCAGGGTGACGAGCTCGTCATCGACTTTGCCAAAAGCCGCGGGCACAGGATGTCCCTCAAGATGGCCATCGACAGCCTCACGACGCTTTCGAAGGAGCACATCTGGGTGCTCAAGGCCGTCTGGCCCAAGGACAAGCTCAAGGAGAAGCTCATCGGCGACCCGGCCTGGGCCCTCCGGATCCTGATCAAGAGCTTCGACAACCGTGCCGACCTCAAGCGCATCAAGGCAGAGCTGGTCGAGTCGGTGCTGACCCTGAAGGAATGGAACTCCTGGAGCACGAAGGCGCGCACGGTCCTCAAGGATGATTCGACCTTCGGCAACGCGACAGATTCGGTGGGAACCTATGTGGTTCGTGACCGGCCCCTGTCCTTCGAGGAAAAGATATACAACCAGTTCAAGGCCCCGAAGAATTTCTTCGCCCGCGTCCAGGACGTCCGGGCCTTCCTGGAGAAGGCGGAGCCCGATTCGGAATTCTTTGTGGAAATGCTCGCCTACTTTACCGGCTTCACCCGTTCCTTCCAGCAGGTCAACGAGCAGGTCGTTTCGGCCTACCTCCTCCTGAAGGAGATCGCCGTAGCCAACAAGTCACTTGCAAGCTCCCTTACCGTGGGCTTCGCCGAGCTTTTCGAGCAGATCGAGGATCCCGTGGCCATCTGGGAGGGGATCAAGGACTCGCGTCTCCGCGCTGCCTACGTCCAGGACATCAGGGCCTTCGTGCCTGAGTGGTCCGACGTGTATGTCCGCCTCTTCCCCTGGTCTCTTGATCCTTCCCTCCTCGTCGTCCTCGAGGAGACAGGCAACTTCGACAAGCTCAAGAAGATGGTAATTGACATCGTCGAGAACTACCGCAGCCACCGCGAGGCCTTCATCTGGACCGTGAAGAACCTCGAGGAAAAGGAGTGGTTCCAGGAGCTCGGCCTCTTTACGAACGAGAAGATCCTCCTGAACCTCATCCATATCCTCGACATCTCCTTCAAGGAGATCGAGAACCACCGCGACACCACCGAGAACCGCAAGATCAACAAGCAGGTCCAGGGCATCCTTTTCGGAGATGCAAAGAACCCGGGCCATGGCAGGCTCGAGGGCTTCCTCGACATCTCGACGGCCGACATGATCGAACGCGTCTTCACGCTGGTCACCGACGTCAAGGATCTCGACGCCGGTGTCAAGCTCCGCCTCCGGAGGCGCATCACCGACCGCTTCCCCGACTTCAAGGTACAGGGCGAGGAGGGCAAGGAAGTCGTCTCCCGCGGCCTCATCGTCACCTCCGACAAGATGTTCGAAAAGCAGCGGCTCCTCGAGCACATCCTGACCACCGACGTTCCGCTCAACCAGAAGGAAATCGCCTACGCGCTCTCCCTCGGAGACCTCAGGGAGAACGCGGAGTACAAGGCTGCCAAGGAAAAGCAGGACGAACTCAATGCCAAGGTCGCCAAGATCAAGAACGAGCTCGAGCGCGCCCAGCTCTTCGACAAGACCACTGTCACCTCCAACAAGGTCCAGTTCGGTACGACGGTCTTCCTCCAGAACGAGATCTCGGACGAAAAGGAAACCTTCACCATCCTGGGACCCTGGGAGTCCGACCCCGAGCGCAACGTGATCTCCTACCTCTCCCCCCTGGGGAAAAAACTCCTGAACCACAAGCCCGGCGACAAGCTGGCCTTCACGATCCACGACCGCAAGTTCCAGTACGCGGTGGAGCGCATCGAGGTGGCGAAGATCTGAGTACTGACAATCGCAATTACGATTGTCACGGAAAGGGACGAACGGCCGCCGGAATTGCCGGCGGCCGTTTGTTTACCCGCTTCCCCGCCTGTCCCGGATGGATCCCTTACGGGAAGTCCTTCAGCACCGAGGCAGCACGCTTCCTCACCGCGATTTCGCTGTCCGAAACCGAAAGGCGGGTGACATCGGCCTTTATGTCGGGAGCGCCTGTCAGGCGAGCCCACTCAAGGCCTCCGATCCGTATCTCGTATTCCTTGTCGGCCATCAGTATGCGTGCCAGAGGCGCGATGTCCGGAGCGTCACGGGCATTGGCCACCTCCTTTGCAAGGATCTTGAACAGGTAGCGGTCTGGCGTTTTCGCTTCGGCAGAAAGGAGGGTACTCATCGTTTGCATCGAGGCCTTCGGATCGTTGCGCGCCAGGAGGCCAAAGGCGAGACCTCGTGACGGACTGTCGAGCTTCCGGTCATTCATGATGCCTGCGATGAAGGCGAAGGCCTCGGGGCCGCCGAGCCTTGACAAGGCGCGCAGGGCCTCGGTTTTCACTGCCTTGTCAGGATCGTTTTTCGCCTTGTACTCGAGGTTGGGCTCGGCCCTCGTGAGTTTCCGCGTCGCGACAGCCTTGCAGGCAGCTATGCGGGTCTTCGGGAAACTCGAGCGGAGTGCATCCAGGATGGCTGCCTCGGCATCAGCGCCGGTGAAGGCGCCGAGGGCCTCGATGGCTGCCGCCTGGATGACAGCGCTGTCACCGGTCGAAGCCTTCACAAGGGAGGCTACAGCCTTCTGGTTCCCGATCTTGCCAAGTGCATCGACAGCCGCCAGGCGATCGGGCTGGACCTGTGCGCTGTCATCGACGATCTTGACCAGGGCATCCACCGCCTTCTGGGACTTGATCTCGCCCAGGGCCTTGATCGCCGACTCCTTGAAAGCGGGATTGCCTGTGTCCTTTCCCATCCAGTCGAGGAGGATGTCCTCTTCGGGACCGCCTCCGGCCCGACCCAGAAGCATGAACAATTGGGGCAATATCGTCTTGTCGTTCTCGTCAAGGAGGACCTTGGCGTATTCCAGGGCACGCCTCGATTTGATCTCGGCGAGGTAGCGGAGGCAGGAGGCAACAAGGGTGATCTCCTGGTTGTCGCGGCCCTGGACCACGTCGAGGGCTGTCGATTCGCCGCCGCTCCACGCGAGGACCTTCCACAGTTCGAGGACCGCAGTGCGGAGCTTGACACTCCTTGAGGCAATGAAGAGGGCCCTGGTGTCCTCGTTGAAGCGCCCGTTCTTCTCCGCACTGAGGTCGCCGAAGAGCTCGAGGAGTTCGGACTCGATGCCATACTTGACGATGGCCTGACGCTTTTCATTGAGGTCAGGTTCCTCCGGGCCGGCAACCGCAGTGCTGCCGGAAGAAGCAGCCTGCGTTCCAGTAGCCTGGGACGCACCCTGGGCGAAGCCAGGACCTGTCATGTGTATCAGGACGATGGCCACGATCGCACAGGCTACCTCTTTTTTCATGCCTCTTCCCCTCCCCCGCTCCCCGCGCCTTCAGCGGCCAGGGCGGCTTCCTTTCCCCTCCGTCCCTGCCCTGCCGAACCATAGCGCTCGAGGAAGCCCTTCGCGAAGCCAGCGAAGCCGCCCTGGATGATGGCGAAGCGGGATCGCCGTGTGAGGTCGTGGAGGAAGTGGAGGTTGTGATAGGAAGCGAGCATGGAATGAAGGATCTCGTCGCAGCGGAACAGGTGCCTGAGGTAGGCACGCGAGTGGTTGCGGCAGACCCGACATCCACAGGCCGGGTCGGGCGGCAAGAAATCGGACATGTACTGGGCCTTCTTGATGGCTATCGGTCCCTCGGCTGTGAACCACAGGCCATTCCGTGCCGTCCTTGTGGGAAATACGCAATCAAATATGTCTATCCCGTCCCCGATGGCTGCAAGGATGTATTCCGGAGTACCAATGCCCATGATATATTTGGGTTTGTCATCAGGAAGGAGGGGGGCCGTGTGGGAGAGGAGTTCCGCGTAGACCTCGAAGGGCTCCCCCACTGAAAGGCCCCCGATCGCATAGCCGGGGAGATCGAGGGCTGACAGTTCTCCAGCGCTCCGCGTACGCAGACCCTTGTCGAAGCCGCCCTGGACGATACCGAAAAGCGAGCCGTTGTAGCCCTCTTCTTCGCAGCCGCGCTCCCAGCGCGCCTTCGCCCTCGCTGCCCAGGCCGTGGTGAGGCGGAGCGCCTTCTCCACATCCTTCTGCCCCGAACCCCAGGCCGAACATACATCCAGTTGCATCTGTATGTCTGAATTGAATGCCAGTTGCAGTTCCACCGAGATTTCCGGCGACATGAAGCGCTTCGATCCGTCAATGTGCGAGGCGAAGGATACGCCATCCTCCGTGATCTTCCGCAGGGCGGACAGCGAAAAGACCTGGAAGCCGCCCGAGTCGGTGAGGAAGTTGCCCTTCCAGCCCGAAAATCCATGGAGCCCCCCGGCCGCGCGGATGATTTGTGGACCGGGCCGCAGCATGAGGTGGTAGGTGTTCGCCAGGATGATGTCGAAGCCGAGTTCGGCAAGGGTGGAAGGCTCAACGGCCTTGACAGTGGCGTTCGTCCCGACTGGCATGAAGGCCGGAGTCCTGACCTCGCCATGGGGCAGCCGGATGCGCCCCGTCCTGGCCCTGGTACCCGGATCGCGGGCCTCCTCCGTGAATATCCCCTGTCCCACTTAATTAGGTCCTTTCATGTACGGGCCATCCTGTAGAGGGCCATCGAAAGGATGGCGAAAACCGCCACGGGGGCCCAGGCTCCGATCGCAGGCTCCAGGACTCCCGTCTTGGCCAGGAGCATCGTCACCATCTGGAACACATAATAGCCGGTAGCCACCACCAGGCTCACCAGGAGACTCATGAGGAGGACGTTCTTCCGGTAGCGCCCTCCGATCGAAGCCGACAGCAGCACTACGATGAGAGGCGTGAAGGCAAAGGCCATGCGGCGCTGCCGCTCTGCCTCGGTGGCCTTCCAGGGGAGGCCGGCATCCTTCTGGAACTGGGCACGCTCCCCGAGTTCAGCGGTCGAAAGTTCGCCCAGGTCAAAGTTCTGGTTGCGGAAGGATTCGGGAGCCTCGTCAAAGTCCGGATTGGTCCAGGTGCCATAGTCGGTCTCCTTCCAGATGCCTTCTGCATCCGGCCCCGCGAAGGCTATCGCGGTGATGTCCACGACCTCGACGGAAGCAAGCTCGCCCAGAGTATTCAGCATGTTCATGATGCCCGGGGCCTTTGCGGCAGCTGCCTTCGGGGCAGGTGCAGCCTTCGCTGCGGGCGCGGCCTTCGCTGCGGGCGCGGCCTTCGCTGCGGGCGCGGCCTTCGATGCAGGCGCGGCCTTCGACGCGGCTGTGGTGGCAGCCTTCGATGGGGCAGCCGACTTCGGGGCCGGGGCAAGCGCTGCTGCCGTGCTGATGACCTTCGGTACCGTGCTGTCGAGGGCAAAGCGGC
>JBAXTA010000222.1:0-7925 GCA_037130415.1 Spirochaetota bacterium
CTTCATGATCATCAGTGACAAGGGAGACGCTGTCATCCGAATGCCCCTGGGTTGTGATGACTTCCATTTCGTCGATGCCCTGGCCCTGGTTTTCGAAAAGAAGGCACTGAATCCCGGCATCGAAGGCCAGGAGGTTGCCTTCATCCTTTGACGGCATGAGAAAGTAGCTGGTGTTCTGGCAGCGGAACGAAATCATCTGGCAAGCATACCATGTCGTGGGATTCCTGGATGGCCCGGTCCTGGCACCCTCGCGCGGACGGCCAGGTTGCCGGCCAGCAACACAGCGGCGGGCCGGAGTTCGGCAGCAGGGGGGTATCCAGCGCCCTCAGCCCTGCGAGGGGTTCATGCCCTGCAGCTTACCAGGTTATGTCGCAGGCCGCATAGCTCGCGGTGGCGGTCTTCGATGCGTCGCTGACCTGGAAGCCCCAATGGGCTATCAATGGCGAGAAGTTGATTCCATATGCCGCGCTGAGCTTTTCCACCCAGTAGGCGGTCTTTGCCGCGTCATCCCCAGCGGTCGTACCCGCGAATGCGTCGTTGATCGCCTTGGTAAAGAAGGTCTTCATGCCATCCCAACCATAGCGATCCCAAATCAACTCGAAACACCCAAGGCCGATGAAGGGATCGGCTTCCCATTCGCTGAATAGCGGGTTCGCCTTTTTGTGATAAGCATGCCCCTTGTCAAACAGCGGAGTGGGTCCCATCTGTGCAGTCCAATCCCAGCCATTTTGCTTGTAACTCCAGATTCCAAACACGTTCGGCCAGATCTCACCCGTGCTCGGAGCCACGAAAAGACCATTGCATTGGGCAACCATGTTGTGACCCTGCTCATGCGCCGCGCCCCAGCCCGGCTGGCCTCCCAAGTTGAAGTATTTCACCAACTCCGAGCTTCCGGCCGCTTCCTGATAGACAATGGGATTGCCGCTGTGCATCCACCAGGGCCTGCCTTGCGCATCCTGGGGCATGACCGAGATGATGTCGCCGTCGGCATAGGCATGCAGGCTGCCGGTCAGTTCCAGCTCGCTGTTGTATATCTTGTCGAGGGCGGAGAGCGCTGCGACGGGATCGTTCAATTGTGCCCAAACGGTGGTAGGCAGCGAGAGGGCCATATGGGTACCGACGATATTGAAAACACTGTTCGGAGCATTCGTGGCACTCGCCTTGACAGTTGATACATCCGCTGCCTTGAGTACCACGGCGCTCGCGGGAGTGTAGGTGGAGATCGGCTTGATCGAAATATAGGCTTGCCCCTCCCAGACCGGATCCCAGAGGTAACCGGTCATTGCCGTGAATCCGAGTTTGCCGCCCAGTTGATTGACCGGGTACGCGACTCCAGTCGGGTCATGTTTGCTCGTTGCCCAACTCCAGCCCGTGCCGAGCACCAGGATCGAGCCACCTTGCTTGACATAGGCATCGACTAGGTCCAATTCTCCTGAAGCGAAGCTGCCCCAGGGGTTCCCGAAAACCACCAGGGCGAATTGAGCGAGAGAGCCCGTTGTGAAGGTGCCGGTGATATCGGATATGGTCGCGCCTTTTCCGGCCATTCTTGCCGTGAGCGCCGTGGAGAAACTCGAGGAGCCCATCCATTCGCCATGTCCTGTGTCAAAGCCCACCTTCTTCCCGGACCCGAGGAGCCAATCCAGAAGACGGCCGCGAAACTCGTCATTGTCCATCTGAGCATCTGCGCTGGAACCCCAGGAACCCTCATGGCCTCCCCATATGGCTACTTTGCCGCTTCCAAGATCGCCGATCCAGCCAAGGCTGGGGAGAGTTCCTTCGAGGCCGACAAGATTGCCGCCTAATGCCGTCGTTCCGCCCCAGAGGAGGGGGGTAAAAGCAGTCCGGTCGGCCTGCGCCCAGCTTTGTTGCAATGCATTGAAATTTACCTTGCTCAAGCCGTCCACGATCTTTTCCCGCGCCGCGCTGGCAGTCTCACGACCGGTCAGCTTTCCTTCGTTTGCGTTGGGAGCGGCGGAATTCATGCAGGCGACGGCCAGAACTAACACAATTACGATAAATAGGGGACGATATAAATTTACAGACCGCATAGATCCTCCTGCTGAGTCCAACCGCTTGTGTACATCATTCTAGTTCATCAGCTATTTATTTCCGGACCCTTTCGCCAATAAGCTCATTGGCTGGGAGTTTGAAACCGGGCTCCTGGGGGCATGAGGCTGTTTCAGAGAAACAGGACTAGAAAAACAAGGACAAGAAGAGGGCTGATTCGTAGGTTCCAGCCCCTACGATGTATGAGGCGGTGGACGCAGTCCCCCCGTCCTCAAGATCCGCGACCGAAAAATCGACAGTCCCCGCCGAAGTCAGACCCGAATAGAGGCGAATCGCCTCAAGCCGGGGAGGCGCGAGGGCCATGCCCAGGTTCTTCAAATTAACGATGAGGGTGTATGACCCAGCCGCCCGCTCGACCGTCAAAGTCGCCTGGTTGCCCGAAATGGTCAGATCGATATCTTCCGCGCGCCCGCCCACGGGCGTCAGTGATGCCACAGCGGCATCGGCCGAAGTCCCCGATGGCCAACTCACCGTCAGCGCAAGTGTTCCCGTCCCGCTGAGCGGAGCCAGCTGGATGGTCTGCTTTGCCGTCCCCCCCGCCGGGACCGTGATGGCCGCGCTCGCCTGCGCGACAATTGTCCCGGCGGCGTTGTTCCCCTTCACCGTGATGATCCATGCTCCTGCGGCTATGGACCTGGCACTGAAGCTGCTCGCTACCTGCGTCGTGGCAGTAATAGTCGAGCGGAGCGGTCCCGAGCACGAGAAGGTGTAGGTCGAGGCTGTAATGTCAGCGTCAATAGGCAGAATGGTCCGGGCGCTGGCGTCGAGGGATTGTATATCAACTATGAGGTTGCCCGTTTCAGGCTGCTCCTGGACGAATGGGGAAGTACATCCCATCAAAAGTACGAAAAGGAACACCAGACAAACGAAACTGATTTTCAGGGTCACTTTTTGCCACCTTGAATTAGATGATACAGAATAGAGTAAAGTATGATTTTTTGCAGATCGGTGTCAAATTTTTTGCACTACTTTTTCTGATTTTCCTTATAAGCTGTCGTCAACTTCACAACTCGGTCGTCGAGCACGTGCATCGGAATTATCAAATATTGATAAATCAGCTACAATCGCCCTGCCATTTACAGATCGAGCCACGGTAACGCGGCACTTTGTGAGGCGATAGAGGCAAAGCTTGGTGATGCCGTGTCATGGCTGCCAGGAATCCATGGAGTTTCTCCACGACCTCATCGTCACCCCTTTCCTTGATCCCTTCACCGAAGCGCAGGATGTAGCGGACAAATTCCTTGGGATTATGGATTTTCAATCGTACGCGGATGGCGCCATCGGGCAGGTCCTCAATTATCTGGTCGGCCCGGAGTAGCCGCTTCCGGAAATAGTGGGCAAGCGCTTCAGGAACCTACTCTTGAACATACACCCAATCACTTGCGAATCCCTGCCCTTTGGCTATCTCAAATAGTGGTTTCATATTGGCATACAGCGCATTGCGCAACTCGGATTCGCGAAGAAGCGAATCCCTTCCGAGCTTGAGGTCGAGCATGAATGGCTCGACAGTTTTCAGCCACCGCTTCTCTTCCCAGGCATTGGCCGTGGCGACCAATGCGGAATGTTGTATTTGTGATAACTGCTCTCTATAATCCATGCTCGGTAATCTGTCGAGCTTGAGCGAATTCACCCTCCTACTGACCGGGACCAGGTTCCATAACCGGTCATGAGCGACAAAACTCCAGGGCAGGAAATGATCCAAGGCAATATCCTTCTGATCGAATCGGGCTACAGAATGGATGCAGCATGATTCCGCCGGCATGTAGTGCAAGGCTGCCTTCCACCACCTTGTCTGGACTGTCAGTGGCGACTTCCTGAGTGGAGGAGAGAGTTTTTCAACAATCCCGGGGATGCTGGGGTTGAGCCTCTGAAGATACTCTGCGAGCTGGAATCGCACCCAGCCGCGGAGTATCAAGATGTTGCGATCCAGATATTCCAGCCAATCGTTATGAATAATTATTGCATCTCCAGATTCAGTAAAGCAATAGAGGGGCTTTTCCGTGGCGAAATGCCTTGAGGCAAGATCGACAATCAGATTGTTCTTTTCAGCGTCTGCCTTCCCTCTGAGCTCCATCGAAAAAAATGGAGCAAGCAAACGGTAGGGGACAAACCGCAAATAGCGCTCGGGAATGACCGAAACAGCGAAGCGTTCGCGGAGCGCCTTCCATTCCAAGCTTCCCCACTCTATCCACCCTGCCCTAATTGAGCCAACATTGGCTTTGTCTATTTCTTCCTGGAGTTTGTCCTGAAGTCCAAAAGTGAGGCGACAGAAACCATGTGGGTACCAGGCTGCCATGGCCATATCGATACCGATTTCTCGAACAGGTATCGTGAAGCCGGAAGCCATGGTCGGAAAGGGCTCAACGCGGCGTCGCTCTATGTTGTCAGGTTTCCCGTCAACAATCTTGTTCCACTGATTTCCAGAAAGCTTCTCTATCTCACCCCTGTCCCCACCGAGCAATCGGATCACCGTGGTACCCGAGATATAGTCAGCAAATTGCTCGTAGACCTCATAGATGTGGGGAAGGTAGAGCTTTTCGGAGAATACATGGATGATATTCCGTTCCTTGAGGAACTGGAAGTAATCCTTGGTCAGGTAGTTCTTGTTTCGGGTTTCAACTGCGATCGGAACATCGGTTGGTGTATTTGAAATGAAGACATCCAATGCTTCGATGAATTCTACGACGCCTTTCATCTTGTCGCGGTTGAGATACTCAAACTCCGGCATGACGGCATCCGTCTGAAGGAGCATCGGTTTAATTCTTTCTAAATATCGGCCAAAGCTTTCAGGAGAAAGAAATTCTGGATTGGGAATGAGTTCCTTTGAGCCACGATTCCGCTTATGGGTCAAGGAAATGTCTTCAGACACTTTCACGGTAAACCTGAAGTCTGGATCTACCTTTGCCACATCCTGAAGTAGCCTTGCACGCTAATCGATTTCATCCGTGACGGGATTCAAGATTGAAGAGCCAGAGATGCCTATCTTGCCAATCACGTGAAGAACCGCATCCGCAATGTCATTCCCTGAATCGAAGGATGAGCCATACCTAAAGCCGACAATTCGGGCGAAGAAGTAGTCTATGCTGTTGTCGGCCACAATAATGCAGGAGCCAATGGCGAAGGAAAGGAGAACCTTCCGTTCCTCCACTTCCCCCTCCTCCAGCCATTCCCTGATTCTTCGTGGGCCTCGGGTGAACAGCCTGTTGAGGGTGATGCTGATGGCGAGGAACATGAATCTTTCACCCTCAGTGGCATGCGCAAGCTTCCCCAATTGAAGCGTCTCTGTCATGGTAGCCTGCATTACATATCGAATCGCCGTCTGGAAGACTCTGCCGTCTTCTTCTTCGTGGGCTTCATCCTTCCTGCCATTGTGTCTCTGAACAGAACGCCACTTGGCTCCTGCGAGATTCATTGCGGCGTAGATTTCAGAAGGCATCATTCCAAGGGCTTCGAATTCTTTTGACACCCTGGTTAGCTTTTCTTCCTTGAAGCCGCGATACCTAGTGTTCATGAGTCCCTCGCATAATGGCAACTTCTTGGGTCTGGTTCAGATATGATCGAGGCAAAAGCCCATCTCGAGCACTATACTGCCGTTCGTTTTTTCAGTCCACAGCCTATCTCCTGGCTGAGGCGAAGGCAACGGGCCATGGCCCATCGTATCGGTATTCTTTGCGTCAGGGATCGAAGCGAGTAGCCCGCAGGGCGCGAAGCGCCTGAGGACTACTCGCGAAGAGCCCGACCCCGCCGCGTCCCGGAAACGGCCATGAGCGAATGTCAGGGAGGCGCGGCGGGGTGACGCCCACCTCAAGCCACCGCCCATGACTACCCCTCAGGCGTGGAAATGGCGTGTGATGGGGGGCGGGACGGGCAGCACCGGATCAAATCAAGGCAATTGCTTCAATGACATCCGGAAAGACGCTAGAGCGTCTGCTTGACTGTGGAAAGGGTGACTTCCAGGACACGGGTCAGGAAGGAGAATTTGTCCTTCATCATCTGCCATTCAGGACCCTCGGAGATGAAACGGGCCGTTCCGGTCAGGTGGAAGCCCGAACCCATGGAGTTGAAACCCATGACTTCCTTGCTTCCCAGCGTCATCTGGACGACGGGGTTCTTCAGGGTGTTCTTCTCGGTCTTTCGCATGGCGTAGGCCGGAATGAGGATCCGTTTCCCTTCCTGCACGACGAGGTAGCTGATCCAGGTATTGCATACATGGGCCTCGCCATCGGCGCAGGAGACGATGGATACTGCGCCTTCCTTCCCGAGCACTTCCGCCAGTTTCTCTGTGATCATCTACCATCTCCTTAAGGCACTATTATGGATATAAGATATCCATATAGGAGATTGTAAGCCACCTAGCTTGTTCAGTCAAGCAGAATTCGCTAGGATGCTCTTATCGTGGATATTCAATGTCCGTGATTGGAGACCTATGCAGTTCAGCGTCGGAGTGGAGTATGCCTTTCACTCCTTGTTCTACATGGTGGGATTGCCCCCGGGAAAGAACGTCGGGATCAAGGAGCTCGCCCAATTCAACCGCCTGACCGAGACCTATCTTTCGAAAAGCTTCACGAAACTGCGAAAGGCGGGAATCGTCCGGGCAACACCGGGGGCCAGCGGAGGCTATGAGCTGGCTCGGGAGCCCGAGGCCATCAGCTTCTGGGACATCATTGAGGCCATAGAGGGTCCCGCACAGTTTTTCCAGTGCGCCGAGATCCGCAAGAACAATGTCCTGGTCGAGGACCCATCGATCTATTCTGCCAAAAGCCCCTGCCTGATCAAGGTGGTCATCGCCGAGGGCGAGGAAAAGATGCGCGACTACCTTCGGGGCAAGACCCTCGGATGGCTGCACAAGACTGTGTCCAGGGATTTCCCCAAGGACAGGGAAAGGGCGATCGCAGCGTATTTCGGCGTCTAGTGCCTTCGGCGTCCCAGCCTCGAAGCTGGTAGTATTCATTGAGCATGCGGTCGAAATCTTCCTTGGCGATGCTCCACCCGGTGTCTTCCCGAACTTCGGTGAGCCTGGGAGGAAGGCGGTCGTCCTTGCCTGAGAACCCTTCCCTGATGTTGAACAATCGTGTGAGGTTATAGATGCGCTCCCCTGTCTCGAGCAGGCGCGGAAGGGCCATGTCAATGCCAAGCTTCTGAAGCCCCCGGATGCAAAAATCGACGAATCTTGCGGGATCGCCGGTGGTATTGGCAGGAATGTTGTCGCAGCCGATAAGACACCATAGGGCCGCCTCGCTCGGCGAAATGGGGTTCGTCATCAGGTCCGCTCCTTGGTGTGTACGATGCGGCCGGCTCTTCGGCAGCTCTCGGCAGATGATGGCGGGAAGTCATGGCCGCCCGCCTAACCTGAAACTGAAACCTCGTCCGCGGTGCCCGGACCGATTTCCAGAGGCAGCATCTGAGGCTGGGAATCGCGCGTTGACCCCGCGCATTCCGTCGCGGTCGCATAATTGCCAGCCTTCCATGGCCTGCTCCGTTCTTTTCCCAACCACGTTCCATCCACGTACACCCTACCCTCTGAAGTTCTGGCCGTCAACAACGCCCCCGCGCCAGTCTTCGATCGGAGTCCGGAAGCCCCTCGTGAACATACATGTCGAGGGTAATCGCGACAGACGGGCGCCCGAGTCGATCAATTCAGGAATCCAACGCATTAAACGCATGGCTTGTGGTTTCAGGAATAGGGAACGATTCAGGACGGCAATGCTCTTCCATTGGGACTGAGGATGGATGGATTTGATCGCCGGCGCGCTAGAGAAAGAATCGGCAGGTCCACAACCCGGCTTCGGGACGCCTCCATGCTCCTAGCAGCCTGTCGGACTGAAAACAAGGAATTTCCAAGCGGGCGGAACTCTGAT
>JBAXTA010000223.1:0-7825 GCA_037130415.1 Spirochaetota bacterium
GCCGCGAAGTCTATCTCGTAGATGTCCACGGGCAGGGTCCGCATCTGGTCGAAGAGGGAGGTCGTGTTGCCGCACATGTGGAGGCGCGTAAGGATCTCGGGATGCTTGGCCTTGATGGCCGACAGGACGCGCTCCTGCCGCTTCACAAGGAATTCCCGGTAAAGGGGCGGGCCGATGAGGCTGGCAGCCGCGTCGCTCATGCCTATGGTGTCGACGCCAGCAGCGATCTGGGCGAAGGCGTACTGGATGGCAGTCTCGGCGGTGAAGTCCAAAAGGTCGCGCACGAAGGCTGGATCGTCGATGAAGTCCACCATGATGTTGTTGAGGCCCCGCAGCTCGGCACCCAGGGCCAGGGGGCCCTCCACCCAGCCGACGATGGACATGCCCTTGCCGGCCTTTTCCCTCATAATTGTGATGGCATTGATGCGGTCGTACATGCGCCCGGGCTTCCAGGGATCGGGGACCTTCCAGAGCCTGAGCTTGAGCTTGTCAGTGAGGGCTGCCCGTGACTCGTTGATGGCCGGCCCCTGGTCGGAGAACCAGTCCACGCTGCCTTCCCCGTCGATGTCGATGACCTCGCGGGCGGGGTCCGAGCAGGTCAGGAGGCAGTCGAGGCCGAAGTCTTCAGCTACACGGAGCTGGGCCTCGGCCATCTTCCTTCCATCCTTGGTGTAGTCGATGAACTGCATGCCTGCATGCTTGGCAGCGAACATCATGACCATGGGCTGTGCAGGCAGCCGGTCCACGGGCCTGCCCTCCAGGGCGGCGTGGATGCGTTCTATGGAGGTCATGGCTTCACCATCCCGTGACTGTATTCCGTGACAGCTTCGAACATCGCAATTATGTTCTCTGCTGCGACATTGGCCATGATGTTGTGGATCTGCTGGAAGACAAAGCCGGAGCCGGCCATCAGGAGGGGCAGTCGTTCGAGCACGTGGTCCCTCACCTCGGCGGGCGTTCCCCTGGACAGGACCGACTGGGTATCGCACCCTCCGCCCCAGAGGGTGATGCCCGTGCCGAAATCACGCTTGAGTCCCGCAACCTCCATGCCCGCACAATTGGTCTGTACCGGGTTGATCGAGTCGAGCCCCACGTCGATAAAGTCGCCGAGTATTGCCCTGACCCCTCCGCAGCAGTGCAGCTGGGTCCTGACGGGAGCAAGCTTCCTGGCCTCGCCCCAGAGCATCCGCTCGCGTTCCTTGAAGTACTGTCGATACATATCGGGAGACATCTGAAGGCCTGTCTGCATGCCAAAATCGTCGCCGAAAAGAACGATGTCCACGTGCTTTCCGAGTGCACCGAGGTAGCTGCGCAACGAGGCCAGGTGGGACTCAAGGAGGGCGTCGAGGAGGCGGTTCACCGCCTCGGGTTCGGTGCCCATGAATACCATGAAGTTCTCGGTGCCGCAGAGGTATTGTGACAATTCGTAGAAACTGCCGCCGAAAAGGAAGATGATCGCGCGGTCGGTTGAGGCTCGGAAGGCCCTCGCTCCCGCCTCGAGCTCTGTGAGGCCGACGCGTCCGAGATGGGGTGGTGTCGCGGTCGACCACTGCACCGAACCGATGGCGTCGGCAAGACTGGAGAGGTCCTCGGGAATGCCCTCCGAGTAGGGCCAGAAGACCTGTTCGAAGTAGAGGGAGCCCTTCTTCTGTACCCCCGCCTTTTGGCCCTCGGCGTTGTAGAGCCACCAATCCCCGCCTTCCTGGCGGAGATCGGCCCAGTCGGGCACGAGACAGGGAGTGCCATCAGGGAGGATCCATTCCTTCCAGTCGGCGTCCCCAAGGGAAAAGCCGCGGCCTAGTTCCACCGTATCGACACCGAAGCGGTCGAGGACGTCAGAGTCCACGACCGCGAGCTGCTGGACGACGTCGTAGACACGGATGGGCTTCTTGGGCAGGTCGAGGGCCTTGCGTAGCCTGGCGTAGCCTATGGCCATGATGCCGCTCGAGCGGTGGCCGCCGAAATCCACGGGGACGCGGTCTACGGTTCCGTGGGCGAGCGCCGCGAGAACCCTTTCCCTGCTGGTCATAGTTGTTTCCTTTCGTTCCGGGTCACTGGTCGGCCGAGGCCATGACCATTCCCGAGATGAAGTAGCGCCGGAGGAAGATGAAGAGCGCGATTGTCGGTATCGAGACCATGAAGACGACGGTCATGAGGAGGGGAATGGACGAACCCCCGAAGCCCATCATGCTGGCCACTGCCACCATGACCGGACGAATGGATTCCCTCCGGGTGAGGACCATGCCGAAGAGAAGGTCGTTCCAGATCCATGTTGCCTGGAAGAGGGCAACGACGGCTATCGGCGCCTTGGAGTTGGGAACGAAGATGCGGAACAGGGTCTGGATGGGGCCGCAGCCGTCGAGCTTGGCCGCTTCCTCAATCTCCCTCGGTATTGTGGTGTAGAAGCCCCTGAACACGAAAAGCGCGAAGGGTATGCAGATGGCCGAATAGACGAGCATCATGCCGATTCGCGAGTCGTAGAGTCCGACGCTGTTGTAGAGCTTATAGATGGGGATCAGATACATCTGGAAGGGGAAGATGGTCCCCGAGTATATGATGAGGAATAGGGCAAAATTGAAACGGGGCTTGAGCCGGACGATGCTGTAGCCCGCCATCGAGGCGCAGAGTATGGCCACCACGGCGCCGACAGTGGAATATAAAAGCGAGGAAAGGACATGGTCCTGGACCTTGTACTGGGCGGCTGCAGCCTTGAGGTTGACCAGGAAGCCGAAGGCCTTGGGCAGGGCGTAGAATTTCGAGGAGACGTAGTCCTGCGGCGTCTTGAGGGAAATGAACAGTGTTGTCACGACCGGCAATAGCCAGGCGAGGGCCAGCAGGCTTATTGCGACGTAGATTGCCGCGCGGGTGAGTGTCTTTTTCATGGCTGCCTCAATAGTACAGAAGGTCTTTTTTCCACATGTTCTTTATGTAGAAAACCGACACCAGAATGACCAGGATAGACAGCAGCACCGAGATGGCCGCCCCATAACCCATGTTGAACATCGTGAAGGTCTCGCGGAACATCGTGATGGCGAGGGTTTCCGAGGAGCGGTACGGTCCTCCCCTGGTCATCACGTAGATGATGTCAAAGGTCTTGAAGGAGTTGACCATCGCCATGGTGATGACGACGGTGGTGACCGGCTGGAGCATGGGGAAGGTGACGTGCCTGAAGGTCTGCCACTTGCTGGCTCCATCCAGTATCGAGGCCTCCACCGGATCGCGGGGGATGGTCGAGAGTCCTGCCAGGAAGAGGACCATGCTCGTGCCGAGCTGCTGCCAGACCCAGGCGAAGAGCATGGCCACGGTGTTGAGGGGCACGGAGGTCAGCCAGCTCAGCTTGAACTTCGGAATGAACAGGGCGATGAGGCCGTTGAGCACGCCGAGGTCCCGCGAGAACATGTTCGACCAGATGGCGCCGGTGGCCACGAAGGATATCGTCAGTGGTATGAAGAATATCGACTTGAAGAGGTTGCCGTGCCGGAGGCCCCGGAGGAAGTTGGCTATGATGAGCCCACCGAGCACGGGGAAGGCCAGGGTCGCAACGACCCAGACCAGGGTATTGAGGAAGGAGCGGACGAAGTTGGTGTCCGCAAAAAAACTCAGGTAGTTCTTCAGGCCAACGAAGATCTCCTTCGAGATCCCGTCCCACTGGAAGAAGCTATAGTAGAGATTCTGTGCCATGGGCAGGAGCAACAGTCCCACGACAAGGGCGAAGGCGGGGAGTATCAAAAGGTAGCTCAGGGTCTGGTGGTGTTTCATGGCCCGCGGCGATGCGCGCACTCGAGGCTCCTTAAAATCGTGACGTGTCGCGTTCAGTGCCGGGAAAAAGCCGCGCGGGGGTTTCCCGCGCGGCCTTGGGTGAGAGCAGTCTACTTGTGCGTGGACCAGTAGTCGGTGGCGACCTTGTCGAGGTCCGTGAGCACCTGGTCGAGCTTGGAGGGATCGAGGATGAACTCGGCGAACTTGTCGACAGCGGTTTCACAGATCGGGGTCGGGGTCGCTTCCCAGTAGCGGTTGAGGATCTGGTACTTGTCCTTGACGAGCATGGCCGCGAGGTCGGCCTTGACCTTGGGAAGGAAGCTGGTGTCGGCAGTCTGGGTCGGGGGGAACTGGTTGAGGGCCCTGGGAAGGACGGCGGAGCCCACCGGGCCCATCATGTAATCAACGACCTTCTTTGCGTTGGCGAGGCCGGGCGCGTTCTTGGCGACGACGATGGGGGCGGCTTCCATGATCGCGACCTTGCCGACCTTGGCGTTCGGCGGGGGCATCACGAAGAAGCCACAATCTGCATCGGCAACGCCGTTGCTGGTGAGGGTCGTGTAGTACCAGGAGCCGATGGGAACCATGCCGACCTCGCCCTGCTGGAAGAGGCGGGGAGTGTCGGAGAAGAGGTCGGTCGAGGGATCGGTGAAATATCCCTTGTTGATGAGGTCGGCCCAGACGGTGAAGGCGGTCTTGACCCTGGGGTCGGTGTACTTGGCCTTGCCGGCGCAGAGGTCGACATAGAGCTTGGGATCCTGGCGGGCAACCATCTCCTCGAACATGATGAAGGTCGGCCAGCGTCCCTGGACGCTCTGGGCCATCGGGGTCACTCCGCCGGCCTTGAGCGCGTCACAGACCTTGAGGAACTCGGCCCAGGTCTTGGGCTCGGAGAGTCCAAGCTTCTTGAAAGTGGATTTGTTGTACCAGACGCCCCAGTACTCGACGGAGTAGGGAAGGCCGTAGACCTTGCCGTTGAAGGTAAAGGCCTGACGGATTCCGTCAGAGAAATCCTTCTTGTGCTTGTCCCAGAGGTCGGTGAGGTCGGCGGCGAGGCCCTGGTCGATGAGGTCCTTCATCCGGTAGGTGGACCACCAGGTGAAGAGTTCGGGAGCCTGCTTGGTGGGAAGGGCTGCCCGGACAGTGGACATGAAGACATCGGTCGAGGGATTCGGGGTCTGGGTGATTCCGACGCCGACCGCCTTCTGGGTCTCGACACCCAAGGCTTCATAGAAGGGGCGGTAATCGGGATTGCCGCCCTTGTCGTGCATCAGATTGACCGTTGTCTGCGCGGCGAGTCCGGTGGTGGCTCCCAGGAGAAGCAGGCCTAGCAGGGTCGCTGACAGTTTCGTAACTCTCATCATAATCCTCCTTGGTAATGGAAATGGGCGCAGGCCCATTCTCAAAGTGATAAGGGAGAGAACAATATCTGTCAAGGAATAATAAAAAAACACAAAAAGTTAAGTGAAATTTTAAACCATATTAAGCGATTGTTTCAGTTCTTTATTGACCTGCCACGAAAAATCCTCCTATGATAGTGGACAATGGCCAAGGGAATCATACTGAGTGACATTGCTGAACGCGCCGGTGTTTCTGTCGCGACGGTGTCCATGGTCCTGTCGGGCAAGGGAAAGATATCATCTTCGGTGAGCGACAGGATCATCGCGATTGCTGATCAGCTCAATTACAGGCGGCCCGGGGTCATGATCGACCGGCGTCTGGATTTCCGCTATGTGACCATTCTTCATAGTGAGTCCGACAGGTTCAGCTGGAATTTTAGTTATGATTTAATTACAGGACTCGAGTTTCTTTTAGTAGAAAAAGGTTACTACCCCCTCGTGATTCATATGAATGACCGATGGCAGGCAGAGACCATTGTCGCCGAGATCCGCGCCAACCGCTCAGGGGCGATTTTTGCCGTAGATTATACAGATGAGAGGGTGGTTCCCAAGCTCGAGAAGCTTGAGGTGCCCTTGATCGTAGTGAACAATGGCTGTTTCCAGGACCGTTTCAGTTCAGTCCTCGCGGATGACATCCAGGGCGCTTGTGAGGGTGCGGCCCACCTCATAGCGGCGGGGCACCGTTCGATCGTATACGCTGAGTACGAACGCCCCAAGATGCCGATAGTGGTGAATGAACGCAGGCATGGCTTCAGAAAGGCGATGGATGAGGCTGGCCTTCCGGTTACAGACGACCTTTTCATCCGGAGCCGGCTCGAAGAGCCAGAGGAACTCGAAAAGAGGGTCGCCTTGCTGTTCAAAGGGTCTGGACGGCCTACGGCAATCCTCGCCCACGACGACTATTGCGCAGCCTGCGTCATCGGCTCCCTCGGCAAGCTCGGGCTCAGCGTTCCCCGCGACGTATCAGTCATGGCTCCCGGCGATGTCCTCGACTACTCCCAGCCCTTCCTCCCGCGCATCTCGACGATGAGGATCGATACGGAGCTCATGACCCGCATGGCAGTCGAGATCATGCTGGAAAGCATCACGCGGCAAAAGCGGGAAGCACTGGTCATAAAGACCAAGCTGCAGTATATGGATCGGGGTTCGATCAGGAAGATCAGATAGGAGGGGGCAGTCATGGGAGAGACATCGAAGACCATTCAGGGCGGACCTGGGGTGGAGGTTTGGGGTGAGCGCGATGCGCGGGGCGAGTGGAGGCCCGATTCCCTGCCGGTGCCGAGCCCGCTGTTCACCTGGCCCTGGCGACCGGTGAAGATCCTGAAGTACCTCTTCGCGCCGGTGGGCCTGTTGTGGCCCTACAACCTCATCGTAGCGCTGCTGGCGGTGGGTTCCTGGCTCTGGTTCACGCCTGGCCTCGACCGGACGATCGCTTTCGCACCCGGCTGGATAGCCGAAATCTACCTTCGCAACGCTGTCCTTCTCCTGGTCATCGCCGGAGGGCTCCACCTCAGGCTCTACGTGACCAAGGGCCAGGGGACGAAGTTCAAGTACACCGACAAGTGGATGGCCACGGACGATCCACGCTTCCTGTTCCGGAACCAGACCTGGGACAACATCTTCTGGAATTTCGTCAGCGGCTGTACCATCTGGACGGCCTGGGAGGCGGTGACCCTCTGGCTCTACGCCAACAAGCTGATCCCCTACGTGAGCATCCAGGAGCATCCGGTCTACTTCGTCCTCATGATGCTCTTTGTCCTCTTCGCCAGGCAGGTGCATTTCTACTTCGTGCACCGCCTCAGCCACTGGAAGCCCCTCTATGACATCTCCCACTACCTCCACCACAAGAACATCAACATCGGACCCTGGTCGGGCATGGCCATGCATCCCATCGAACACCTCCTCTATCTCTCCGGAGTCGTTATCAATTGGATCATTCCCTCGCACCCCATCCACGCGATCTACCACCTCATGCACGCTGGCGTCACGCCCGCCCTCGGGCACACCGGCTTCCACAAATTCGCAGGCAAGGGGAAAAGCGAGCGAGGGATGTCTGCTGACAACTACTTCCACTACCTCCACCATCGGAGGTTTACGGTCAACTTCGGTGTGGAGGTCGTGCCCCTGGACAAGTGGTTCGGGAGCTTCTACGACGGCTCGCCGGAGGCCGACGCGGCGCTGGCGGCCAAGCGGGGAAAGCCCGGGAGTCCATGATAGACAGTGTTCCCAAGGCTGTTCCGGCTCTGGCGGCGACGGCGGCCATGCAGCCAGGGGCGACCTTTGCTCCGGGTCGCCTTGTCCTCCCTCCGGTGATCTTTGGCATCAGCGCCCTGGGCAACCTGTATCGGGCCCTGCATGTCGCTGAAAAGCGTGCGATTGTTGCCGCGGGCCTGCGCCATACCAGAGGCGTGGCCGTTTTCGATGGTGCCGGAAAATACGGGGCAGGGCTCGCTTTGGAGGAATTGGGACAAGCTCTTCGTGCGGAAGCTGTCGCTCCCGAAGCGGTCCTGGTCAGCAACAAGCTTGGCTGGAGGCGTACGCCGCTCCTGGGAACCGAGCCAACCTTCGAAGCGGGGGTCTGGAAGGAGCTCAGGCATGATGCGGTGCAGGACATCTCAGCCGAGGGTATTCTCCGCTGCCGCGAAGAGGGAGATCGCCTCCTGGGA
>JBAXTA010000224.1:0-7820 GCA_037130415.1 Spirochaetota bacterium
GTAGACCCGCGCGTAGGGCTTGCATCAAGCATGGGTGCTTGCAGTGCGCGCGTGTAGACCCGCGCGTAGGGATTGCATCAAGCATGGGGGCTTGCAGTGCGCGCGTGTAGACCCGCGCGTAGGGCTTGCATCAAGCATGGGTGCTTGCAGTGCGCGCGTGTCTTATGCCTCGAAGCTCACCAGACCCAGACGCACGCCTTCACGGACGGCCTCACCACGCCGGGAGGCTCCGAGTTTCGAATAGAGACCTTCGAGGTGGAAGCGGACCGTACGAAGGCCGATGCCGAGGACCGAGGCAATTTCCGCATTGGACCAGCCATCCGCCAGGTAGTCGAGGATCTCCAGTTCGCGGGGGCTGAGGCCCGGATCGTCCCGGGCGGCCGACGCGGAATGAGCGGGAAGGCGGGAGGATCCCGGCAGGGCTGCCACCAGTTCCGCTTCCACGTCATCACCAACTATGACGATTCCCTCCCGGGCAATGCGGGCCGACATCTCGGCGGCCTGTCCGCCCGCGAAGGCGAGCCTCAGGAGGACAGGTCCCGAGGATGCCGCGTGCGAACGCTCACGCACGCTCAGGGCCTTTCGTGTTGACCGTGGCCACCGCCGCAGCAGTCCTCCTCGCCCTTCGGGCCTTCCCTGGGAGCCTCGCCGCTTTTCACTTCAAGAACCAAAGGCTTGCCAGCGCGTAGCAGCTCCACCCTGACGACCGCTCCCGCCTCGAGACTACTCAGCGCATCGCTCAGTTCCCCGGGGCGCTCGACCACGGTGCCACCAAGCGTGATGATCAGGTCGCCGGGGAGGAGGCCCGCCAGTTCGGCTGGACCGCCGGTCTCAAGGCCTGCGATCATGGTCGCAAGAGTGCGACCCCCCAGTGCCGCCTTCCAGGCCTCGGGCACCGTGACTGGCACCGTGGAGATTCCCAGCCAGGCGCGTCGCGGAAACCCGCGTGCAGCAATCGTGTCGAGGAGCTTCCTCGCCCTCTCGGCGGGTAGGGCCCAGGCTCCATTGCCCGGTCGGTCAGCTACGATGAGCCCTGCGAGTTTCCCGGCGGGGCTCAGGAGGGCGCCGCCCGCAAAGCCCGGAAATGAGGCGCCATCGGTCTGCAGGTAGGAATCCTCGTCCCCAGGGCCACCCTTGGTGATGCGGACCATGTCGAGGCGCGCCTCCACGCCATCTGGCGAGGGATAGGCAGCGGCCAGCACGAGGGAACCGAGGGCCGGCATCGCAGTTTCGGGCGTCCACGCAGATGCAGGCAGGGCATCGCTGAGTTCGAGGACCGCGAGGCCCTGCCGGGGATCAAAGCCGATAACCCGGGCTATGACCTCCTTGCCTCCAGGCGAAAGAATTGTGAGCTTTTCATCACGCTCGGCCTCGACCGCCGGTACGAGGAGGCGCTTTCCGTCGAAAGAAAGAGCGGTCCTTCCACCCAGAATCGAGGGGACGTGGTAGAGCCGCTGCCCGGCGACAGCCGCAAGGGCGGACAGTGATTCGGAAAACTGGGAAAGTTGAGAGTCCATGTAAGCCTCCTGGCTAGATCGATGGCAATGTCCGGGATGTTTCGGGTTTCCCCTGTGCAAACGAATATCGTGCTTTCGGGGCGTGCCGACCACGGCCGAATGGCCGGGCAGCACACTCAGATTTCTCCCGTTCTCCAAGGGATGCACCGCGGATCCGGGAGGACTCATGCAGACCTGTCGGGAACTCAGTTGCTGTCGATCAGGTTGCCGATTCCCGTGCGCGCCACGGATGGATTGACGATGGTTCCCTTGTATTCGATGTTCCCAATTCCAAGCAACGATCCCGAGAGCTTACCGGGAGTGGATCCGCTCATCGTTATCCGTGCGCTACCCGTGCCCGTAATGTCGATGTGCGCCGAGGGAGTCGAGAGGCCAAAGCCGTTGAAGCTACCCGTCCCCGTAATATTCACCTGCAGCGAATCGGTGGTCCCCGTCACCTTCGCGCTGCCCGTTCCGGTGATGCCCACCTTGAAACTGGCGAAGGTTCCGCCTACCGTGGCTTCGCCAGTTCCGGTCAGCGACACTTCGAGCCTGGGCGAAGCCGCCAGACCGGTAGCCGTGATGGCGCCTACCCCTGTGCTCTGAAATAAGGCAAATGATGGAGCGGACACAGTGACAGTGATCCGCTTTGAGGGCTGGATATTCGACATTTCCTTGATACCGAGCATGAGGGTCGTCCCGCGGATCGAGGTGGTGATAAAACTCATGAGATTCCCGTCGGCCTCGATCGAAACCGAGCACGGCCCCTCGGCCGCCACGACATCAAAGATGCCCGTCGACAGCACGGAGTCGAAGATCTTGCCCGAGAGTCGCTCCTCGGTGGTGATTGTACCATTGCCCATAGTGAGGAACATGGCGCAGCCCATCGACAACAGGGCAGCGAGAGCTACGGCGCAAGGAATGAAAAGCCTATTCATCGATGACCCCTCTTGGATTTGATGCTGTGATTAGTATATC
Organism: Spirochaetota bacterium; assembly: GCA_037130415.1. Taxonomy (GTDB): domain Bacteria; phylum Spirochaetota; class Spirochaetia; order Treponematales; family Rectinemataceae; genus CAIJMU01. Next base: position 2,475 of record JBAXTA010000224.1, read on the forward strand.
ACAAATTCCTTCCAAAAGAAGCAATCAAGTTTTACGAGCAAGTCCTACTTTCCATCGATAAGGCCTCGTTCAATCAGAGCTTATTGAGACCCGGACAGGCAGAAAACATTTCCTGTAGTTCGGGGATGAGTTTTTGCTGACGCTTCATCTCAAACCACACTGTTGGATGCCAGCCAGCAGTGAATGAGGCAACCTGTCGTGAGCGTTCTTGTTCTGAACTGCGAAGGTAGTCGCGGGCGAGGGCAAGGTACTTGCGGTATGCCTTCTTTCGCCGTTCTACGAGGGCCTCCCGGCTATTCAGTCCGAGAATCTCGATGGTCAGCAGCGCAGCATCATGGTCGGGATGGCCTGGCTTGGGGAGGGCACTGAAATGAAAGGTTACCCGGAGATCGAGCACAATGAATTCCATGGGATTGAAGCCGAAGGGATGGAAGAACCTGGGATCGCCGACAGGGGGTGGCTCAATAGCAGCACCCTGCTTTCGCGAGACTACTTTTGCCCCGTCGGTGGTACTCACGACAGACTTGTTGCTTTTCCTTCGATTGCATGGTCCGCAGGACATCAGGAAGTTGTCATACTTGAAGCTATCACCAGGATAGAGGTCTTTGGGCTTAATATGCTCAACCTCGTCCGCAAACGATGATTCGCAGTAGGCGCACATTTCGTCCCGGTGAACGGTGGCATGAAGATTGGTCCTGATATTCCCGAAAACGGCCGCGTTTCTGGTTTTCCATTCTTCCTTTGCCGCGTTGACTTTGTCTGCATAGGAAAGCTTCACATCGATACTTGATTGCACCTGGAGGAGATACGCAATATCTGTACCAAGGAGGGGTTGCCGTGCAAAATATCCGATCATTTTTCTGTGCCTCGGAGTGAATCGAGTTCCGATTCGGAATACGCTGACTCGGCTGCTTTCCGAAGCTTTGCAGCTCCGTCAGGCGATCGTTCACGCACAATGCCAAAAGCCTCGGTAAGGCCGAGGGCCTCTTGGATGCTACCGTTCCTCGTAGTTTCAAACTCCGCGCCTTGTAGTTGTCTGACCTGGGTGGCTCCGTCCTCTGTATCAAGCCGCCATATCGTATCTGCGCTTTGGCAGACAAGGGGGCTATGAGTCGAGACGATAAACTGGATTCGTGGAAATATCGACTTTAGTTCCTCACCTATCAGCGCCTGCCAGGACGGATGAAGGTGGACGTCGATCTCGTCGATCAAAACCACCCCAGTAATTGGTGTATTGCCCTCGCTATCAAGAAGGGCATCATCGTGATAGGCAAGTGAAGCTTGGCGAATGATCTCGAGAGACATGCTCAAGATCGACCTAAGCCCATCACTCAACTCCTCAATCCTGAGCCTTTCAATTGTGGGGGTTGAAAAGAATACGCCTTCTGAATTGATAGGAGCTAAGGTATAGCCCTCGACTCCAAGGACTCGGTTTACGAATGCACGAACCCTCGATACTACTGACATTTCTACAGGAACCCTTTGTTCGAGCTCGCGGACGTATATCTGACGAAGCCATTCCACCGTCTCGGTGAGCGCGACATCTTCCCCATGGAGGGAAAGGTGGCGTCCCAGACGGGGATGGGAATAGAAGAGCTTAGTCAGGCTCGGGTCGCCGCCCGTAAACCGCCTGAAAGGCCCAAAGCCTGCGCTGAACCAACCCTCCGTTTCCTGATCCCAGAATGGCGCATCGACGGTGCTTGGCTGGCTGCTCCCCACGCCTGACCTGGTGAGTTCTATCCATGCCGATTCAGACGAGCGAGTCTTGCCCTGCTTGTTCCAAAAATCGGTCGATGAGTCACGAAGCACTTCAAGATCTATGCGTGCATTTTCAGAGCCAAAACGAATCCATGCTTCTGAGTCAATGCGAAGGAGGTCAAGTGATTTTGGACCGATAAGGCCAAGGGATATTGCCTTAAGTATGCTGCTCTTTCCAGAGCCATTGTCCCCAAGGAGAATGTGCCAGCCAGCTTCGTGACCAGCGAGCCACTCCATGGTTGCGCACGAAATGCACTTCAGGTTGGTGAGTTTCGCCGTATTCAAGTACATCGCGGAGCCTCCGTTTGCGAGAAATCATAGAACATCAATTCATGATGCTACAGTATTGTGCTTCACCTCTCCATCCACGCTGGAAGCGGAATCCCCGTGGCATCGTGGTACAGCAAAATTGAAAAAGACTGAGGGTCAGACCCTGAGAGCTCGGCAAGCTTCGCAGTCCTCGGCTGTCAGGCCGTTTCGTTCCTCGCTTAATGACCAGCATAGCCTCCTATCCTCGGCGCTTTGACCTTTGGTAGGCACATCGCCCTTGGTTTGGAGAAATTCCGCTCACTTTCGATGCCAAATCTGCCCGTCCCGGCGCACAGGGTGCATTGCAAATTGCAGCCTCTTTGGCTATAATGTAGACACAAAGGAGGCTGATCATGCTTGAAACCAGGGTCGGCACGCGGGAACTGAAAAGCAAATTGAGCGAGTACCTCCGTCGTGTCAAAGCGGGCGAAACCATCATCGTCACGGAACATGGCAAAAGTATCGGCCAGATTATCCCCCTAAAAGTCGGGGCCGAGGAGCGGACCAAGACTATGGTAGCCGCCGGTCAGGCGGAATGGAACGGCCAGAAACTGGAACCTTTTCGCCCATTGGCTATCAATACGGGAAATCGCCAGATATCCGAGCTCATCAATGAGGACCGGAAGTGATACTCTATCTCGATACCAGCGCCCTTGTGAAGCGCTATGTGACGGAGCAGGGGTCCGACGAGGTTCTTGCCCTGATCGATCAGGCAGAATTGGTTGGATCTTCGCTGTTGACGCGGGTTGAAATGGCTTCCGTCCTGGCCAAGGCTTCCCGAATGGGATGGGTTGGTGTTGTCGATGCCCACAAGGCGTGGGAGATGTTCCTCAGTCATTGGCAGACCGTCACGCGCTTTTCCGTGACTCCACGGTTGGTCGAGCGCGCATCGACCTTGGCTTGGGAACATGGAATGCGCGGATATGACTCGATACATTTCGCCTCGGCCATCATCTGGCAGGAAACGCTCGAGATGCCAATCGTTCTTGCCACCTATGACCGCGAGCTCTGGCTGGCAGCAAGGAATGTTGGGATGGCAGCATGGCCAGATCAACCTGCCTGGGCGGTTTCATAGAGTCATGCGGTGGGTTGTGCTGACAGTCTCGCTACTTATAGCGATCCCGCTTCCGGCGCTAGGCGCGGCAGGTATCCTGTTTGCATTGCTCTGGAATTTCATCTTTCGCCCGTCCTCCGCGCCAGCCGGATACCACTACGAACACGACAACACAAGCAACGGAACAAAGCTCGTCCGCGACGACGACTGACCCCTACCTTGCCCGTCCGGCAGGACCTTTCCCTTGCACGTTCACCACCGGGACTCTTGATCCATGTAGTTGCTGGTTGTTGGGGACCGACTCTTGCAAGCAGGCCACGAGGCCGTTACTGCTACCTTCACATGAAGAAATGCGGAAAGTTCCTTGCTGCTGGTTTCATGATATCCCCCGAAGGTGTTCCAGAACCTTCCCCGCAGCCGTCGGCAGCACGAACCTCCGTTTCCACCAGGGGGAGAGCCGTGATCGAAGCAGTCCAGTCCGAAAGCGCCAAGAATTGCTATGCCCAAGTATGCCGAGGTACGAGTTCATCGAAGAGCGAAAGGCATCGCGCTCCGCCCGAATCGGTGGCATATCTTGAACCACCGCGTTATGAAGTTCGATGCTCGCCGCGAAATTCGCTTGCAGCCGCGTGCCCGGATACACGCGCCCTGGCAGGATGAAGCTGCCGAGGAAGGGCACGCCCCTCTCGTGGCGCTGCAACCTGATCTTCCTGGGATGCAGATCAAGCAGACGCTCACGTGAGAGCCATTCGCGGATGCGAGGCATGAGGGAAGCGAGGAAGTCCCGGCTCTCATGGACAATCATTAGGTCATCGACGTAGCGCCCGTAGTAGCGGAGGCCAAGCTCGTGTTTGCAGAAATGGTCCAGGCCGTCGAGGTAGAAATTGGCAAAGACCTGCGACGTGAGGTTGCCGATCGGAAGACCCAAGCCGGGGGCGACTCCGAACAGGCTCTTGTCGCGCGGAAGATCGTCCCAGAGCTCAGGCTGACTACGCCGCTGACAGCCGGCCAGGGGATCGTTCAGGACGAGGGAGCTTGAGCGTCCATGCGTCCCGACTGTAGTTGGCAGAGCACTGGCGGATGAATCGCTTGATCCGCTCGATGCCGAAGTGCGTGCCCTTGCCGACGCGGCAGGAGTAACTGTCATAAATAAACGCTTTTTCGAAGTAGGGATTGAGCCTGTTGATGAGGACATGGTGCACGATGCGGTCGCTGAAACCCGCGGCGAAGATCTCGCGCTTGACCGGCTTTTCGACGATGAACACCGCGGCGGGGCCGGGCTTCCATGAACCTTCGTTGAGCTGGCGCCACAGTCCGATGAGCTGGCTTTCAAGGTCGACCTCGAAGGCCAAAGCACTGGGTTTGTTCCGCTTGTGGCGACGGCAGCAGTGGTAGGCTTCGAAAACCTCTTCGAGGGAAAAGGCTTCACCTGAGCCGTCGCTCACGTGAACTTCAAAAGCCCCCGGCACCGGCAGTTGCCTGCCGACACCGGAGGCGACTCCGTTCGAAGTCCCGACAAGCCCGGACAGAATTATTGTTGTTCTTGTTGTTGTTGTTCTGATTGCCATCCGAGAATTGCTGTTTCCAGGCGTTGTTGTTGTTGTTGTTGTTCTGAGAGGAGGACCACAGCCAGGCGCCGGAGAACCCACCCAGACCGAGAGTCGAAACGTCGTGCTGTTGGCCGGGAACCCGGCGACAGCCCCATTCTACTGCCTCATGAAGCGAAGGAGGCGTACCGCAGTCCCTGCCTCCATGATGGCAGTCCCTCGACCGCCTTTGAACGAAGCCTTGCACACCCTCGCGTCGCTGCGCTCCGCGTCGCGGCGCTTTAGCGCCGCGTGTTCGCACTACGGCGCGAAGTTCTGGCAGGACGAGGAAACCCCATCCTTCAGCGGCCAGCATCGACGCTCCGTTTTTCCGAAGCGTTCCGCCACCCGGTGATCTGTTTTCCGATGCCGTCCATGAGGAGGGCAAGTTCCGATTGCCTTTTTATGGTGATGAGCTTGAGGTCCACGCAGAGCCGGGTTTCCAGCTTCAGCACCTCGAAATCATCCAAAAACTGCTCGAGGTATTCCTCCTTTGTCCTGGCCTTGTTGGCACGATAGATGCTCCGTACTAGTTGCAAACAATCCCGTTTCATGTCCTGGCCAAGGGTAAATTTATACTCGCGCGCGAAATTCTGCGTGAGCGAAAAGAGGAGGAGTGTGAGCTTGTAGACATCCTTG
>JBAXTA010000225.1:0-7793 GCA_037130415.1 Spirochaetota bacterium
TGGCGTGGCATCCTCGGTCACGCAGGCTGTATCGGTGGCTGGTTTGGCAGGTATCAGTACTGGATAGCTGATAACCACGGGCACGCCATTCTTGATGACGGTCGCCGTGAGGGTGACGGTCGTATCCACTGCCGGCCTGGTGACGATGACGGGAATCGGATCGCCGCTTCCAAGGGTGACGCCAGGAGCTGACGGAATCGAAAGCACCGAGGTCGTCGAGGTCGGGCTGTAGGTCGATGGATTCGGGAAAGTCCAGGTGATTGTCGTGCCGTCAGGTCCCAAAGTCGGAAGGTCGAAGAGCGTCTTGATGGAAGGCGGCGAACCGCTTCCCTCTCCGGGCTGGAAATCAACCAATTGCGTGATTTGAGTAGTGGTGAGGGTCGCCGTGGTCACATCCGCCTGGGGTTTGCTCGGTACTGTGACGACATAGGTCTTGGTAGCCGGAGTTCCCGTCGGTGGGGTAATGGTGGCGGTAAGTGTCACCGTCGTATCGGTCGGCGCTGTCGTGGTCGGCCTTGTCACCGTCCCTGTACTCGGGTTTATCGGCCCGCCGGCTGCGACCGTTGGACTGGCCGCCCAGGTGATGGTGGAGCCATTGGGGCCAACGGTTGGAAGGGTCAGGTTGCCTGTGACGGTTCCTGGATTGTCGCCGGGCTGGAAGCCGATTTCGAGGGCCAGGGAATCGCTTGTGGCAGGAGTGGTCGTATCCTTTGCCTTGACCGTGATATCGAAGGTTTTCACGACCTGGGGCGTACCATCGCCTATGGTCGCGACGAGTTTGACCGAGGTACTGGTCGCCGGGAGGGTGACTTTCCCGGTCGCGGGATCGATCGGGGACGTTCCGGGATACGAGGCTGCCGTGGCGTCAGACTTGAGAACGGTCCAGGTGATGGGAGAACCGTTCGGGCCGGTGGTCGGAAGTTCAATGTTCCGATCAAGTATGAGGGGGCCGGTGCCATCGGGGTAGCCGGGCTCGAGGACCTTGGCGTCATCTATCACCTGCGCGATCGTGGTGCCGGGCCGCGCCAGCACGGTGACCGTAGTCGTGACGGTTTCGGTAACGACGGGACTGGTACCCTTGCTGACCACCGCGGTGAGGGTAACCGTCGTATCCACTGCGGGCCGTGTGAGCGTGCCATCTGGAGAAAGAATTCCGGGTGGGCTCGCTGTCCAGGTGATATCGGTGCCCGAGGGACCGGTGCTGGGCAGGTCGAGGGGGCCGGAGACCGTTGGACTGGTGGTCGGGAGAACTTCGCCCGTGCTTCGCCGGATCGGGATTATGGTGGCGAGGTCGGTCTCGACACAGGTCGTGTTGCTATCCGAGCCAATTGGTTTGACCGAGACATTGAAGGAAATGGTAGTGCTTGCTGGCACTCCATTGGTAATCGGCTCGCCCCAGATAGTTGCTCTCAATTGGACTGTTTGAGCCGTCGTACTCGGACGGGTCACATGACCCTGTGGATCCACAACTTCGATGGTCCCCAGGCTGGGATCGGAATACGTACCGGGAATAACTTCCCAGGTGATGGTTGTGCCATACAGGCCGGTGCTGGGAAGATTCAGGTCTCCGGTGATGGTCGGAGTTGTCAAGGATGAGGCGTCATCGGCATTCAGTATGCTCGCAATGGTGATCGCGTTCTTCGCCGCGATGGTCGGACTGGGCTCACTACACACAATGAAGGTTTCGGTCTTCGTGTACGAGCTACCGTCTTTGTATACCGTAATCGTGACCGTGTGCGTTTTTCCAACCGGACTCGTTGAGGTCGTACCTCCCGACAAGGTTCCCGAATCGAGGCTGAGCGTACCAGGATTGGCGCTTGTCGGCGTCCCACCATCGACCGTCCAAGTATAGGAATCCACGCCCTCGGGCGGCAGGAAGGTGATGACATCGTACGGCACTGTCCCCTTGTTGAGCAGGGGCGTGGTGCCACCGAGGTTGTCCTTGAGCGAAGTGGAGCTGGCAGGCAGGTCGAACATGAGTCCCACATAGGTTGGGGACGCCGGAATCGTGACTGGAATGGTCTGGGCTGTTCCGCCTCCACGGGGTGTCGCGGTGATGGTAACTGATCCGGCCTTTAGTGGCGTGACATTGCCCGAGGCATCGACTGTCGCAATCGTCGGATCGCTCGAAGTCCAGGTGATGTCCTGGAAGGTGGCAGTAGTCGGTGCGAAGGTTACGGGAATGCGCGTGGCGTCGCCCGCCACGGTGACGGAAGTCGGTACCGTGATTCCGGTTACAGCCGTGATGGCGAGTGCCGTGGAGATCGTTTCCCCGAGCCCGTTGTACGAAGCCACTGTGTAGCCCGTGCTTGCTGCTGTCGTACTTGTATCAGTCCAGGAAGTTGCCAGAGCAGAGAGGCTCGGGGTCTGGAGCACTCCATCCTTATAGACTTTAAAACCGCTCTCGGTATTGGATGCGTCGCTCCAGTAGAGCGATACCTTGCCGTCGGCCGCCTTTGTGGCAAACAGCCCCGTCGGCGCGGTTGGCGCTGTTCCGAGTTCGGTCGCCGTGACGCTGAGGCCCGCCGTGGTGGTCGTGCCCGTACCGGTGCCCGTCCCCGTGCTGTCGCTCGTCGATCCATCATAGATCTGCACTGCCTCGTAGAGGGGCGGGTAGAGCACTCCGTCCTTGGAGAGCTGGACCACCATGACGTAGTTCCCGCTCGCAAGGCTTGTGGAGACGGAGAGCTTGCCGGTCGCGTAATCGGGGGCAAGTGTTCCCAGGGGAACCGCGGTGGCTCCGGCTTGGAGGAACTCGGATTGCTTGTAGAGGGTGACGGTTACCGAACTCACCGCAGTGACAGGCCAGGAAATGGTCGTGCCCAGGGTTCCGGTCCCCGTCATGGACTGGGTACCGGTGGCTGCTATCGCGATGCTCGTCGTCGTGGTTTCCCCGCTAGCTACGGTGATCGAAAGCGACTCAGAGCTGCCGCTCTTCGTCGAAGCTGAATTGTAGGCTTCGACGCTCAGGCTGTAAGCCCCGGGCGTGTCATTGGGGTGGTTCCAGGGGCTGCTCGTCACGTTGTCGACGACAAGGGCCGCACCCGTGCTTGGGGTAAGGGTAATCTTGTAGTGATGGGCGCTGGCGAGGGCGGCCGGAATGATGGTGCCACGCGAAGTGCCCGTAGCGGGGAGGAGGAGCCTGATAGCTCCCATGCCCGGCAGGGTCGTCTGATTGTCGATCCGCGTCGCACCCCCCATGGCATTGTTGCTTCCGAAGGGACCGACGCAGGACGCGAGAAATCCCCCAAGCACGAAGGCTGCAAGGATGATCGCGGTGATGACGGGTTTGTTTCGCTGTTTCATGTTCCTCATTCCTCCACCACCGTGAAGGTGAAATCTGCTTCCCAGAGAACGCCATCTTTCATGGCGAACAGGGCAGCCTTGTTGGGTCCTGTGGGGAGCCCTGCGCTCGAGATCGTTGCCGCGGCGGTCGTCGAGACAACGGCGCCGTTGACGACCCATTGGTAACTCGTAAAGCCACTGGCAGCGCTGACCGCGATGGATTCAGGCGCGCCTGCATACTTGTTCAGCTTGATCGCCGTGGTCGGAGTAATGCTGAAGGTCGGCGCGTTGGGCGCTGTGAAATTGATGGTCAGAGCCACCGTTCCCGTCGATCCCAGAGCCTTGACCTTCAGGTAGGTCGGAACGCCAACCACCGTCGTGCTGCCATTGGTGTAGGTCGGCGTCACGATGACATAGACATCAGGCTGCCCTATCGCCGGCCTGGTCACGGTGACATCCCAGGCTGCCGGCGCGGTTGGATTGCTGCTCGGCAAGGCCAGCACGGTCGTGTCGCTGCTCGCGGTCTTGCTTACTGCCCAGCTGATATTCGTGCCATAGGGACCCACACTTGGCAGCGTGAAGTTGTTCGTGACAGCGTTCGTGCCGTCGCCACTTGCAAAGGTCGGAGCGGCCATCACAGCGTCCTCCGCTATTTTTTGGGCGGGAGTGTAGGCCGGGTTCGGTGCCGTGACGGTGACCGTGATCGTCTTGGTCTCGGTCTTTTTGTCAGCGCCCGTACCGGAGCTGATGGTCGCCGTAAGGGTCACCGTCGTATCGGCATCTGGCCGTTTGACAAAGCCGGTCGTCGGCAGCCGTGGATCGGTGTAGACGATGACCGGCGTGGCAGGCGTGGTCTGGGTCCAGGTGATGGTCGAGCCATAGGGCCCGATCGAGGGGAGGGTGAGGGGGCCGGTGACGACGGGGTAGGTGCCGCCCGTTGGGATTGATCCATCCCCACTATCGAAGCCGAGCACTGCGGCGGCCTTGTCCGCGAGCGCCTTTTCGGCTGGCGTCGCGGGATCGATGGCTTCGACCTTGACGGTAAAGGTCTTGGTAGTGGTAGTCGTCCCGCTTGTGATGGTTGCAGTCAGGACGACGATGGCGTCACCGCTCGCAAGGCTCGGTCTCGTGATCGTACCCGAGGGTGTTGCAATGACACCGGTGGGGCTGACCGCCCATGTGATTGTTGAATTGTTGACGCCGGTCGTGGGTAGGCTGATGGTCTTTGTCACCGAGGCGCCGCTTTCTCCCGTGCCAAAGACCGGCTCGAGGACTGCCGCGTCCTGGGCGACAATATCGGCCGAAGCTGTCGGCTTGGGTTCGACAACAAAAGTGAAGGTCTTGGTCTCGGTCTTTAGGTCGGCCCCCGTACCCGAGCTGATGGTCGCCGTGAGGGTAACTGTTGTCGCAGTTGCCGGTTTGGTGATGCCTCCGAGTCCACCCACTGGATCGGTGTCGATGATGGGAGTTGTAGCGGGGTCGGGGCTGGTCTGTACCCAGGTGATGGTACTCCCCGAAGGACCGGTGGTCGGCAGGCTCAGTGCTGCGGTGACCTTTCCGCCCGTCCCGCCTGTGTCGCCAGAAGCAAATCGGATTTCAAGGCTGGCCTTGTCGGCTGCGACCACATCGGTCGCAGTTTTTGGAAGGGCGCCCACCGTGACGGTGAAGGTCCTGATCACGGTCTCGCCACCCTTCTGCACAAGCGCGGTGAGCGTAACTGTCTTATCCCCGGCGGTGTAGCTCGGTCGTGTGACTGTTCCGCCCGTTCCGACAAGGTTGGGTGCGGATGAAGTCCAGGTGATGATCGAGCCATCGTCGCCAATGGTCGGGAGCTTGATGTCATCGGTGATGCTGAAGCTGGAATCTCCCTGGGGATAGCCGATGGCGATGCTTGCCGCGTCTTCCTTTACTGCTACCGCTGGGTCGGTCGGGATTTTCAGGACAGAGAGTTCAAAGGTCTTGGTCTCTGTCTTTGTATTGGGCGCCTTGCCATAGCTGATAGTCGCCGTGAGGGTTACCGCTGTGTCGGTTGCGCCCCTGACGACGTTGCCGGTAAGCGGATCGATGACCGCTGTCGGCACCGTAGCCCAGGTGATGGTGCTGCCGCTGGGCCCTGAGGTCGGAAGATCCATGGGACCAGTCACCGAACCGGGCGAATCGCCGGCCTTCCATAGCGGAACCAGGTTGGCCTTGTCTCTTCGGAGTACGAGTGCGGGATCGGAGGGGAGTGCCGCGACAAGCACCGTAAAGGTCGTGGTCTCAGTGACCCCGTTCTTGGTGATTTCGGCGCTGAGAGTGACGGTGGCATTGGCGTCTGCTGGTCTCGTAACCAGGCCGTCGGCGCCGATGATGGCCGGATTGCTGGAAGTCCATTTGATTACCGTGCCGGAAGCACCAAAGGAGGGAAGGCTAAGGTCTGCGGTCACGTGGGTTAGCATGTCGCTGCCGGCAAATTCCGGAGCCAGGCTCGCAGCGTCAGCCGCGACAGCTTCTGCAGGGCTGGCCGGGGCTTCAGGAACGGTTATCTCATAGGTTTCAGTCACGATCGTGTTGCCACGCCTGATCTTTGCAGTCACTTTTACCGTTTTGCTGCCGCTCCCCGCCGGGGGGCGAACCAGGGTCCCATCAGGCCCGATGACCGAGGGATCGCTGGTTTCCCAGGATATCGAGGTGCCATCTGGTCCTGTGCTCGGAAAGGCGATCGAACTGGTGGCAGAGGATAAACCCTGCCCGGCAGAAAAGCCGAAGGCGCTTCCCCCGGCAGCAAGCGATGCCTTGGCTTCATCGACAATCGCCTGGTCGACCACGGTATCCACTCCCGGAGCCTTCGGGATGGCGCGTACAAAGACCCTGACAGTCTTGGTGACGGTTGCAATCCCATAGCTGATCGTGGCAGTCAGGGTCACATACTTGCTTGCGTCCGTCGGCCTTTCGACCAGGGCTTCAGGCCCGTTGGTCGAAATCGAGCCATCGGCCGAGGACCAGGTGATCGTGGATCCAGACAGGAGTTCTGGCATGAAAAAATCATTGTAGACACTGCTCTTGCTGTTCAGGCTGGCCCAGGCAATGTTCGCCTCGATCTGCTCCCCCGAGGCCGTCGCCTTGTTCGTATCCAGGGTCATCGGCCGAAGCGTGTAGATCATATTGCTGCAGCCAAGCGCCAGGAAGGCGAGGGTGCCAAGCGCAAGCGATTGGAGGGTCATCGTTTTTCCTTTGCTCTTCATTTCGAACCTTCCTCGGCGGCATTGTCCTTCACGATGACGATTTCAACGCGGCGGTTCTTCGCGTCTTTGGCTTCGGCGATCGGCTTTGTGCTGCCGTATCCGAGGAAGGTAATCACCGATGCGGAAACATAGTTGCGGCTGGTGAAGTATTTCATGACACCCTCGGCCCGCAGTTTTGACACGGTCATGTCGGATTTCGGGGAATCGGAATTGTCCGGCTTTCCGGAGCTTCCCACCGCCGAATGTCCTTCGATCACGATCTTTGCGTTGCGGAGATCGCCGTTCTTGTCGAGGTTCTGGAGAATGAGCCCGATGAGATCCAGCTTGGCCGCGACGTCCTTGTTGATCTCACCCGAATCTGCGCCGAAGGCCAATCCGCCAGCCGTTATGGAAATACCCTGGGGGGTTTCCATGACGGTTACGTTCTGGAGCTTCTTGTCGGCGATCTGTTTTGCTATGCCTGTCGTTATCCTGAACATCGTCACATCTATGACATTCACGGTGAAGGTCTTCTCGGTGCTTCGGTCTGCCTTGGTGACTACTGCCTTCAGGGTGACTTTGACATCGCGTCCCTCGGGGCGTTTCACGTCGCCATTGGATGCTACCAGATCAGGCTGGTCAGCGTTCCAGGTGATCGTGGTCTTATTGGCGCCTGCTGCGGGAAGGCCCAGCTTTGCGGTGACATGGTTTTCCGAATCGCTGGAGGAGAAGGTCAGGGCAAGGCTTGCCGCGTCGGCAAAGACCGAGTAATCCTTGGCGACAACCGCGAAATCGCGTGTCGCTCGGCTTGGGCCATTCACAAGGGTGGCACGGAGTGTAACCTTCTCGTCCTGGCCCATTGGCAGGCTGAGAACTCCCGCATCGCTGAGTACCTTGGCTGAGAGGGAGGACCAGGCAACCGTCGATCCGCGTTTCCCTGTCAAGGGCAGCACAAGATTCTGGGTAACAAAGGTGGCGCTGTCTTCGCTTGCGTAGCCAATTTCCGTTTCTGCGGAATCGAGTTCTGCCTTGGCTGCGGCGAGTACCACCTGGAACTCCCTGCCCTGGTCCCTGAGTCCCGCCTTGGAAATCCATGCTGCCAGCGTCACGGGTTCATCCGCTTCGTTGGTGCGCACTATCGTTCCATCATTGCCGAACAAGGCTGCATTGGAGCTGGTCCAGACGATCGTGGTTCCGTTGGCTCCCTTGACGGGCAAGGCGATCTTTTGCGTTACTGCCTTTTCATTGTCCCCGCTGCCGAATCCCAGGCTGAGCGCTGCCAGGTCGGCCGCAACGGCTCCGTCC
>JBAXTA010000226.1:0-7754 GCA_037130415.1 Spirochaetota bacterium
GAGCTTGGGTCGGCAGTCCAGGCTAAGCTCCTCCGCGTACTCCAGGAACGAAGCTTCGAACGGGTCGGAGGCGGCTCCACCATCAAGGCTGATGTGCGGGTCCTTGCTGCCACCAACCGCGACCTTGAAAAAGAAGTAGCCGAAGGCCTGTTCCGCGAAGACCTTTTCTGGAGGCTCAATGTCTTCCCGATCCGGATGCCACCGCTGCGCGAGCGGGGCGGCGACATCGTGCTTCTTGCCGATCATTTTGCGCTTGGCATTGGCCAGCGCCTCGGAAAGCCAGTCCTCCGAATCTCGACGCCAGCGATTGACCTTTTCATGAGCTACCATTGGCCAGGCAATGTCCGGGAGCTGGAAAACGCCATCGAACGCGCGGTCGTCCTGTCCAACGACGGGGTCATCCATGCCTGGCAGCTCCCCCCTAGCCTCCAGTCAGCCGCTTCGACAGGGACAGGCCCACTGTCTACACTCGACGCAACCCTTGCCCGCATGGAGAGAGAACTCATCGTCGAAGCCCTCAAGATGAGCAAGGGCAAGGCTGTAGCCGCTGCCCAGTTCCTTGGCATCACCGAACGCCGCTTTGGCCTTGCACTGAGGAAATACGCCATCGACTGGCACCGATTCAGGACAAAGATGTAGATTTATTTCTGCATTATTACACGAATGTAGCAGAAACTGGATCTGTCTCTGGCCATCGCCACGCTGGCAGAAAAATTCGCTTGCTATTTTCAATCATTATTTCCTTACCCCACCTAGCATTTTCTCCATACCAGCAACTCAACAGCCGTTTATTTCGTTCTAGCACTTGGCTTGGCCCAAGAATTGCTATTTATAGTGCAGACTATCCTAAGGAGCACTCTTTGAGTACGACAGCAAGCCCACGGACCCCGACTCCCACCCCCACTCCCTCCTCGCTCTTCGGCACCCACTGTTTTTCCAACTCGATCATGCGCGAGCGTCTTCCCGCCTCGATCTACAATCGTCTCGTTGCGGTTCAGTCCGGCGATGCGGAGCTCTCGCTCGATGTCGCCGAGGTCGTAGCGAGCGCCATGCGTGACTGGGCCATCGAACGCGGCGCTACGCACTTTACGCACTGGTTCCACCCCCTCACCGGCCTCGCTGCCGAAAAGCATGACTCCTTCATTGCGCCTGCCGGGGAGGGTCGCATCATCATGGCCTTTTCGGGCAAGGAACTCATCAAGGGCGAACCCGATGCCTCGAGCTTCCCCTCAGGCGGCCTTCGCGCGACCTTTGAAGCCCGCGGATACACGGCCTGGGACACAACGAGCCCAGCCTTCCTGAAACGCTCGGCCTCGGGAGTGACGCTCTGCATCCCGACCGCCTTCATCTCCTACTACGGCCATGCCCTCGACAAGAAGGTGCCCCTCCTCCGCTCCATCGATGCCCTCAACAAGTCTGCGATAAAGGTTCTGCGCCTCCTCGGCGACCATTCCTCCGAGCGGGTCATCACGACGGTAGGCCCGGAGCAAGAGTACTTCCTCGTCAACAAGGCCCTCTACGAAAAGCGGCCCGACCTTGTGCTCACGGGACGCTCGGTCTTCGGCACGGTTCCTTCCAAGGGCCAGGAGCTGATGGACCACTACTTCGGCGCGATCCCCGAAAAGGTGGACGCCTTCATGCGCGAGCTCAACACCGAGCTCTGGTCCATGGGAGTCGCGGCCAAGACCCAGCACAACGAAGTTGCCCCCAACCAGTTCGAGCTCGCAGTTGTCTTCGGCGCAGCGAACGTGGCTGCTGACGGCAACCAGCTCGTGATGGAAACAATCATGAAGGTAGCAGCCCGTCACGGCATGGCCGCCCTCCTCCACGAAAAACCCTTCGCCGGGATGAACGGTTCTGGCAAGCACATCAACTGGTCCATCGGTACCGACAAGGGCTCCAATCTCCTCGATCCTGAGGGCGATCCTGCCGAAGACACGCGTTTCCTCCTCTTTTTCACGGCAGTCATCGAGGCGGTAGACCGCAACGCCGGTCTCCTTCGTGCCTCGGCTGCTACTGCAGGCAATGACCGCCGCTTAGGCGGCCACGAGGCACCGCCCTCGGTGATTTCCATCTTCATCGGCGATCGGCTCGAAGCCCTCCTCGACAGCCTGGCCGCAAACAATGGCGGCAAGGGTGCAGAGACCAAGGCCGGCCACCTCGACATGAAGGCTGGAGGCCTGGCCAAGCTTCCCCTCGACCTGACCGACCGCAACCGCACGAGCCCCTTTGCCTATACCGGCAACAAGTTCGAATTCCGCATGGTCGGCTCCTCACAGTCAGTGGCGACACCCTCCACCATCCTTTCTGCGGTCGTCGCCGACATCCTGGCCGAGATCGTAGTCCGTCTCGAAAAGCGGATCGCAGCTGGAGCCACGCCGGACGCGGCAGCCCGCGCCATCGTCGCAGAGGCCTGGAAGGCCCACCGCCGCGTGATCTTCAGCGGGAACGGCTACGCGTCGGAATGGCACCTCGAGGCTGAACGGAGGGGTCTGCCCCGCTTCCGCTCGGCCGTCGAAGCGATACCTGAGTTCATCAAGCCCGAAGCTGTCGCGATGTTCACCCGCCTTGGCGTCTTCACCAAGGAGGAGATCGAAAGCCGCGCCGTGATCTACCTCGAACGCTACGCCAAGCAGATCAACATCGAGGCAGGCGTGATGGCCGACATGGTTCGCCGCTCCATCCTCCCCGCTGGCACGCGCTACGCCGCACGGCTGGCTGGAGAAGCAGGTGCCCTGGCCTCGGTCGGAGCCGTGGCAGCGCCGCAGGAGAAGCTTTGCCGCGCCATCTCTGCGCTGATCGAAAGCGCCGGAAACCGCCTTGAGCGGCTCGACGCGGTGCTATCCTCCGCTGTCGGGGTCGAGGAACCCCTCGCCTGCGCCCGCGCCTACCGCGAGGGTGTGGTGCCCGCAATGGACGAGCTCCGGGAAGCGGTCGATTCCCTCGAGCGCGTGACCGATGCCTCGGTCTGGCCCTTCCCGACCTATCAGGAGCTGCTGTTCTCGCTGTAGCCCTCAATGTCGAAATGGCGAGGAGGAGGGACGAAAGCCGTTATTCATGCTAATCTGCGGCTATGAAGCTGCTCCGACGGCTTTTGCCCTTCGTGGTCATCCTGCTGGCCGCCCTCCTCCTCGTGTATCTCCCCGACATGGCGCCGGAGCGTTACGGCGACCTCGAAAGCTTTTTCGCCGGCGAAATGCAGCGACAGGGGCTCATCGGACTGACGGCAGCATCGGTTCGCTACGGCAAGCCAGACATGGCGCTTGCATTGGGGACAGATGCCCGTGGCATCCCTCTTGAGCCTTTCACGCCGATGGCCATCGGGCAGCTCGGCGAGGCGATAACCGGAACGCTGGCCAGGATAGCCGAGCGTGAAAAGCGCCTCGATCCTGCGAAGCCCCTGGCCTTCTATGTCCCCGAACTTGAGCTACGGAAAGACAAGACGAAGGCGGCGGGTTCCGCTTTCACCCCGACCGTGCGCGATTTCCTTGCGCACGCAAGCGGCTACCAGGACCTCGATTCGACTGACCAGCAGGGCGCTCCACCCAACCTGGCCGGGGTTGCAAGCAGGCTGACAGCCGGCCCTGATGATGGTTGGACAGTACGCATTGCCTCGCCAGCGGGTATCCTCCCTGGTCAAAGCCTTGGTTTCGGTCTTGGACGCGGGTTTGATTCAGGATACGACGCCATCGGCCTTGCCCTCGAACGCTCGATGAAGCTGCCCTTCGCCGAACTCGTGACCAAGCGCGTCTTCAAGCCCCTCAAGATGGCGCAAAGCGACGCCCAGGGCGGCAGTGAAGCCAAACGGATACCCCAGGGATCGACAGCATTTTTCTGGACTTCCATCCCGCGCGACCAGGAAATCCCGTCCTCACACGGTCCTTCCACCTCGATGATCTCGACCGCCCCCGATTTCGCGCGCTTCATGGCAGCCCTCACGGCCCCTGGCTTCGGAGGCACTGAAACCTTCGGCCCCGACATCACAGAAAGGATCTCGACGCCCCTCGTGAAGGGCAGCCCCTGGGCCTATGGATGGAAGCTGCGCGAAACGAAGCAGGGGAAGGAACTCCGTATTGATGCCTCACTCGAGGGTTTTACGGCGGTAGCGGCGATCTGGCCGGATCGCCAGGCTGGCATTGTCATGATGGTACCCGAGGGGAGTGTCCTCCTTTCCTGGCTCATAATGCCACTCATGGTGGATGGAGCCCGAAGGATTCTCCTTGATGAAAGCACCGAACCGCCAATTCCCTGGGGACGTTGTGCCATCCTCCTGGCCGTGATAGCTTCTATACATGCGATTGTGTTGACAATGGGAACGGGAAGGGCCCTCACCTGGGCGCGGGCGCTGCGGGGAAGGGCGGATGCCTCGGGGTCCTCCTCCCCACTCAGGTTTGCACGCCTACGGTGCATGACAGGGATCGCGATCAGGCTCATCCTCCTTGTTGCCATTCCGTCCGTCATCGGCGCCTATGCCGGGAGCGGTTTCAACTGGGCCCTGCTGCTCGATAGGGAACCAGGTCTGGCTTTATGGGCCATGGCGGCCTTGGGAATAGGGATCCTGCGCTGTGTGACACGGCTTTCATGGCTGCGGAAGCCCCCGGCCAAGGTCGGAAAGATGCAATCGCTCTTGAAGGAATCGACATGGACATGATCGACACCGATCCAACCTGGCCACACTCCAAGGCCAAGACCGCCATACTCCGCGCCGCAGCCTGGGTAATCAGGGAAAACGGCCCCCGGGCGGCCACCCTGAAGAACATTGCCAGTCGGGCAGGTATCACGGAGCCCGCCATCTTCCGCCACTTCAACGGCGTGGATGGCCTCTTCACGTGCCTCTTCGAGCTCTTCGAGCGAATGTTCATGCGCCTGACTGCAGCCTTCGACCGACAGGACAGGGGCATGGACCGCATGCTTGGAGGGATAGACACAGTTGCCGCGTACTTTGCATCCAGCAGGGACCTCGCCTACCTCATTATCCAGGCTGAGCAGGTATTCAGGGGCTACCCGGAGTTCAAGGAGCGGCTCCATGAACTCCGGCGGATCGACAACGCAAAGGTCATGGCTGTGCTGGTCGAAGCCCGGGAACAGGGCCAGATCCCCGCCGATGTCGATCTTGGCACGGTCGGCATGGCCTTTTTCGGGATCATATTCCTGACCATGTTCAATTGGATGGAGAACCCCGGTGACCAGGACATCGCGGCCGTCATCGGCACGCGTGTGCGCGCCATCCGGAAGCTCAGCGACCCAACGCAGCGAGGCTACACCTGAGCTGAGTTGGCAGGCCCCCTGAAGCCTGTCGCCACAAGGTAGGTCTCGAAGGATTCCGAGCGGCAGGCCTCGGGTTTAAAGCCTCTGGCGCTTGCAAAGCGCTTCCGGAGCGCATCGAGAAGGGCCTTTTCAGAGCCTCCCTGAAAAATCTTCGCAACAAAGGCCCCCCCCGGCGCAAGGCAGGCAAAGGCATAGTCCATGACAGCCTCGACAATCGATTCCGAGGCGCCCTGGTCTACGATGCGGCTTCCGGTAGTTGCGGGTGCGGCGTCCGACAGCACGAGGTTGTAGGGTCCTAGCGCCTGTAGCTCGCCCCTGACCGCGGGGTCGTAAAGGTCGCCCTTGATAAAATGAAAATTGTCAAAGTCCATCTCCATGGAAAGGCCCTGCACATCGACGGCTGCAATGAACCCCTTCCCTGCCAGCTTTCGAAGCAGCCAGAGGCTCCAGGAACCTGGGGCCGCACCGATATCCAGGACGCGGGAGGCTCCTCCCACGATATGGAACTTTGTATCGATCTCGGCAAGCTTGTAGACCGAGCGGGCCGGATAGCCCTCTTTTTTCGCCTTCTGTGACCAGAAGTCCGGTTTCTCATAGCTCGATTTCACGCCAGAACCTCCGCTTCGCAGAAGTACCGTCAAAGCCGCGGACTTTTGCTGCGCCGCACGATACCGCGATTGCGCCCCATCCCGCCATACCCGATAATGGATGCCGATGGCAGCCGAAACCTTTGTCGAAGCGGATATCTGGACAGTCGCACAGACTGATCGGGGCAATGTCGTCCTCGTCCGGCCGAAGGGAAGCGAGGTGGCAGTGCCGATCTTCATCGGCCAGCTCGAGACCCACGCCATCCTCATCGGCATCGGCAAGGTAGAGGTGCCGCGGCCCCTCACCCACGATCTGGCGAAAACCCTCATTGAAACCCTTGGCGCCAGTATCGCGCGCGTGGAAATCAGCTCCCTTCACGAAGGCACCTTTTTCGCCCAGCTCATCCTCTATCATGGAGGACATGAACTCAGGATCGACTGCAGGCCCTCGGACGCGCTGGGCATAGCCGTGCGGGGATCCTGCCCGATCTTCATCGCCGAATCGGTGATTGACGAGGCGGGTATCGCGGTGAGCCTCGTCACCGAGGGCGCTTCCATCGTCGACTCGGATATGGGCCGAGGCGCCGCAGAGGCAGGGGAGGAGCCAACCGACCGCGGGCGCATCCAGGCAGAGCTCGAGAAGGCCATCGAACTCGAAGACTACGAGCGGGCCGCCCTGCTCCGGGACAGGTTGCGGGATCTGGGAGGCTGAAAGGCCTGAATGAACCCCGGGCGGAAAGAAGGCAGCAACTAGAGCAATGACACCGGATCCACATCGACCTCGAGACGGACTCCCGCTGGCGCCTTGTACCCGGACAGGAGCTGCCCGACCTGGCCGTGGATGCCACCGAGGGTAGGCGCGCGGACGATGAGCTGCCAGCGAGCGGTGCCGGCCACGAGCGCCAGAGGGCACTCCGCGGGGCCAAGGATCTCGGCGTCGGCCGGGAGGGTGGGCTGGAGCGCGGCTGCAAAGGCTGCCGCCGCCTCGGGGGCGCGCTCGCGCTCACGGGCACGGAAGACAATCCTGATCAGCCGCGTATAGGGAGGAAATCCGAGCATCCGCCTCGTGGCGAGCTCCTCGGTCTGGAAGCCTGCGACGTCGAGGGCCTGTCCCCGTGCGATCACCGAACTGTCCGGGCGGAGGGTCTGGAGTATGACGCGGCCATCGGGGGAAAACCTTCCCGCCCTGCCGGCCACCTGCACGATGAGACTGAAGGTGCGCTCCGCGGCGCGGAAATCGGGCAGGCTCAGGGAGGAGTCGGCCATCACAATGCCTACGGTCTTCACGCGCGGGAAATTGAGGCCCTTGGCCACGATCTGCGTGCCGAGAAGGACATCGAGCCGTCCCTCCCGGAAATCGTCGAGGGTCTTTTCGAGTTCGCCCTTTTTTGCGGTTGAGTCGGCGTCGAGACGGCCTATGCGGAGTTCGGGAAAGAGCCTCGTGGCCTCCTCCTCCACCTGCTCGGTGCCGAAGCCCGACCAGCCGACGTCGAGGGATCCGCACTCGGGGCAGGCGCGGGGCGGCGGGATCCGATAGCCGCAATAGTGACAGATCAGCGCGCCACGATCCTTGTGCCAGGTGAGCGACACCGAGCAATGCCTGCAATTGATTCCAGCGCCGCAGGTCCGGCAGCGGAAGAAGTGGGCGAAGCCACGCCGGTTGAGGAAGAGGATCGACTGGCCGCCCTTCGCGTGGGTCTCGCGCACGGCCTGGGCAAGGCGGGCCGAGATCGGGCTGCCCTCGTCGCGCATGTCGACCACTTCGATGGCCGGTGCCGCGCCTCCGGCGAGCATCTTCGTAAGTCCGAGCTTCTCGATGGAAAGAGTCGACATGAGGCTCCAGGCTTCGGTGGAGGGGGTGGCCGAGCCCATCACGAGGCGGGCGCCAGAGAGGGAGGC